>NZ_AP018448.1:2182500-2494285 GCF_030294945.1 Streptomyces graminofaciens | reverse complement strand
TCGGGGATCCCGACGTCGACTTCACGATCAAGCACATCGGGCAGTGGGACATCAACCAGTTGGTGGCCGAGCGGTACCGCAAGGGCCGGGTCTTCCTGGCCGGTGACGCGGCGCACCGGCATCCGCCGGCGAACGGGCTCGGGAGCAACACCTCGATCCAGGACTCATACAACCTCGCCTGGAAGCTCGCCCATGTGCTGCGCGGACATGCCGGTCCTTCGTTGCTCGACTCCTACCACGACGAACGCAAGCCGGTAGGACGTCAGGTGATCGACCGGGCGATCAAGAGCATCCAGGATCTCCAACCGCTCGCCGAAGCCCTTGGGGTGGCTCCCGGGCAGACCGCCGAGCAAGGATGGGCCGCTGTCGACGAGCTTTTCGCCCCCGGCAAGGCTGGTGAGACCCGCCGAGCCGCTGTGCTGAATGCGCTCCCCTTGGTCGATTGGCAACTCAACTGCCACGGAGTGGAGTTGGGGCAGCGTTACACCTCCAGCGCCGTGGTCGACGACGGAACGCCATTCCCCGAGTACACAAGGGATCCCGAGCTCTTCTACCACCCGACCACGCACCCAGGGGCCCACCTGCCCCACGTCTGGCTCCAGCATGGCACCGGGCATGTCTCGACCCTCGACCTCGTCGGGCACGGCCGGTTCACCGTGCTCACCGGGGTCGGTGGTCAGGCGTGGACCGAGGCGGTGGCGGCGATCTCGCGCGAGACCGGCATCGCGGTCGACGCCCGGACGATCGGCTTGCGTGCCGAGTACGACGATGTCCTGGGGGAGTGGACCAGGATCCGGGAGTTCGACGACGACGGCTGCCTTCTGGTCCGCCCTGACCGCCACGTGGCATGGCGCTCGCGGGGCCTTGTGGACGATCCGGCGGCCACACTGCGCGGCGTCATCGCCTCCGTTTTGGGCAAGCCGAGTCCTTGATGCCACGTGATCACGTACTGAATCGCGATCTTCATAGCTGAAATATCAGGAGCCGATGACGGCACACCTGCATCGGCGTCCGGCCCTCTCGACAAAGGCGGTGCCTGTGAATGCCAGCGATTTTCCACCTCCGGCGTCGCCACCGGCCCCTGGATACGTTCCCGGCGAACTCTTCCGCCGAGTCATGGGTTCGGTGTGCACGCCGGTTTCCGTAGTGACCACCTTCAGTCAAGGCCGACCTCACGGCACCACGGTCAGCGCCTTCTCGGCACTGTCCCTGGAACCGCCGATGGTCCTGGTCGCCCTGGACCGCAACTCCACGCTGCTGTCGCTGCTGCAGCAGAAGAGACGATTCGGCCTGAACGTGCTGGGCGCCGATCAGGGAGAGCTGGCGATAAGGTTCGCCGGCAAGGGAGCCGACAAATTCGCGGGCGTGCCCTGGCAGGTCGACACCGGACTGCCTCGTCTGCAGGGCGTCACCGGCTGGCTCGCCTGTGAGGTGACACGGTTCGTCGATGGCGGTGACCATCTCGTGGTGATGGGGAGGGTGGTCGCGGCCTCGAGCCGGGACGGAGCGCCGCTCACCTATCACCGGCGTGAGTTCGGCACCCATGCCGTGCTGGAAGAGCGGTCGGCATGACCATCCGGCTCGGGTGTGACCTGCCGTACTTCGAGGATCCGTCGGCGATCCGTGACTTCGCCCAGGCCGCGGAGGAGCTGGGCTACGACACCCTCAGCTTCTCCGAGCACGTGGCGGCCACGACCGACAGTCCCTTTCCGCCGGGCTTCGCCTTTGACGACCCGTGGCACGAGACCATGACCCTCGCCGCCTATCTGGCGGGCGTCACGAGTCGCATCGAGATCACCACCTCGATGCTGTTGTTGCCCCTGCGGCCCACGGTCCTCGCCGCCAAACAGGCCGCCGAGGTCGACCTGATGTCGGGTGGACGGCTGCGTCTGGCTGTGTCGCTCGGCTGGAACGACCGTGAGGTCGCTCTCCTCGGCCAGGACCCCCGCCGCCGCGGCGCCCGCCTGGAGGAGCAGATCGAGGTCATGCGTCTGCTGTGGAGTGAGCCCAGTGTGAACTACTCCGGCGAGTTCCACGACCTCGACGGTGCGGGCATCCACCCCCGGCCCACACGCCGCATCCCCGTCTGGATGGGCGCGGGCAGCATGGCCAGTGGCGGAGTCCCCACCGACAGAGCCCTGCGCCGCATCGCGCGATTCGCCGACGGTTACAAGATGTTCGCCCCGCTCGGCCTCGACCCCGCCAAGGCCCGCGAGGTGGTTGCCCGTCTTCGGACCCACGTGCGCGACGCAGGCCGGCCCGCGGCCGCCGTCGGACTCGAGGCCCGCCTGCTCACCCAGGCTGTTCCCGGGCAACAGTGGCGTACCGTCATGGAGGAATGGGCCGAATCCGGCGCCACCTACCTCGGGCTCGGCAACCGCATCGTCGGCGGCACCCCGGACGAGCAGATCGCCGTCATCACCGACGTCATGCGGGTCCTGCGCGGCTGACCCGCATGACGTCGGTTCCCTGACCTCCGGTGGCGGTGATCGCCCTACCGGTCGGCCGAGTTGGCCTCCGCCGCGGCGGACGCTTTGCGCTGATGCACCAGGAGTCCGATGAACCCGGCTGCGAAACCGCTGATGAGGCCGCTCACGGCGTGATTCACGGCGTTGGCCGCCGCGCCCTCCGGCACGCCGACGAACGCGTAGTTGACGAGGGCGCTCAACACCGCCCCGATCAGTCCGCCGAGGAGGCCGGAGGTCAGCGAGACGCGCATGGCGGACGGTGGTCTGGTGCTGGACGCTGGTGTACTTGGCGTGGTCACGGTTCACAGCCCTTTCCGGTACTGAAGCGATGAGATCGAACTGGAGCTGGAGCCTTGTAAGGGCTCGCTCACAGGAAGAAGTCTGTTTCGAGGCTCTCCTCGGTGGCACCGTCGTGCAGGTAGCACGACAGGTCAAAGACGCCGGCCGAACGCAGCACCTCCTCGTCGACGTAGCACTGTCCATTGCTCTCGGATGCGGGGAGAGCGAGAATCGCCGCGGCCGCGTCGGCCATGATCTCCGGTCGTCGGGACGCCCGCATTCCGTCCTCGCCGCCGACGACGTTCCGCACGGCGGCGGTCGCCACCAGGGTCCGCGGCCACAGACAGCCGGCCGCGATGCCCTGCTCCCGATACTGTTCGGCCACACCGAGCGTCAGCATGGTCATCGCGTACTTGCTGACGGTGTACGGCGCATGCCGGGCCAGCCAGCGGCGGTCGAGGTTGAGCGGCGGCGAGAGGGTGAGAACTCGCGGTGCCGACGACTTGAGGAGGTAGGGCAGGGCGGCTGATGTGAGGGCGAAGGTGCCGCGTGCGTTGATGTCCTGTATCAGGTCGTAGCGCTTGAGGGGCAGCTCTCCGACACCGGTGAGGGCGATCGCCGAGGCGTTGTTGACGACTATGTCTATCCCGCCGAAGCGGGCGGCAGTTCTCGCCACGGCGTCGAAGACGGTGTCGTCGTCGCGGATGTCGCCGACGATCGGGAGAGCGTTGCCGCCGGCGGCTTCGATCTCCGCGGCCGCCGTGTGGATTGTACCCGGCAACCGGGGGTCGGGGGCGTCGGTCTTGGCGATGAAGGCGACATTCGCGCCGTCACGTGCGGCACGGACAGCGATCGCGAGGCCGATCCCGCGACTGCCGCCGGACATCAGGAGTGTGCGCCCGGCGAAGGGGTGTTGCGTGGACATGGGCGTCCTTCTCTGCGATGCGGAGGACCGATCGCGACGTCAGGTTTGTTCGGTGGAGTGGGTGGGGGCCGGCTTCCGCCGTGTCATGTGGGTCGGATGACGAACACTGGCTCCGACGTCCGGAAGGAGAGCTTCCAACCGCTGTCGGTGAGCCGGAACCGGTCGTGGAAATCGCCTACGGCGACCGGGCCTTGGACTGCGGCCGGCCGACCCGGTGCCGTCTCGGCGCGGAAGATCATCGCGTAGCTGGTCGAGGCGCATTCGTCCGGCGACAGCTGGGTGACGTGGATGGTGGTCATCACATGTCGCTCGAGTTGGGTGAGCGGTCGTTGCTCGAGCAGGGCGAGGATCTGCTCGGGGCCCTCCAACCGCTCACCGTGCCTGTCCCAGACGCCGTCGTCGGTGAACAGAGCCGCCACGCGGTCGAACTCCCGGTGATCGAGGTGATGGGCGAAAGCCACCACCAGGCGGCGACATGCTGCTTCCGCTTCGTACGAGACCGGTGCTGTCATGTCAGACCTCTTCCGTCCTGCCAGTCCGGCGGCTCACAGGTATGCGGGACGTTGCTTGACGCCCCGGTGAAATATCACCTAGCTTGCCATCAGGCCGTTATTCGGTCCAGTGGTCCACGATGCGGACCGATGGGAAGGGGCAGTGCCGATGGGCTGGACGACGAGAGTGGCGCCGTTTCTGGATGGCGTCAGGGTGCTCGATGTGACGGGCGCCCTCGCGGGGCCGTACTGCACCATGATCCTTTCCGATCTGGGCGCCGAGGTGATCAAGATCGAGCCGGTCGACGGAGACGGTATGCGCCGGCGAAAGATGGGTCCCGACCGCCGCTCCCTGCCGTTCGATCTCATTCATCGTGACAAGGGCAGCCTGGGTGTCGACCTGAAGTCCCCCGGCGGCCGACAGATCGTCATCGACCTGGCCCGCCGCAGCGACATCCTCGTGGAGAACTTCAGCGTCGGCGCGATGTCCCGGATGGGCCTGGGCTACGAGGATCTGCGGGCCGAGTGTCCGGACCTGGTCTACTGCTCCATCTCCGGGTTCGGTCAGTTCGGGCCGATGCGGGACGCCAAGGGCATCGACCTGATCGCGCAGGCCTATGGCGGCCTGATGAGTGTTACCGGCACCGACGACGGCCGTCTCGCCAAGGCCGGCTTCCCCCTGTCCGACCTCGGCAGCGGAATGTGGGCCGCGATCGGTGTGCTCGCCGCCCTGCTACGTGCCCGGGCAGGGGGCGGAGGCTCATACGTGGACATCGCGCTGGCCGACACGGTGGCCGCCTGGTCGCTCTGGGAGGTCGCCGACCACGTCGCCACCGGAGAGGTGCCCGGCCCGCTCGGCACCGCGCACCGCCTGGCAGCGCCGTACCAGGCCTTCGGCTGCGGTGACGGGCAGACCCTCGTCATCGGCGCGGTGGACCGCTCCTGGCCGCGGCTGTGCTCGGTGCTGGGCATCGATCTGTCCGGTGACGAGCGGTTCGCGACCGAGTACGAACGGTTCCGCCATCGCAAAGAACTGGCCGACATTCTGCAAGAGCGCTTCATCACTGCCCCGCGCGATCATTGGATGGCCGCGCTCCGGGACGCCGGAGTGCCCTGCGGGCCGGTCAACACCATCGACGCCGTCGTGGCCGATCCGCAGTTTCGCGTGCGCGGCATCTTCCCCAAGGACCCGCAACGCCACGGCGAGCCGGTCATCGTGAACACACCCGTCGTTGCCGACGGTGCGCCCCGCGCCCGAGGCGGGGCGCCGAGGCTGGGCGAGTCCGCTCCCGCGCTCCTCGCCGAACTCGGCTACAGCGCCGAGGACATCCAGCAACTGGTGGACGCCGGGGTCATCGCCGGCACCGATGCCTACGAAGACGCCGGTACGAAATGAGGAGACTGCCATGACGGAGCAGAGCTGGGCCGCCGAAGCCGGCCTGGGACGAGCGGAACTGGCGGACGGCCCGGCCGCGGTGCTGTTCCGGCCGGGAGCCACGGCAGCGCACATCGCCACGGTCGACGGGCTCGCGTTCACCGACCTGCCCGCGCTGCTGGAGGCCGCCGAGGGGCAGTCCGGCCGTATCCAGCCGGGCAAACCGGTCGCACTGAACGAGGACGCCCTGCTCAGCCCCGTCGGACGGCCGCGCAAGATCATCTGTGTCGGCCAGAACTACCCCGCACACAGCAGGGAGACGGGCCGCACCTCCGCCCCCTCCTACCCGGACCTGTTTCCCAAGTGGGACAACGCCCTGGCAGGCCCCTACGCGGATCTCGCACTGCCACCGGAATCGGACAAGGTCGACTACGAGAGCGAACTCGCGGTCGTGATCGGCCGACGGTGCCGCCGGGTCGCCGCCGAGGACGTGGCCGACGTGGTGTTCGGCTACACCATCGCCAACGACGGGTCCGTACGCGACTACCAGCTGCACACCCCCGGCCGCACCGCCGGCAAGGCGTGGGACGGTCTCACCCCGCTCGGGCCGGTCGTCGTCCCCGCCGAGCGGCTCGGCGGCGTCCACCCCGACCTTCGTGTCACCGGACTGCTCAACGGAGAGACCGTGCAGGACGACCGCACCAGCAGCATGGTCTACGGCGTCACCGAGCTGATCACCTACCTCACGACCTTCCTCACGCTGGAGCCCGGCGATCTGATCCTGACCGGAACCCCGGCCGGAGTCGGAGCCGTCCGGCAGCCACCCCGATATCTGACCGACGGCGACGAGTTCCAAGTCCACATCGAAGGCATCGGGGCGCTGTGCAACCGCTACCACGCGGAGAAGCGGCCGTGAGCGCGATGCCGCCCCCGGGCACCGTCCATGGGAAGGCAGAGGACTCCGTCGGCTGGGTCACGATCAGCAACCCGGGACGCCGCAATGCCCTGTCGATCAGCATGATGGGCCAGTTGGACGAGATTTTGCGGCGCCTGGACGACGATCCCACGGTTCGGGTGATCGTCCTGCGCGGGGAGGGCCGCGTGGCCTTCGCGGCCGGCGCGGACATCTCCGAGTTCGAGGCCCAGCAGACCAGCGCGGTGACCCGGTCGCTGGCCGAGAAGACGGAGGCGAGCCTCTTCGGAGGGCTCGCGACGCTCTCCACACCGCTGATCGCCATGATCCACGGCCACTGTCTGGGGGCGGGCGTGGCAGTCGCTCTCGGCGCGGACATACGTATTGCCGCGGACGACAGCCGGTTCGCCATCCCGGCCGCTCGCCTCGGCATCGGCTATCCCGTCACGCTCACCCACGCTTTGGTGCACGCCGTCGGGCCGGGCTACGCGGCCGAGATCCTCTTCACCGGTCGTCCTCTCGCGGCAGCGGAAGCGCTCCATGCCGGCCTCGTCAATCGTGTCCTGCCCGCAGGGGAACTCGAGGAGGCGACCCGAGCGTTGGCCGCGGCCATCGCGGCCAACGCGCCGCTGACGGTCCGTGCCGCGAAGGCCGCGATCAAGTCCGCCGTCGACGCGACGAGGCGGGAAGATGCCGAGGCGCTCGTCGCCGCGTGCGCCGAATCGGATGACGTGCGCGAGGGGCAACGTGCCTTCATGCAGAAGAGGCGACCCGAGTTTTCAGGACGTTGACCCCGGCTTCCGGCCACCACAACAGACCTCCGTCCCCATCTGTGAGGACCCGCCTGTCGGACTGTCCCGGCTGTCCGTTGCAGCATTCAGGCTGAGCGCCCTCGCGCCGTAGGTCGCGATGATCCACGGCATCCGTCCCTTTTTGAAAGCTGTTGTCAAAGGAGATCGCAGCATGCAGGGAACATTGGCTTGGCCTCTGGAGAACGCGGCCCGCTCCCACGGTGCCCGGACGGCTGTGATCGAGAGGGAGCGGCGCCTGACCTATCGTGAGTTGCACGACCGGGTCCGGCGTATCGGGGCAGGTATGGCGGAGGCCGGGATCCAACCGGGGTCGGTCGTCGCGGTACTGCTGGCGAACTCCTTGGAGCACCTGGAGAGCTGGCTGGCCGTGCCGGCGTACGGTCGCGTCCTCACCACCCTGAACACGCGGTTGGCTGTCCCTGAACTGGCCTTCATGCTCGAGGATTCCGGCGCCGAGATCCTCATCGTCGATGCGCCGAACCTTGAGGCGGGCCGCCGTCTTCGCGAACGCATCCCCGGCCTCAGGCAGCTGCTGTTCGCCGGCGACGGCACCTGTCCCGACGACTGTCTGCCCTACGAGTCACTCATGGCCGACCAGGGCGTCGCGCCCCCCGATCTCGATCCCGACTCGCTCGCCGTCATCATGTACACGGGAGGCACGACGGCAGGCCCCAAGGGCGTCATGTTGAGCCATGCGAACATCCTGTCCAACTGCAAGCACAACTTCCACCAGGACGGGTTCCAGCCCGAGGACATCGTTCTCCACGCCCCGCCCTTCTTTCATGCGGCCGGTGCGCAGATGATCCACACGGTCACCTGGGTGGGCGGCACCCACGTGCTCCTGCCCCGGTTCACGCCTACCGGTTACGCACAGGCGGTGGCCGAGCACCGGGCCACCGTCGCATTCCTGGTTCCCACCATGATCCACATGCTGCTCGACCATCTCGACGACCATCCCGCCGATTTCAGCAGCCTGCGGCTGGTGCACTACGGCGCTTCTCCCATGTCGGGAAAGCAATTGCGCCGGGCGACGAAGGCACTGGGCTGCGAGTTCATTCAGGGGTACGGCATGACGGAGGCAAGCCCCGGGTGCACCTTCCTGTCGCCCCAGGACCACCGAAGAGCACTCTCGGGAGAGGTCCCGGAGCGGTTGAACTCGGTCGGCCATCCGCTTCCGGGTGTGCAGCTGGAGATACGCGACGCCGACGGCCGCCCCGTAGCCGACGGCACGGTCGGCGAGATCTGGGTCCGGGGCCCGAACATCATGCTCGGCTACCTCAACCGTCCCGAGGCGACCAGCCAGGCCCTGGTGGACGGCTGGTACCGCACAGGCGACGGCGGCTACCGCGACGCGGACGGTTATGTGTTCCTCGTAGACCGGATCAAGGACATGATCATCACTGGCGGGGAGAACGTGTATTCCCTGGAAGTGGAGCGCGTGCTGGACACGCACCCGGAGGTGGCCGAAGTAGCGGTCATCGGCGTGCCCGACAAACGCTGGGGCGAGCGCGTGCACGCGGTGGTCGTCACCCTCACCGGAACCGGCGTCACAGAAGGGGACCTGATCGAGCACTGCCGCAAGCACATCGCCGGCTACAAGGTGCCGAAGACGGTGGAGTTGCGCACCGAGCCTCTGCCGAGGTCCGGCGCAGGCAAGATCCGTAAAAGGGAACTCCGCGGAAAACATGTGCGCACTGAACCGTCGACGGCGGCGGCACAGGACTGAATCAACAGGCGCCCGTCATAGAGCGGGTGGGCACCTAGGAACCGGTCCGCGGAGCTCAGCCTCGCCAGGGCCGGGTCCCGTGCGCCGGGGCGGCGCTACTGACTCGCCGGACGGACGACGAGGTTGGCGACGCCGCCCGCTGCGCTCGTGCCGGCTGGGGTGACCACAACGGTCCGAAGATCGACTGCTGTCGGTCCATCATGGAGTGCAGTTCGATGGGCACTTCACCGGCTGTCGCACCGATGTTGACCGCGCGCCCTCCGCGGGCCGCCGAGGAAGGTGCTGTGTGGTGCACCGGGGCCGAGCCGCTCGCCTCGATGCCCAGGGGTGGCGTGGCGGTCGCAACAAGTACTTCCGGTTCACCGCCATCGACGATTGCACCCGGCTGCTCGCGTTGGTCGAGGTCATCCAGACCGACAGCGGCGCCGAATCCAGTGCGTTTTCCACTGGCACGTGCTCGACGAGGGCACCGCCCCCACCTACATCAAGCCCCGCACCCTGGGGCTGAACGGCAAGGTCGAACGTTCCCACCGGATCGACGCCGAGGACGCCCTCACAGCGGCCTCGGCGACCAGCGTCAGTGGCACACCGTCACCGGCTCATGGCCGGCTTGACCGCCTCCCGCCATCGGCCGGGACCCTTGCTGTGACCTGCGACCACCGTCTCGCCGCTCGTCCACACGACTTCGGTGATCAACGGTGGCCGTACCCGTTTCCGCACCAGCCTCGAACCAGCAAGATCATGATCTACAGCTGGAGTATCAAGGAGAAGACATGGACAAGAGCTCGCCGCAGGCGAGGTTGGACGAAGCGGTGCTCCAGGAGCTGTGCGAGCGGGTACGACGCGAAGTCGAGGAGGGTCAGCTGCGAGCGGCCTCGTTCGCGGTCGGGCTCGATGGCGAGGTCGTCTTCGCACGCGCCTATGGAGCGGCGGTTCCGGAGACGCCGATGGTCGTGATGTCGCCCTCCAAGACGGTTCAGGACGCCGCCCTGTGGCTGCTGGTGAGCGAGGGGGCGATACGCCCCGAGGATCCGGTCGCCCAGCACGTCCCCGACTTCGCCGACAACGGCAAGGAGCGGGTGACGGTCGAGCACGTCATGACGCACACGGGCGGATTTCCGGACGCTCCCCTGGACTGGCCGGAGTGGACCGACCGCGACAGGCGGCTGCAGGCGTTCTCCTCCTGGACCCTGACTCAGGAGCCGGGCATGCGGTACGCCTACCACCCCGCGTCCGGAAGCTGGGTTCTGGCCGAAGTGATCGCTCGCGTCTCGGGCCTGGACCACCGCGAGTTCCTCCGCAGCCGCGTGCTGGAACCACTGGGCGTGGCTGGGATCCACGGTGTGTCCCTGGGGGAGTCGGCCGCCGAGCAGAAGAAAGTCCTGGAGCACACCTACTTCCTCTCGGACGAGACTCTGACGATGCTGCCTCCGGTCTTCACGTCGAGCGATGGAACCGTGCTCACTCCTGGTGGCCTGGGAGAGACGGAGGGTCGCGCCGCCGGATTCCCTGGCGCCGGCTGCGTCGGAACCCCCACGGGGCTGGCGCGCCTCTACCAGGCATACCTGCACAATCCCGGCACACTGTGGGACCCTGCCGTCCTGGCCGATGCCACCGGACATGTCAGGGTGCACATGACGGGACGCTGGGGCCGTCCGGTCACCCGCAGCCTCAGCATGTACGTTGCCGGCGAGCCGGGTGCGAGGCCCAGATCGGAACTGGCATTTTTCGGTTCGACGGTGTCGCCACGCGCGTTCGGGCATGAAGGTCAGGGTGGCAATGTCGTCTGGGCCGATCCCGACTCCGGCCTGTCGTTCGCCTTCCTGACCAATACGGTGACGTTCATGCCCTGGGAGCACAACGACCGTGCCAGAGAGCTCTCGACGCTGGCCGGACGTCTCCTTGGGTAAGGCTGTACGTCGGACGACCGGGACGCGGTGATCCGCAGGCGTAGACCTGTGGTTCCGCGTGGGGCGGGTGGTTCCCGTAGCCGCCACCCCCGGCGTCAGGCCCACGGCAGCGGTGGCGTCGACCTGGAATTTCCGCTGGGAAGAGCCGCGTCAGTCGCCGGCCTTGGCGACCCAGGCCGCCGGGCCACGTCCGGCAGGTTGCTCACCTTGGACAGGGCGGCGTTCGGCCTCGGTGCGGGAAGGGCTGGGCTTGTGCGCCCCGGCACGGCTGGAAGCGGTGTCGGGGCGCATCGGCGGCTCGGCTGCGCGGCAGGGCGGATGGCCTGTCAGTGATGCACGTCGGCCGGCGGGACCACGGGCAGCAGCAGGTGGGAGTCGTAGGTGCCGCCGGTGCGGATGAGGTGGGCGCCCTTGTTGCGGGTGCGGATGTCGGGGTTGCCGCCGGGCAGGGGCGGCAGGGCGATATCACCCACGGGGTGGCCGGCGATCTCGACGACCAGGTGCTCGCCGGGATGGACGAGCAGGGAGGTGGGCCACAGGGCGAGTTCGACCGGGACGCACTCGCCGGGCGTGAGGAGCTGTTCCTCTGCGTGGGTGAGGTAGGGCTCGGCCGGGGTGGAGCGCTCGGGGTCCTTGGCGCGATGGGACACGCGCAGCCGGCCGTTCGGGCCCGAGTAGGTGATTCCCGCGGGCATGTGGCTACCTTCTGCCATGGCACGGACCGCGGCGCGGGCCTCCTCGCCTCGCACCTCGTAGTGGTACAGACGGTTGCCGTCGCTGTCGGTCTTGTACACGGCGGCGAACAGGTCCATGTCCTCCGCGGCCTCGGCCTCCACCCACAGGTGCAGGTTGAGGTGGCCGGTGATCTCGGTGTCCTCGTCGAACGACAGGGTGAAGGTGACGGAGGAAGTGCTGTCATTGCCCTGGTAGCGGGCGATGGCCTCCTGCGTGGGTGGCTTGTCCGACAGGGTGCCGTCCGCCGCGTCCAGGTGGAGGGTGCGCCATTCCTGCCGGGCGAGGGGCCATTCGTTCTCCGGTCGGCCGACCTGGTCGGTGCCGCCGGGGTCGAGCACGGACAGGCGCACGCGCGGGGTGTCCTCCCAGCCGTTGTCGATGTCCTTGAGGTAGCGGTCGAAGAAGCGGTTCAGGTCGGCGACGTTGTCGGGGTCGGCGATGTCGACCCACTCCAGTTCGTTGCTGACGCGCAGCCACTTGTCGGTCGAGGCGATCCCCCGGAATGCCGCCAGCGTGCCGCGGGTGTGCAGACTGTTGGTCCAGCTGGCGACGACGTAGGCCGGCACATCGATCTGCTCGATCCTGGCGCGCTTGTCGGCCCAGTAGCCGTTCATCAGTGGATAATCCTCGAGCATGGCCGCGGCGTCCTCGAAGCGGTTCTCGCCGTAGAGGAACGCCAAGATGTCGCGGTTGTGGAAGTCCATGTCGGGGATGCCGCCACGCACGGCGTTGTCCCGGTACATGTCGCTCAGTGCCTCCCACGGGGCGATGGCTGCGAGGTGCGGGGGCCGTTCCGCAGCGCCGAACCACTGCATGATGGCGAGCTGGGAGTTGCCGTTCATGCCGACCTTGCCGGAACACCATTCCTGTTCGGCGAGCCACTCGACGGTGTCGTAGACGTCCCGCCCGCCGGCGCTGCCCCAGACCAGGAGGTCCCCACCGGAGCGGCCGGTGCCGCGCACGTCGACCACGGCGATCGCATAGCCGTGGTCGCACCAGTAGGCGGGGTCGGGGGCTTCGAAGGCCTGCAAGCCCGACAGGTCTTTCGGGTCCACGCCGAACGTGGTGGGATACATGTTCTTGTTCCACCATCCCCCGGACTTGCCGTACGGGGTCCACACCAGGATCACCGGCACCTGCTCGTCGCCCGTGGGCCGATAGACGTCGCCGTAGATCACCGTTCCGTCGCGGAGCGCTATGGCCAGGTCGCGGTCCAGTCGGATGTCGCACGGCAGCGGCTTGCCCCCCTCCACATGCACCGACCCCTTGGGCAGCACGGTGGTACCGGGCTGGAACGGCGTCAGGGGAGGCTCTGAGGCGGCCAGTGGGGTTGCCTTCAGATAGTGGACCTCGACGCCGAGGTTGTCCTGCTCGTACACGTTCATCGTCATGTTCCTCTCGATATCGCGACCGGCGAATCCGACGGATGCGCCCTGGGGTGATGCATCCAGAAAACATGATGCAGAGATTCGTGTCAACACGAAAAAGAGCAACACGTACTGGGTTGTCGCGTACGATCGAGGTATGCAGGAACAAGGAGTCGAGGAGGTCGGCCAAGCGGCCGGACCCCATGAACTGGTGCTGGCTTTCTTTGGCTTGTACGTGTTCGGCAGGGAAGTGGGCGAGGAGCGGAAGGCGCCGCCGCCCGTTCCGACCCAGATGCTCCTGTCCGTACTGAGCAGGCTGGGGATCTCCGAGTCGGCCACGCGCGCGACACTGAACCGGATGGTGCACCGCTCCCTGCTGACGCGTCACAGGCAGGGCCGTGCCAGTGCCTTCGAACTGACCGAAGAGGCGAGAGCGTTGGTGCGAAGGGGTGGCGGCCGGATGTTCTCGCCGGAGCCCTTCGATCACGCCGAGGGTATCTGGACGGTTTTGAGCTGCCCTGTCCCGGAGCGCTTGCGCAACGTGCGTTATCACCTCCAAGGCCGGCTGTCCTGGGCCGGATTCGGCGTTGTCCAGCCCAACGTGTGGATCGCCCCCGGCCGGGTGGACGTCGAGGAACTGCTCGACGACCTCCCGGACGCGCTCGGGCTCGTGGAGGCCTTCCATGGCACACCAGCCGCCCCGAGCCGCCCCGAGCAGTTGGTGCGCGAGGCCTGGGACCTCGAAACCTTGCGCGCCACCCACCTTGCGTTCCTGGCGCGCTGGGAAGGCGAGGAGCTGCCGGCCGCCGAGGCCCTGCCGCGACTCCTGCAGCTCCACGACGACTGGGGCCGACTCTTGCGCGCCGACCCCGGCCTGCCTGCTGCCTACCTGGGTGAGGACTGGCCCGCCCACCGCTCCACGCAAACGTTCCGACGGCACCAGGCAGAACTTGGCCCCCTCGCGGACCGACAGTTGCGGGCACTCCTGGACGCGCATCACCCGTCGACCGGTGAGCGGTAACGGTGTGTCGTCGCTCCTCGGGTGCGCGGGAGTTTGTTCGGGGGCGACAGAGGAGGCTATGTGAGCGCCTTTTCACAAGGGGCACGTGAGCTGAAGTTCACATATGTCCATCGACGTCAACGCTTCGGTCGGTAAGATGCCTGGGTGACCGAGTCCACCGCCCGCAGGCCTGGCGCCCACCAGGAACGCAGCCGCCGTTCGCGGCAGGACATCCTGCAGGCCGGATACACACTGCTCGCAGAGGGCGGAGTGGACGCCCTGACCGTGGCCGCCGTTGCCGAACGGGCGGGTATGGCGGTCGGTAGCATCTACCGGCGGTTCGGTGACAAGGAAGGGCTGCTCCTTACCATCCAGCGCGCCTTCACCGAGAACCTTCAGGCCGAGATCGCCGAGCGCGCATCGGTGGAACGGCTGCGCCTCCTGCGCGATCCGGCCGTCGCGGTCGCCGAGGCGGTCGGAGCGCACATCGACGCGTTCCAAGCGCACGAGGCCCTGCTGCGCGTCTTCATTCTGCTCGGCACCCGTCAGGAAGAGGTCCGGAAAGAGGGCGCGCGCGTCAGCGTCGAGGGCAACCGCCGTTTCGCCGAAGCGCTGGACCACGTCCCCCTCGCGCATCCGGACCGCGCGGCCGCGCTCGACTTCGCGTACCGCCTGATCTACGCCGCGGTGGCGCACCGCGTCACCCAGGGCGAGTTTCTGGAGTCCGACCGTCCGCTGCCGTGGAGTGAGCTACGCAGTCATCTCCAAACCGCGGTCATCTCCCACCTCTTCAGCGCCCCACGGGAGTACTGAGCCGCGCCCGGAGCGCGGGCCCGGCGCGTCGGCTGCCCTCGAACAGAATCGTGCGTAAGTCTTGACTGGCGATCGACGTTATGTGAACTTGGCCAAGGCTGAATGTGTATTCACGTTCATAGCGGGGTTCGGCAGCCATCAGCCACCCGCCAGCAGCGCACCTCAGCCCGTTCGGGCCGTCTGCCCGGCCCTGCCGCCGACGTCAGGAGCCACATGTCAACCGCCTCGCCATCCCCCCAAACCGCCTCTGCCGCCTCCGGCCAGACCGGTGTCCCGGAGTTCGACATCGACCTGTTCTCCGAGGATGTCGTCGTCGACCCCTACCCGCACTACCGTCGGCTTCGTGCCCTGGGTCCTGTCGCATACCTCGCCTCACAGCAGATGCACGCGGTGGGACGCTACGACGAGGTACGCGCCGTCCTGGCCGATGACGAGACGTTCATCTCCGGCCAGGGCGTTCACTTCAACGATGTGTTCAACGAGCTGATGCGGGGCGCGATCCTGACCAGCGACGGGCCGGAACACGAACAACTCCGGCAAGTCGTCGCCCACCGGCTCACCCCACGGGCATTGCGCGAGGAACGGGCGTCCATCGAGGCCAAGGCCGACGCCCTGGTGACCGCCCTGCTGGAGCGCGACGAGGTCCTCGACGCCGTCACGGACATCGCCCAGGTCATGCCCATGTCGGTGGTCCCGGACTTCCTGGGCTTCCCCCAGGACTGCCGTGACCGGCTCATCGACTGGGCCCTCGCGGGCCTGGAAGCCGGTGGACCGCCTTCGGAACGCCATGCGGCGTCGATTCCGGCGGCCATCGAGATGGGGGAATACACCGGCGGCCTGGTGGCGCAGCGGCGCACGCTTCCCGGGTCCCTCGGGCACGATCTGCTCGCGGCTGCCGACCGGGGGGAGGTGGCCATGGACCGGTGCCCAGCCCTGCTGATCGACTATTTCGGCCCCTCGCTGGAGACCACGATCAGTGCTCTGGGTTCGGCGATCGCGCTGTTCGCACAACACCCCGACCAGTGGGACCTACTGCGCGCGAACCCGGACCTGGCGGGCTCGGCGTTCAACGAGGTGATCCGTCTCGAGAGTCCGCTGCGCGCCTTCACCCGGGTCGCCGGCCGGGACACCGAGATCGGGGGACACCCACTGCCGAAGGGCTCACGGGTTGCCGTCTTCTTCGCCTCGGCCAACAGGGACGAACGCAAGTGGGACCGCCCCGACGAGTTCGACATCACCCGGCAGAACGCCGACCACGTGGCGCTCGGCTACGGCGTCCACGGGTGCGCCGGGCAGGGACTGGCGCGGCTGGAGATCACCTCGGTGCTCACCAGACTCGCCCGGTCCGTGGCCCGGCTGGAGCCCGCTGGTGAACCACGGCCCGTCGTCCACTCCATCGTCCGCTCCTACACATCGGTGCCCGTGCGCCTGCGCGCGGCCTGAGGACAGGAAGACAGGGAGAGACACCATGCGGATCCAGACCGACACATCCCGCTGTGAAGGGCACGGGCTGTGCGCGGACGTCGCCCCGGAGGTCTACGACCTCGACGAGGATGCCGTCGTCGTGCTCCGGCACGACGTTCTGCCCGAGGCGCTCCGCGCCAAAGCCGAGGCGGGGGCACGGGCCTGTCCCGTCGCGGTGCTGCGAGTCGTCGAATGAGCGAGGCCGGTGCGCTGAGAGGACGTGGGCGGTGACCGCGCCCCGCGACGTGGTCGTCGTGGGCGGCTCGATCGCCGCCGTCACAGCGGTCAACACGCTGCGCGGCGAAGGGTTCGAGGGGCACATCACGGTGCTCAGCGAGGAGCCGGTACCGCCCTACACGCGGGTGCCGCTGTCGAAGGGCGTCCTGGCGGGCCGTCAGCCACCGGAGGACATCGAGATCGGGCCGCTGCCTTCAGGCGTCGAACTGCGTCTCGGGGTACGTGCCACCGGGCTCGACATGCGGGCCCGGGTGGTGCGCACGACCCGGGGCGACGTGTCCTACGACGGTCTGGTCATCGCCTCGGGTGCCCGTGCCCGCCGCCTGGGAGTGCTCGGAAATCCGGTGTCGCGGGAGCTCGTCCTGCGCTCTCGGAGCGACGGTCTCGACCTGCGTGACCGGCTGTCCCACGTCTCGTCCGTCCTCGTCGTCGGCGGTGGCTTCCTCGGCATGGAGATCGCGTCGACGTGCTGCGAGCTCGGCAAGCGGGTCACCGTCGTCGACATCGTGCCGCCGCTGGACGCACTGATCGGCCCGTACGTCGGCGCGCTGGTCCGGGAATCGGCTGAGCGCGTCGGCTGCCGGATGATCGTGGCCGACAAGGTGACCCTGCTCGGCAGCCCACACCCGTGCGCTGTGGCGACGGCCGACGGTCGGCGGTTCGAGGCAGACCTGGTGGTGACGGCCGCGGGAGACGTGCCGAACGTCGAGTGGCTGGCCGACTCCGGACTACGGCTCGGACGCGGCGTCCACGTCGACGAGCGCTGCCGGGCGGCCCCCGGCATCGTGGCGGCCGGCGATGTCGCCGCCTGCCTTCACCTGGACTCGGGTCCGGCCGGGACGCGCATCCCGACCTGGACGAACGCCGTGGAACAGGCCCGGGTCGCCGCCCTCGCGCTCCTCCACGCCGACGACGCGCCGAGGTACCGGCCCTCCCGCTACGGCTGGACCGAGCAGTTCGGCTGGGACCTGAAGATGGTCGGTGCCGAGGCACCGACCGGGAAACCCGCCGTGCTCGACGGAGACCTCACGACCGGTCATGCCGTTCTGGCCTGGCCCGACGCCGAGGTGCGCCACACGGTCATGGCCGTCAACCACCCCACACCGCCTGCCAAGCTCAAACGTCTGCTTCGGGCCACCTGACCTGGCCCCCACCCAACCGCCGTCGACAACCGTCGGCTTCGCGTGGGCTATACGGACGAGACCACCCCACAGCTGAAGCAGCCCACGCGTGGAGTTCATGAGCCGACCGGCCTCCACCGGCCCCTGAGGCGGCTCCCACGAGTAGAACTCACACCCGAGGTGTTTCCATATGGCTGGATTCAGTGATTTCAGCGGGCGCGTTGCCGTCGTGACGGGCGGAGCGTCCGGAATCGGCAAGGCACTGGCAGCACGACTCGTGGCCGAAGGAGCCACGGCCGTCATCGCGGACAACGACGCGGACCTCCTCGCGACGACCGCCAAGGACATCGGCGCGACGTCCTACGTCGTCGACGTCCGCGCCGCCGCCGTACAGCAGTTGGCCGACTGGACCGTCGGCGAGTTCGGACGTGTTGACTTCGTGGCGGACAACGCGGGGGTCGGACCGCTCGCGCCGTTCGACGAGCTGACGCACGACGACTTCCGCTAGGTCCTCGACATCAACGTCCACGGTGTCGTGAACGGCATGTAGGCGTTCCTCCCCTTGCTGAAGGCCAACCCCGCCGGTGCCCACATGGTGAACACCGCCTCGATGGCCGGACTCGTGGCCGGGCCTGGTACGAGCGCCTGTTCGGCATCCAAGTACGCCGTCGTCGCCCTGACCGAGGCCATCCGGGCCGAACTGGCAGCAGAGGGCGGTTCGGTGGGTCTGTCCGTGCTGACACCGGCACAGGTGAAGTCGAACATCGGTGAGAACGCGCTGAAGCGGCCCGGGCCACAGGGCGGCGCGCCGCGCGGGAGCAACGACGACCACCTGCCACCGGGCAACCGGTTGGAGGCGGACGAAGCCGCCCGGATCATCCTCGACGGGGTCCGACGCAACGACCTCTACATCATCACGCACCCTGAGGAGTTCCCGCCGACCTCGGCGCGGCACGAGCACATCACGCAGGCCTACACCACCGCGGCCGCCCGGTGACCCCGTACCAGCGACAGAGTCCCGGGAGCACAGACATGGAGCAGACCGACAACAAGCAGGCAACCGCCGCGCACATGAGGTTCCCCCGAGATGCGGGGAAAGGTGACAGCAGGTCAGATGGGTCTCATGAGAGGAGCCCAGACGATGCCTGCCCCGAGGAAGTACCCGCTGGAGTTGCGTGAGCGTGCGGTGCGGATGTACCGGACAGCCGAGCCGAAACCCGTGATCCGCCGCATGGCCGAGGAACTCGGCGTGCATCACGAAGCCCTGCGGAACTGGATCTGGCAGGCCGAGGCCGACGAGCGGGACGACCTGCTCACCACCGAGGAGAAGAACGAGCTCGCCCAGCTGCGGCGCGAGGTGCGCGACCTGCGCCGGGCGAACGAGGTCCTGCGGACGGCCTCGGCTTTTTTCGCCGCGCAGCTCGATCCGACCCGGTCCAGGTGAGAGCGCTCCTTGACGAACACCCGCACCTGGGGGTCGAGCCCGTACTGCGGGAACTGCACATCCCCTCCTCCACCTACTACCGCTGGCGCCGGTCCGAGACCGAACCCTGTGAACGTCGCCGCCAGGACACCGAGCTGACCGGGCAGATCCGGCAGATCCACCAGGACTCCGGCGGGATCTACGGATCGCCCAGGGTCCATGCCGTCCTGAAGCGCGAGGGCGTCCACGTCGGCCGCAAGCGGGTCGAGCGGCTCATGCGCCAGGCCGGCCTGGCCGGGATCAGCCCCCGCCGGAGCAAAGGCTTCACCCGCCGCGACCCAGACGCCGACCTCGCCCCTGACCTGGTGCAACGCGACTTCACGGCACCCGCGCCGAACCGGCTGTGGGTCACCGACCTGACCATGATCCCCACCCTGGAGGGACCGCTGTGGCTGTCGGCGATCCGCGACGCCTTCTCCCGCAGAGTCGTGGCCTGGGAGACCTCCGCCCGCGCGGACGCCGACCTGGTCCTCACTTCGCTCGAGTACGCGCTGGCCAGCCGCGAGGTCGCCCCCGGCGAACTCGTCCACCATGCCGACCACGGCACGCAATACACATCCATCAAGCTCACAACACGCCTGGTCAGAGCAGGAGTTCAGGCGTCCATGGGCTCGGTCGGCGACTCCTTCGACAATGCCCTGGCGGAGAACCTGTGGATGCTGATCAAGACCGAGTGCATCCGCGGACGGACCTTCGACACCAGAGCCGAGGCGAATCTCGCGCTCTTCGAGTACATCGACGGCTTCTATAACCCCCGCCGCATCCAAAAACGGCTCGGCTATCTCAGCCCCATCGAGTTCGAAGAGAAGCACTACGCCGACAGGCAGCGGCCGAACCAGTGAACCTGAAACCACGTCAACCCGCCCTGACCAGCTAGTCAGCCACTCCCGCACAGCGGGGGAAACTCAACACTGCGTCCGGGGACCTGTGGACGGCTCCGGCCCGCTGGCGCGATGCGCTGGGCCCGGAGCACGTACTCACCGGATGAACCGGGTGCTGGAGATCGACGAGGACCTCGCCTACGCGGTCGTGGAACCAGGCGTGTCCTTCAAGGACCTCTACGAGGCCGTACAGGCATCGGGCAAGAAGCTCTGGGTGGACATCCCTGACCTGAGCTGGGGCAGCGTCATCGGCAACACCCTTGAGCACGGCAACGGCTTCACCCTGTACTCCGATCACCTGGCGGCCCAGTGCGGCATGGAGGTCGTCCTCGCGGACGGTTCGGTGGTGCGGACCGGTACGGGCGCGATGACGGGCAGCAAGACCTGGCACCTGTCCGAACGCGGCTTCGGCCCGAGCACGGACAGCCTTTTCATGCAGTCCAACATGGGCATTGTCACGAAGATGGGCTACTGGCTGATGCCGCAGCCCGACGCCTTCAAGGACTGCGAGATCAAGGTGCGCCGGGACATTGACCTGGAAGCCCTGGTCGAGGCGTTCCGACCGTTCATGGTCGACCGCACGGTCAGCAACTGGCCGATGCTGTACTGTCCGCTCTCCGTGATACGTGGAATATCCGTTTCGCTCTGTACGGCGACCGGGAGGTCGTCGAGCGTGACTTCGAGCGCATCCGCACGGCGATCGCATCCATCCCCGACGCCGAGATCGTCGGCAACTCCATCAACCCTGAGGAGGTGAAGCCCGGCAGCCCCGCCCCGCCCCGACCGACCAGAAGGCACATGTGATGGCGGGCGTACCCGACGAGACGATCCTGGACGTACTCAAGTGGTACGGCACCGACACCGGCGGTCAACTCTCCTTCGCCTCCACGATCCCCCCTAAACCAGCGCCACGCCATTCACGTCTCCCTGCTCCTCTACGACGTCGCGAACGAGCCGCAGGTGATGGCGGTCAACCAGCTCTACCGGGACATGGTGGTCGAAGCGGCCCGGCCGGGGTACGGCGAGTAGCGCGCCCACCCCGCGTTCATGAACCTCGTGGCGGAGCGGTTCGACTTCGACGACCACTCCCACATGGCCATGGTGGAAAGGATCAAGGACGCGCTGGACCCGTCCGGCATTCTCTCGCCGGGCAAGCAGCGCATCTGGCCCCTCAGCTGCGTACGGGGCGGTGAAGCCACTCTGCGCGTCTCCACGTGAGCGGAGCTGACTCATGGCTGGGCGAGGGTGGACGAGGACCGCAGCTCAAACGCCGAACCGGATATGTCACGTTATGGTATTGATCATATGAAACGGTAACCTCTGCCGGCAGGATTGTCCCTGCCTTGCCCGGTGACGGGCGACGGGTGCCCGAGGGCAGCGGTGCCCATCGGCGCGCGCCGCCGTGGTCGTCGAGGGTGTGCGTGCGCCGGCTGCTGCTCAGCCGTGATAACTCGTGCGCCTCTGTACAGGCGGCCCGCGGGGTGGGCGCCGGCCGGCAAGTCGAGTGGGCGTTCTGACGCGCGGCTCAGCGGAGGGAGGCGAGGGACGTGACCGTCGTTGTTTCCCGGGTGGGGAACCTGCCCGCGGCGTTCACGACGTTCGTGGGCCGGCGGCGTGAGGTCACCGAGGTCTGCCGGCTTCTCGGGAGGGCGCGGCTGGTGACGCTCACCGGGGTGGGTGGGATCGGCAAGACGCGGCTGGCGCTGGAGGCGGCCGTGGCGTCGGCGGAGGCGTTCCCGGACGGGGTGTGGCTCGTTGATCTGGCTGCCGTGCGGGAGCCGTCGGCGGTGGTGAGCACGGCGGCGACGGCGCTCGGTGTGCCGGACCTGGGCTCCCGGCCTGCACTGGAGCAGCTTGCGGTGCGTCTGGCCGGGCGCCGGGCGCTGGTCGTGCTGGACAACTGCGAACATCTGGTCGATGCCTGCGGTGAGCTGGCCAACGGGCTGCTGTCGGCCGCCGCCGAAGTGTGTGTTCTGGCGACGAGCCGGCAGACTCTGGGCATCGTCGGCGAGCATGTCTACACCGTTCCGCCTCTGCCGCCCAAGGATGCGGTCGAGCTGCTGCGGGACCGGACGACCGCGGTCCGTCCGGAGTTCCGGATCACCGACGAGACGAGTGACGCGGTCTCCCGGCTGTGTGCCGATCTGGATGGGATGCCGCTGGCGATCGAGCTGGCCGCGTCCCGGCTGCGCACCCTGAGCGTCGAACAGGTGCTGGAACGGCTGGAGGACCGGTTCGCGCTGCTCACCGGTGGCAGCCGGACCGCGCTGCTGCGGCAGCGGACACTGCGCGCGGCGATCGAGTGGAGCTATGAGCTGTGCTCGCCGGCCGAGCGGCTGCTGTGGAACCGGCTGTCTGTCTTCGCGGGGGGTTTTGCCCTGGAGGCGGCCGAGGGCGTCTGTTCCGGTGAGGGCGTCGAGGCGAAGGAGGTGCTGGACCTCCTGGATCGGTTGATCAGCCAGTCCGTCGTGTTGACGGCCGAGGCCGAGGGCCTGCCCCGCTACCGTCTGCTGGAGACCATCCGCGAGTACGGCCGGGAACGGCTCGCCGAGTCCGGCGAGAAGGACCTCCTGCGGCTGCGGCACCGCGACTTCCACCTCGCTCTCGCCCAGCGCGTCGCCGACCGCTGGTACGGCCCGGGCCAGGAGCAGGCCCTGGCCCGGCTGCGCGCCGATCACGCCGATCTGCTGGCCGCCCTGGACTGCCCCGGTGACCCGCAGGCCACGCTGGCGATGGCCGCCGCACTGCGCTACCACTGGTGTGTCGGCGGCTTCCTGGGCGAGGGGTACCGCAGGCTTGACCGGGCGCTGGCGGATGCGCCCGAACCCACCTCGGTCCGTGCGGGCGGGCTCCTGGCGGCCGCCTGGGTGGCGACGCTCCAAGGCGGCTATGCGCCGGCGGCCCGGTGGCTCGACGAGGCCGACGAGCTCGGCGGCCGGCTGGGCGACCCGGCGGTGCGCGCTCATGTCCGGACCCTGCGCGGCACGATCGCGCTGTTCGAGGCGCGGATGAAGGAGGCCCTGCCTCTGTTCGAGGAGGGGGTCGCCGCCTTCGCGGCGCTGGGCAGGGGATCCGAAGCCGTGCTCACGCTGGTCCAGCTGACCAATGTCCGGACCCTCCTGAGGGATCCGCGTGCGGCCGAGTCCGGCCGTCAGGCGCTCGCCGTCGCCGAGGCGCAGGGTGACCGGTGGGGCTACGCGATCGCTCTGTGGGCCCTGGCGCTTGTCGCCTACTGGCGCGGTGAGCTGGAGTCGGCGATGGAACTGACCCGTGACGCGTTCGAGATCGAGCGGGGCTTCGTCGACTACGTCGGGGTCGTGATGATGCTGGAAATGTATGCCTGCATGACCGCCTCCTGCGGCGACTACGAACGCGCGGCACGGCAGCTGGGCGCGGCTGGTGCCTTGTGGCGGGACGTCGGCACTCCCGTCTCCGCGAACCCGCAGTTGGCCGAGCATCACGCACGCTGCGAGCAGGAGATCGTAAGGGCCCTGGGCCAGGCCGCGTACGAGAAGGCGTTCGCGGCCGGGAATACGGCTGACGGTCCCGCTCAGGCCATCGCGCTCGCCCTGGACACCGGCAGCGAACCGGCTGCCCCGGCCGCCGCCTCGAGCCCGCTGACCCCCCGGGAGCGGGAAGTCGCCGCGTTGGTGGCCCAGGGCATGAGCAACAAGCAGATCGCTACCGTACTCGGACGGTCACCGCGCACGGTCGACGGCCACATCCAGAGCATCCTGGACAAACTCAGCTTCGGCAGTCGCGCGCAGATCGCGGCCTGGTGGGTGGTGCATCAGACGGTGACCTGAGGCCCCGGTGCCAGTAGCGGTATCCCATAGAAGTGCGTGTAGCTGCGGTCCGGGCCACGTGCGGGTCCTTCTGCCATGCGACAGATCGAGACCGCGGTCGGCGTGGCCTGCCGTGAATTCCCTGGTGACGTCCAAGACTGCCGATCATCGTTTGCACACGGCACCTGGAGGCCACCCGCCCTGAGGGTGCCGGTCGCCGGTAGGCCACGGCAGCCGGCAACGGCGGGGAACTCGCTTGGTGAACCGGAGCCGGTAGTCCGGGTACTGCCGCAACATCGAGGTGCGCGGCACTAAAGCGTGCCGCGATCATGCCCTGGAAAAGGATGGCCCGCGGTGGCCGCGCCTCAGCCCGATCACGCGGTCGCCCGTCGAGGCCCACGACGAGCGGTTGGTCCACGCGCATACGCAGTGGATGCTCGGGCTACGACGCCTGGAGGCGCGGCGACCTGGCGGGCCGCGCTCCTGATCCCGCCACCGTGCTCGAGAACGAGCAGGGCTTCAACGACTACCTCAGGGTCGCACTGATGCCGGAGCAGCTCGCCTGGGTAACGGCCGCGGGCGGTGACCACGAGCAGGCGGGGCGGTTGCTTGGTACCACGCGTGCCCAGTGACGGGACATTGATGCCTCCGTCTACGTGGGCGGCCCGTACACGGTCGACCAGCGCGACCAGAGCGAGAGACGTACGAGTCCTGCAGCGTACGGGAAGGCACTCGCGGAGGGGCGGGCGCCACCGCGTCCCCGATCCGAGCCGGACACCACGGCCCGCTCCCAACCCCGCTGCGGTCTTCGTGCTGCTGATCGGCGAGATCGACCTGTCGGTCGGCTCGGTCAGCGGCCTCGCGGCGGTCGTGTTCGCCGTACTGAGCGTGAACCGCGGCGTGCCGGAATGGCTCGCCGTCATCGCCGCGGTGCTCACCGGCGCGGCGATCGGGACCGTCCAGGGGTTCTTCTACACCAGACTCGGGGTGCCCGCGTTCGTCGTCACCCTCGCGGGACTGCTGAGCTGGTACGGCCTGATGCTCTACGTCCTCGGGTCGAGCAGCTCTGTCAACCTCGACGAATCGGGCCTGGTCGGTCAGCTGACCAACTACTACTTACCGATCCAGCCGTCGCGTACGGCCTGGCGGCGCTCGGCACGGCCACCTACTTCCTCACCGCCCACCACGACAACCGCCGCCGCAGGGCCGCCGGGATGCCGTGCCGGCCGATCCGCGAGATCTGGGTACGCACGGGCGTCCTCGCGCTGATCAATTTCGTGGCCGCCTGGGTGCTCAAGCGGTTCCTGGGCCTGCCGCTCGCCCTTCTGATCCTCCTCGTCGTCGCCGGCCTGGACTACGTGCTGCGCCGCACGCCGTACGGGCGGAAGATCTACGCCATCGGCGGCGGGGTCGAGGCGGCCCGCCAGGCCGGCGTCGGGGTGCGGCGGATCCGGCTGTCGGTCCTGGTGGTGTCGGCCACGATGGCCGCGATCGGGGGACTGTTCCTGGCCTCGCGGACCAACCTGGTAACCGCGAGCCCGGGCTCCGGCACCCTGCTGCTCAACGCCATCCCCGCTGCCCTGATCGGCGGCACCAGCCTGTTCGGCGGGCGCGGCAATACCCGGTCCGCGCTGCTCGGCATGCTGGTCATCCAGTCGATCGCCTCCGGCATGGCCCTCACGGACACCCCGGTGGCCGTCCAGTTCGTGATCACGGGTGGTGTGCTGCTCGCCGCCGTGGCCATCGACTCCCTCGCGCGGCGCTCCCAGCAGGCGCACGGCCGGGCCTGAACGGCCCGCGCCACCGTGGCGTGCTCCTCGGGGCCGTGCGCGGCGATCCGTGGCCGGAGATGGTCTTCCTCCTGCCTCGGTGCAGCAGCGCACGAACGAACCGTCGGGTCCGCCGAGTATGTCGAGGAGGTTTGGCAGCCGCCGCGCAAGAATCTGGTCCATGACGCTTGCGGATTACGCAGCGGCGGGGCCGGGACAGTCGTGCTGTCCCGGCCCCGCCATGGCTCACCCCGCCGCCAGGGCTGGGTCGTCGCCGGTGGGCAGTCCGCCTGTCACCTCGGCTGCGGTCACCAGATCGGGTTCCATCCGTCGGTGCCGGCCAGGTACTTCTGGCCGGTGTAATTGGCGGCCTCGGAGTCGGACATCTGGGGGGCGTTCGCCCCGACACCGGCACCGGCGCCGGTGTTCTTGTACTCCTTGAACCGGGCCTGCGTCCAGGAGTAGTCGGTGGTCATGTCGGTCCAAGGGTGCGCTGCGGTGATGCCCGAGTTCACCACGGTGTTGCGGATCACCGCCTGGGGCGAGACGGTCGACCCGTTGTGCCAGGGCCGGCCGAGGTACATCGTGTTCGCCGGCACGCCGTTGGTGTAGATCGTGCTGCCGGTGATCAGGATGCCGTACGTCTTGCTCTGGTCCGTGTTCGGCGCCAGCACCGTGCCGCCGACCCAGTTGCGCAGGGCGATGTTGCACCGGTCGATCACCGCGGTGGCGTTGCCGAAGATGAAGTCGATCGCGCCCTCGATGTAGCAGCCGACGAAGTACTGCCGGTACTGGCCGGTGGCCACCGGCGCCTTGACCAGGATCGTGTCTTGGCGGCCGATGATCCGGCACTGGGTGAAGGTCTGCCGGTCGCCCTTTGCCGCCACCGCGACGGCCTGGGTGTCGTAGGGGCTGATCTCCGGGTGGGCTTTGGGGTCGAACGTGTTCTGGATCGTGAGGTTGGCGACAGTGATGCCGGGCGCCTTGAACGTGGCCACGGCGCTGCCCTCGGTGCCGTACGGTGCGCCGGTCGCGGGGTTGATCATCCCGTGCGCCCGGTCGCCGGTGATGACGACGTCGGCGGCGTTGCCGGTGGCACCCTTGATGAACAGGTCTCGCGTGCCCGTCGGGACGGTGATCACCTCATTGTAAGTGCCCTTGGCGAGGTAGATGGTGCGCTGGACCCCGTCCGTGGGGGCGGCGTCGATCGCGGCCTGCACGGTCGGGTAGTCGCCGAATTCGTTGGGCTGGACATGCAGCACGTTGTCGGTCACGACCGTGAGGTGCCTGCCCTTGGTGTTCAGGTTCGAGTGCTTGGCCGTCATGAGTACTTGCGCGACGGCATACGTGGTCGCGAAGACGACGGCGCCGACCTCGATGGGAGCCGAGAGGAGGATGGCACCCGCGACAACCGCGCCAAGGAACGCCGTGCTCAGGACGGACCAGCTGTTGTGCTGCGCGATGTGTTGTGCGGTGAGAGTGAAGGGCACCCCCTGTCCGAACGCCGTCGCGGTCGCAGTCGCTTGATCCCGGTACCGATTGCCTTCGGCCAATGCCACGATCACCTGAAGGATCGCCGGCGCCGCGTTCGCCACCGGCACCGAATCACCGGTCTGGAGTTGCAGCACGGCGTTGTTGAGGCTGGCGGGACTGATCTGCATGCCGTCGCGGCGGGCTCCCTGTCCGCTCAGCGCGTCGTATCCGGCGAGCGTGTCGAACCGGGTGTTCGTCCTGCTGCCCGGGTCGCTCGCGCTGAGGGTGCCGGCCGGCCTGCCTTGTGGTATCCCCCCCTGGCCGTTCTGCAGGCCGGCCTCCAGCGGGAAGAAGTCGCCGAGCACCACGTTGCCGACGCCGTTCTCGGTGCCCTGGAACCAGCCCATGACGTAGGAGTTCTCCCGGCGCATGATCACCCGGATGAACTCGGGCCTGTCCTCGGCGTGCAGGTCGATGGTGATGTAGGTGGTGCCGGCGCTGTCGGTGACGTCGACGAGTGGGGCGCTGTCTTCCGAGCGGACCCTGCCGGCCCTGATTGCCGCTTTGATGGCGTTGATCAGGGCGGCGTAGCCGTTCCGGGCGTCGGCGGGCTCACTGGTGTTGCGCCAGGTGATGGTCGCGTCGGTCGCGGCGCTGGCGCTGGGGGCGCCGACAACCACCAGGCCGCCGGCCACCACGCCGGCGGCCACCATGGCGGCGATAAATGATCTCCGGGGAAGTCCATCCCGCATCTCGGTTGTCACGTGAGCTCCTTTTGTCATGAGCGACCCATCGGCTGGATCGCAGCGTGCGTCGGTTGCCGATCTTGGCGTTGACCGTCATGCCGGCGCGGGCCGCTCACGCACTGCTGGCGGGGCCGGCCGGCTGTCTCTTCCGGGTGCCGCGTGCGACGGGGCATGGAAGCGGTGACGCACATCGGTCGGGCTGAGTGCGGGTCCAAGGCCTGCGGCGCAGGAGGGCGCGCCTTGCTGTGCGTCATGCCGAAAGGCTCGTCGAGGGCTCTGCTCCGACGCCATGGGTACTTCTCCCGGGCCCGGGCCCCGCCCCGGGCCCGGGTATTTCTACGGGGTTGTCCTACGGGTGGGTGCCTGGTTCGCTGTCCACCAGGACGCGATCCGGGCACGGGAACTGAAGCCGAGCTTGGCCAGGATGTTCTCGACGTGGCCGCCGATCGTGCGTGGTGAACGTCGGAGCGCGGAGGCGATCTGCTGGTTGCTCATGCCCTTGGCGACCAGCGCGGCCACTTCCCGCTCCCGGGGTGTCAGCAGGCTCGGGGCGGGGGCCGTGGCGGTGGGTTCGGATTCGGTGCGCAGGGCGTAGGCGATGGCCTCGTCGGGGCCGCGGTGGCGCCCGCCCTCCGCGAGGGCATGCTCGTACGCTGCCAGGCCCAGGGCCCCTACGATGTCTTCCTCGCACTGGGCGTGTTGTTCGGCCATGTGCGGGCCGAAGGCGCAGACAGGGGTGTCGATGTCCCGCCACAGGGCACGCGCGGCACCCAGCAGCCGTCCCGCCTGCTGGTGGTTACCGTCCACGGCGGTGACCCAGGCGAGCTGCTCCAGCATCAGTGCGACCCTGACGTAGTCGTTGAAGCCCTGCTCGTTCTCCAGCGCGGTCCGGATCAGGACTGCGGCCTCCGCCAGGTCGCCGCGCCTCCAGGCGTCGTAGCCGAGCGTCCACTGCGCATGCGCGCGGACCAACCGGTCGTCATGCGCCTCGGCCAGGGTGACCGCCTGCCTGCAGGTCTCTGTGGTGCGCGGATCTCCGAGGTGGGACTGGGCGGTTGCCATCTGAATCAGTGCGTAGACCGCCCCGATCTCCTCGCCTGTCCCCATATGGGCGGCCACTGCCTCCTCCAACAAGGACACGGCCTCCTCCAGCCGGCCGCTGAACAACGCCAACGTGCCACGCAGGCTCTGGACGTGCGCGCACACCACCCGATCATCCAGCCGCTCGCTTAGTTCCGCGGCCTCGTCCAGCCACTGGTACGCCGCAGCGTGATCGCGCTGCAGCACCGCCACCCAGGCGGCGACCCACAGCGCCCTGGCCCGGTCCGGGCCGGGTTCGGGTGCGGCGGCGAGTGCGTGGTCGAGCCAGCGGCGTCCCTCACCGAGGAAGCCGCCCTCGCACCAGTGGAAACGCAATGCGGCGGCCAGCGCCAGAGTGGCCTGCGGGTCGCCGCCCCGGACCAGCGCCGCACGCAGATTGGCGTACTCGGCACGCAACCGGGCCAGGCCCTCCTGCTGGCCGGGGCCGAACCAGCCGTCGGCGATACGCTCGGCGATGCCCAGGTAGAAATCGTGGTGCCGCCGCAGCATCCGCTGCTCCTGGCCGGACTCGGCGAGCCGCTCACGCCCGTACTGGCGGATGGTCTCCAGCAGTCGGTAGCGCGGCAGGGCCTCGCGCTCGCAGGGCAGGACGAGGGACTGGACGACCAGTTGGTCGAGCAGATCGAGCACCTCGTCCCGGCCGATGCCGACGCCCGCACAGACGGCCTCGGCCGCCTCCAGGCCGAAGTCGCCGGCGAAGACCGACAGCCGGCTCCACAGCAGCCGCTCCGCGGGGGTGCACAATTCGTGGCTCCAGTCGATCAGCGCGCGCAGCGTCCGCTGATACGGCCGGGCGACCCGGCTGCCGCTCGCGAGCAGCCCGAAGCGGTCCTCCAGGCGGTTCACCGCCTCGTCGACGGTCAGGGACCGCAGCCGGGACGCGGCCAGTTCGATGGCCAGCGGCAGCGTGTCCAGGCCCTCGCGCAACCGGAGGACCTGCGCGCGGTTGCCGTCGGTGACCTGGAACTCCGGGCGCACGGCGGTGGCCCGGTCCCGCAGCAGTTCCACCGCGTCATCCGGCGCCAGCGGAGGTACGGCGAAGACATGTTCGCCGTAGATTCCCACCGCCCGGCGGCTCGTCGTCAGAATGCGCAGCCCGGGGGAGGCCGACAGCAGCGCATGTGCCAGCTCGGCGCACGCGTCGACGAGGTGCTCGCAGTTGTCCAACCATCAGCGGACCGCGGTGGCGGAGATGGCCGACGAGCTGGTCGATGACCGGCCTGGTGCCCAGGTCCGGCACCCCCAGCGCGGTTGCCGTGGCGTTCGCCACCAGCGACGGGTCCCGTACCGGCGCCAGATCCACCAGCCACACCCCGTCCGCGAAGTCCGCCGCCGACGCGGCCGCCACCTCCAGCGCCAGCCGCGTCTTGCCCACCCCGCCCATACCGGTGAGCGTCAACAGCCGCGCCGTCCCCAGACGGCGGCGCACTTCGGCGAGGTCCCGGCGCCTGCCCACAAACGTGGTCAGGGTCGCGGGCAGATTCCCCACATCCGATATCTGGATGGTCACGTTCCTTTTTGCTTCCAACTGCTCGCACATCGTCCTGGAACATCAAGGACGCCTGTCTGCGGTGGCAGCACGCTTCGCTTGCGGGCGGTTGGGGCCCAGCCCTGTCGCCGTACTCCGGTACTTCGCCATCGCGGCGCGGTCCTCGTCCGGCTCCGGCGCGGGTGCCTTGACGGAGGCGTGGACGTGGGTGTGCATGTCGATCGCGCTTATGACGTCGAGGTCGATCGCGGGTCGCTAGACGGTCATGACTGCCCTCCGCCGGCAGCGGCATCCAGGTTGGCGAACGTCGCTCCGGCGCGGCCGAGCCGCACCAGCAGAGGTGCCGGCTCCCACCACACGCCGTGCTGTCCGTGGAAGCGCTCGACATCGGCCAGCACGTCGGCCAGGCCGATCGAGTCGGCCCAGTACAGCAGGCCGCCCTTGTGGGCGGGGAAGCCGTAGCCGGTGACGTAGACGAGGTCGATGTCGCTGGGGCGGGCGGCGACACCCTGCTCCAGCAGATACGCCGCCCGGTTCACCAGGGCGTACAGGCAGCGCTTGAGGATCTCCTCGTCGCTGATCGCCCGGCGCTGGACCCCGGTGCGCGCGGAGTACTCGACGATGTGGCGGTCCATCTCCGGGTCGCGTTGCGGTGTCCGGTCGCCCTCGGCGTAGCGGTACCACCCGGCTCCGGTCTTCTGGCCGAGCCGGCCCAGGTCGACCGGCAGCAGGGCGATGTCGGCGTGGCGGCGGTCGTCGGTCCGCGTCAGGATCTCCTTGCGCTTCACCTCCGCGAGTACGCCGAGCCCCGACATGTCGCTCATGGTGTACGGCCCCATGGCGAGCCCGAACTTCTTCAGCACGCGGTCGACCTCGCTCGGGAAGGATCCCTCCTCGAGCAGGAAGTCCGCCTGGCGGAGATAGTCCAGGAGCATGGCGTTGCCGATGAACCCGTACTGGTTGCCGGCCCGGACCGGTACCTTGCCCAGCAGGCGACCGAGCGCCATCACCCGGGCCTCGACCAGAGGAGCCGTCTTGGCGCCGGGGATGACCTCGAGCAGGCGCATGACGTTCGCCGGGCTGAAGAAGTGCGTGCCGATGACCTGTTCGGGGCGACTGGTCGCGGCCGCGATGGCGTCGATGTCGAGTGCCGAGGTGTTGGTTCCCAGGATGGCCCCCTTCTTCGCGTGCCGGTCGAGGGCGCCGAACACGTCGAGTTTGAGCGGTAGATCCTCGAAGACGGCCTCGATGACGATGTCGGCCCGTGCCACGGCGGCGATGTCGGTCGCCGTGGTGATGGATCGCATCCGACGGTCCGCTGCGGACTGCTTCAGGCGGCCGCTGCGCACGCTGTGCGCGTAGGTGGCCTTGATCTTCGCCAGGCCGCCTAGGACGTCCTCGGTGCTGCGGTCGATCAGCACGACCGGGATGCCCACGTTCGCCAGCGCCATGGCGATACCGCCGCCCATGGTCCCGGCGCCCACCACCGCGGCCCGCATCGGGCGCCATGTCTCGCTCACGTCGGGCAGGCCCGGGATGTCCCCGGCAAGGCGGTACGCCTGCTGCACGTAATCCAGGGCCTTTCTCTCGTCGGCGGAGTCGTCTGCGATCGGGGTTGAAGTTCCGCTCTGGCTCATGCCTCGCTCACCACCTGGCGGATGGACTCGTTCTCCGGTGCGCACACGATCAACACGTCGAGTGCGGTGGCACCGTCGGGCGCCGCGAGCAGTGGGTTGATGTCGAGTTCGACGATGTCGTCGCGCGCCATCATCAGCCGCCCGATCCGGGCCACGATCCGCGCCACGGCGGCCAGATCGGCTGCGGGAGACCCTCGAAACTCGCCGAGCAGCTTCGCCGACCGCAAGCTGCGCAGTTCCTGAACGATCTCCGGCTCGGACAGGTCGGGTGGTATCAGCCGTACGTCGCCGATGGCCTCCACCCACACGCCGCCGAGCCCGACCATCACGACCGGTCCCCACGTCGGGTGCCGCTTTGCCCCGACCATCAACTCGACGCCCTTGGAAGCCATGGCCTCGATGAGGATGCCGTCGAAGTCCGTCACAGCGGCAGTGGCGACTCGTTCGGTCAACTGGGTCCAGGCGGCGCGCAACCACGCCTCGTCCTTGATGTCCAGGACCAGGCCGCCGGCCTCCGTCTTGTGCTGGAGGCCGGCGGCCTGTGCCTTCGCCGCGACCGGGTAGCCCACCTTGGCCGCGATGGCTACGGCTTGCTCCAGTGTCGTCGCCAGTCCGCCGTCCGGAACGGGTACCCCGGCCGCCGTCACGAACTTCTTCCCCAGCCACTCCGCCTGCGGACCGGGCGTCAACTCCTTCAGTGGATCCGGCAGTTCACACTCCGCGCTGTCGACGACGACCCTGGCGAGGGAACGGCCGTACTCGGTGACGGCCGTCATCGCGCGCATCATCCGCTCGGGCGAGGTCGAGACGACCATGCCGTGCGCGATGGCATAGCTCCGGAAGTCGTCCGGCAGCGGTGCGACATCGCCGAACAGCGCGGCGATGACAGGCTTGGGCTGACCGGACGCCGCTCGGGTGACCTGTTCCAGCATGATCTGGTTCGAGGCCGGGTCGATGAAGGGGGCGGCGAGGAGGACCGAGCCGACCCGGTCGTCGGCGAGCAGGGTGGCGAGCGTGTCGTGGTACAACTCGGGATCGGGGCCCACGGTGGTCCCGAGGTCGAGCGGGTTGGCTGGCTTCATGTAGGCGGGCATCCGCTCGGAGAGAGCCTGAACCGTGTGAGGGGACAGGTTCGGCACGTCGGCCCCGAGGGGGCCGAGGGTGTCCAGGGCGAGCGCGCAGAAGGCTCCCGACGTTGTGGAGACCCCGATGCCCGCCGTCGGCGGCTGTGGGTAGCGTGCAAGGATCTCGGCGATGTCCAGCAGTTCGTCGAGGGATTCGGCGACACAGGCTCCGGCCCTGGTGACGAGGGTCCTCATCACGCCGTAGTCCGCAGCGAGCGCCCCGGTGTGGGAGGCGGCTGCCTGCTGTCCTCGCTCGCTGCGTCCGGCGTGTGTCAGGACGATCGACTTGCCGCGGGAGCGGACTTTCCGGACCGCACGCAGAAAGCCCTGCGGATCGCGGATGTCCTCGGCGTAGACCACGAAGCCGCCGGTCGCCGGATCGTCCGCTAGGTGGTCGAGGTAGTCGGCCAGGGTGAGCCCTGCTTCGTTGCCGGTCGAGATCCGGTAGGAGATCGGGAGACCGCGGGCCTCCAGCCCTCGGGTCATGAGGCCCATCAGCCCGCCGCTCTGCGCGAGCACCGCGAGGGCACCGGTCGTGCCCTCGGGGAGCTGTTTCGTGGGCGGTTGCGGCAAGAAGATCGTGCTCAGCCGATCGACATAGTTGGTGTTGCCAATGCCGTTGGGTCCGGCCAGAGACAGGCCACCCTCGCGGGCCAACCGCGCGATCTCGGCCTGCTCGGCACGGCCGGCATCGCCGAACTCCGCGAAGCCGGAGGCGTAGACGATGCCGGTGCCCACACCGCGGCAAACGCACGCCTCCACCATTTCCCTGACCCCGTCGGCGGGCACGGTGATCAGGGCGAGGTCCACTCCCCGCGGCAGGTCGTCCACACTCGTCAGCACCCCCTGCCCGTCGATTTCGCCGCCGGAACGGCCGACGAGATAGATGTCGCCCGGGAATCCGTCCTGCACGAGACCGCGCAGGAGGTGACGGCCGGTGGATCCCTGCTTGGCTGACATCCCGAGGATCGCGATGGACCGGGGATTCAGCAGCCTTGCGATCGGGCCGACGTTCGTCGGCGCCGAGATTTTTTGCTGCATGGAAGGCATCTCCTGATGCTCAGTTCTGAGACGTCGCAGGCCGGGCGAGTGGCTTCGCTCGTTTCTCGACGAAGTCACGCAGGCGGTCGTCCGAGCCGGGAGAGACCGAGTTGCGGGCGACGAGGGTCTCCACGAACAGGGCGTCGTCGTACGACATGTCGTTGACCCGGCTCAGGCCCTGGGTGATGGCCCAGTTGGACTCGGGGGTGTTGCCGGCGATGGCCATGGCAAGTTCGTACGCCTTGTCGAAAGCCTTACCGGTACCGGCCTCGACGCGGTACTGGACGAGGTTCTGGGCGTAGGCCTCGTCGGCATCGAGAATGCGCCCGGTGAGCATCATGTCCGTCATCCGGGCGTTGCCGATCAGTCGTTGGATGCGCACTGAGCCGCCGGCCCCGACGAATATGCCGCGCTGGGCCTCGGGGAGCCCGAAGAAGGCGGTGTCGTCGGCCACCCGCACATGTGCCGACGCCGCCACCTCCAGGCCGCCCCCGATCACCGCGCCGCTGAGCGCGGCGACGAAAGGGATCCGCCCGCGGGCGATGTGGTCGAAGGCGACGTGCGGGGTGTGGCGGCCCAGGGCGGGCCGACCGGGCTCCCCGCCGCCCTTCAGCTGCTGGACGAGTTCGGCAAGGTCGAGGCCGGCCGAGAAGTGAGGACCGACACCGAAGATGACGGCCGCCTTCGCTTCCTGGCCGGCACGCTCGGCCAGCCGTCCGAGTTCGGTATGCATGGCCTCGGTCAGGGCGTTGCGCTTGTCGGGGCGGTTGATCCCGATCAACGCGATGTGGTTGTCGAGTTCGTAGGTGAAGTGTTCCTCGGACATCGGTGACTCCTCGGCTGACCCGGAGACCCGCGGCCGGACTGCCGCGCCTGTGTGATCGAGTGGTCTCACCACCAGCACACCGGACCAGCCGTGGACTGTCTATGACAGAATGTCGCTCTAACCGACCCAATCGTCCAACGATCTCAGGGTGAGGGAGCAAGGCTTCTCATGGCGACCCGACGCACCTATGGTGGCGCCGACCCGGTCTCTGGCATCGACAACGTGGACGTCCTTGCCTCGCTGCTGGACATCCACCGGCTCAGGACCGTCGTGGCAGGGCGTGTCGACCTCACGCCCCCCTGGCGTGTCGACGCAAAGCCGACGGGCCTGCTCGCGATTCTCGTCCAGGCCGCCGGGCACAGCCATCTGGTCCCACGGGATCACGGCGGTGAGCCGGTCGTCCTGGGCCCCGGCGATCTGGTGGTCTACCTGCGCGACGCCGGCGGCTACTTGCACGACGGGTCCAATCCGACCACTCCCACGTGGCAGTTCAAGCTTCCGCCGGAGGTCGCAGCGGCTCCGGCTCCGCTGCGCCTCGCCCAGGGGGAGCCGGTCACGTCCTTCGTGTGCTGCATGATGCAGTGGGGCGACGCGCCGCGGGCGCCGCTGCTGGACAGCCTCCCGCCGCTGATCCACATCTCGGCCCAGGACGCCGCGATGTCCGGCCAGATCGGCCGCGTCGCGGACATGATGGTCGCTGAGAGCGCCACACCGGGACCTGCTGGTACCCGGTTGCTCAGCCGTCTCGCGGAGGCTCTGCTGATTCTCGTTCTCCGGGAGCAGGCGCACGACTTGTCCGGGCGACCGGGACTGCGAGCCCTCAGCGACCCGCTGGTCGCACCGGCGATCAAGGCCATGCACGCCGATCCGGGGAGCCGCTGGTCGGTCGCTTCCCTCGCCGCGACCTGCGGCCTGTCCCGCTCGGCGTTCGCCGCCCGCTTCACCGACGTGGTCGGCCAGACCCCGCTCTCCTACCTCAGCGACTGGCGGATGGCGACCGCGACCAAGTTGCTCGGCACCACGGACACCACGGTGGACCTGATCGCCGAAGAGGTCGGTTACCGCAGCGAAGCCGCGTTCCGCCGGGCGTTCGGCGCGGCGCTGAACTGCACGCCGCGCGAGTTCCGGTCCCGCCGACGGCAGGAAGACCGGGTGCCTCCCAGATGACGGGGCCCTGGACGCGACCGCACCGACCCGGGGTATCGGGTCGGTGCGGCCACGGGCGGTCATGTCCTCGTTGCGGGGCTGCCATCGGTATCAGGCCGGCCAGTGGCCTACCATCTCGGCGTAGTTCACGCCGCTGACCTTCTTGCCCTGGTAGGCGGCTGTGGCCTCGTAGCGGCTGCCCGGGTCGCCGGTGACTTCCTGGGCGTCGGTGCCGGTGACGCGAACGTTGAGGTGGGTCTTGAGTGCGGGGATGTCGATGCTCCAACGGGTGGGATAGGCGTTGCCGGTGGTGGGGCTGGTCCAGATCCGGTGCGCGCCCTCGGCGACCGGCTCGACCGCCACCACGTCGTAGGAGCCGTCCGGGTGCAGAACAGTGGCCCAGGCGTTCTCCGTCGTGCGGTTGGCGGAGTCCCAGACGACCATTTTGTCGCCGCCCGGGAGGCGGAAGTTCATCCAGGTCCAGCGCATGGAGTCGTCGAAGGCGACCGGGCCCCACTGCTTGTCCAGCCAGCTTTCCCCGGACACCTTGTAGGACTTGTCCTGGATGTTCAGGGTGCCGGTGGTCTGCATGGACGGGAAGGCGTACTCGTAGTTCGTCTTCCCGAGCAGGGGGAAGGAACCCGTGCCGGCCACCTTCAGAGCCGGCCCCTTGGCCCTGAGCTGGACATCCAGGGAGCCCCACGGGGTGGCCGTCCTCACCGACATCTTCAGCGCGGTGCCCGTCCAGGTCATCCCGGGCATTCTGATGTCGAGCCCGCTCTTGCTCCAGTTGTAATCCTCCTTGGCGATCGGAGTCTGGTAGCTCTTGTGCCAGCCGGTGGTGACATCGGTGACGGCGACGGTCATCATCTGCTGGTCCGTGTGAGGGAAGGTCGCTGTCTGGACGACGAGCCCGAAGTCATGGCCATTGCCCTTCACCCAGCTGGTGAAGTAGATCGACTCACTCCACGCAGGGTCGGAGTCGGGGGTGTGGGCGGCGAGGTCATTGGCGGGGTCGACCGTCGAAGGTATGCCTGCGTTGACGATGGTATGAGCCTTGGGGCCGTCCCGGTCTGCCGCCTGGGCGGTGGGTGTGACGGCAGCGCCGAGCAGTGCTGTCGTGGTGGCGGCGGCGATGGCGACGTCGAGCTTCGTACGCCTGGTGGTCTTCATGGGAACTGCTCCCAAGTGGTGGACATCTGCCGACGGACTTTTGCAGTGCCGCCCCTGATGGGGCCTCACATATGCACGACGGGCGCCGCGTCGGGGTCCTGGGCGGGTACGCCGCGCCGGTAGAGCAGCACGCTGACGAGCAGGCCGACGGCGAAGAAGACGGCCGACCACCAGTAGGCGGTGGAGTAGGCCTCCAGGCTGGCCTGGGCCTGGACGCCGGGGTCCCGGGGGTCCTTGCCGACCAGGTAGTCGGTGGCGGCACTGGTGGCGAGCGTGTTGAGCAGGGCGGTGCCGATGGAGCCGCCGACCTGCTGCATGGCGTTGACGGTGGCGGAGGCGACACCGGAGTCCTTGGCGTCAACGCCGGCGGTGGCCAGGCTCATGGCCGGGGCCATCACCAGGCCCAGGCCGAGGCCCGCCACGACCAGCGGAGGCAGAACGTCCGTGGTGTAGCTGCTGTTCAGGTCGAGAGCGGTCAGCCAGGCCATGCCGGCGGCGGCCAGACCCATGCCGAGCGGCACCACCGGCTTGGGGCCGATACGGGGGATGAGAACGGTGGAAGCGAGGGTGGAGGTGAGCATGAGCGCGGCGACCATGGGCAGGAAGGCCAGTCCGGTCTTGACGGGGGTGTAGCCCAGGCTCTGCTGCAGGTAGTAGGTGAGGAAGAGGAAGACACCGAACATTCCGGCGCCGCTGATCAGTACGGAGAAGAAGGAGGCGCCGCGGTTGCGGTCGAGCAGGATGCGCAGGGGAAGCAGGGGGTGGGTGGAGCGGGTCTGCCACCAGGTGAACACGGCGAGCAGCACGGCACCGGCCACCAGCCAGCCCCAGGTTTCCACGGAGCTCCAGTCGTGGGTTTCGGCGTTGGAGAAGCCGTAGACCAGGCTGAACAGGCCGCCGCCGACGAGCAGTGCGCCGGGGATGTCGAGGGTGGCGGTCTTGTCGCGGGTGGTGCGCTGGAGGAGGAGGGCGCCGCCGATGAAGGCGACGGCGGCGAAGACGAGGTTGACGTAGAGGGTCCAGCGCCAGTCGAGGTGCTCGGTCAGCAGACCGCCGAGCAGCAGACCGATGGCGCCGCCCGCGCCGGCGATGGCGCCGTAGACGCCGAAGGCCCTGCCGCGTTCCCTGGGGTCGGTGAACGTCGTGGTGAGCAGAGACAGGGCGGCCGGGGCGAGCAGGGCGCCGAACAGGCCCTGTCCCGTGCGGGCTGCGACGAGCATCTCGAAGCTGGTGGCGGCTCCGCCGACGGCGGAGGCCCCGGCGAAGCCGACCAGGCCGACGAGGAAGGTCATCTTGCGGCCGAAGAGGTCGGCCATGCGTCCGCCGAGGAGGAGCAGGCTGCCGAAGGCGAGCGCGTAGGCGGTGACCACCCACTGCCGGTCTCCGTCGGAGAAACCCAGGTCCTTCTGTGCGGAGGGCAGGGCGATGTTCACGATGGTCGCGTCCAGAACGACCATGAGCTGGGCCACGCCGACGACGGCGAGGATCCACCAGCGGTGGCGGGCCGGTGCGTCAGGGGGAGGAAGCTGGGACACGGTGGCCGTGCCCGATGTGTCCGTGGTGGTCTGGGACATGACGAAGCTCCAGAGAAAGTGGGAAAAATAAGGACGGGACGTTCGGTGGTGCGGGGTGGGACGGCTGCGTCGTTGGAGCTCGTCACATGATTCGGTCGGTGATCCGGGCACCGACTCCAAGGCAGAATCAGGCCGCTGAGACACCCGAGAGATGGGCTCCCGCGTGCCTCCGACAAGAGGCGCCACCGGGAAGGGCGGCTGCCTCAGGTTGCGGCCGGAACCCCTCCAGCGCCCGGCGGCGGCGGGCTTCTCCGGCCGAGGCAGGGGAGTAGGTCTGCCAGTACCGGGCCTCACGGTTGAGCTGGCTGATGAGATGCATCAGACAGGTCTCAGCGGGGACGCTGGGGATGCCCAGGCGGTCCCCCCACTCCTCCCCGAAGACCCGCCGGAGCACGCTGTGAATGAGGTGGCGCAGTTGCGCCTCGGACAGGTCGGCGCCTGGCACGCCGGCCAGCGCGTGAGCCTGTGCGTCGACCAGGGCGGCGGTCAGTGCCGTTGAGTTCTCGTCGAGTGCGGGCGTCGTGGCGTCCAGCAGGTCCTGCAGACGGCGGGCGCCGACATGGTCGGCCACGTCTCGATGGAGGCTTTCGTCGAGTCCCAGGAGATGAGCGACGTACGACCAGTACTGATAGAGGTACCGCTCGTCGTCGGGGCCGATGTCGATGCCGACGGCAGCCAGGGCCTGGAAGGCGATGAAGGTGAAGCCGAGCCAGCTGCGGGCCATGTCGAGCTGGCCGATCGGCAGCCCCGGAGCACCCATGTCCCAGTCCGTGAGGGACGTGACCCGCATGCGGGCATGGTGCAGCCGGACCTCAACGGTGGCCACGTACCCCGGCCGCCCGCGCAGTAGCGCTGCCGGCCGTATGGTCTGCCGCGCCCACACGGCCGCCTCCGAGAGTCGGCGCGCGGCCATGTCCGTCGGCCTGCCGGTTCGGGCAAGCAGCCGAGCGGTTGTCGGGGACCCGTAGGCGTGCGAGAGCGCACCGGTGATCGCGCAGAGCCCGAACCAGATGGGAGGTACGGACAGACTCACGACATCGCCGCGATGGAGCATGAGGGGGTCGACCCAGGAAGGAGTGGTCTCCAGTTGCTTCAGTAGTGCGGCGACGGCTGTGGGCGGCTGCTCGTCCAGGCTCGCCAAGCCATTCCTGAGGCCCGCGTCAAGGGCGCGCCGTGCCTGCGTGCCGTAGAGGTCCAGTTCGGCGATGACAGCATCGGCGAGCGGGTCCCCGGCCGTGAGCAGGGTCAGCATGCGGTCGGCCTGCGCGCCGTGCCGACGCCGCGCCGCCTCCAGGTCGACCACGCGCTCGGGAGCCTTGTGGAACGAGTGGTGTGCGGTCATGTGGCTCTCACTTTCCGAGTGGGTGCGGGCCGGGTCCGGCGTACGCCGTTCTGGTTGGCCGCGGGTGCGGGGGAGAGGTGGCCCTGTGATGATCCGTGCAGGTCAGCCCTGCGAAGAGCAAGGGGGCCTGTTGCTCATGTCATGTCGGCAAAGCAACTCTGACACATGTCAGATTAGCTGTATTCTGACGAGTGTCAAGTAAAGTGTTGGTGAGCCTGGAAGTCAGGGGCTTATCAGTGAGGAGGCAATGGTGGGAGTCGGAACAGAACCCGCGCGACGGCCGGGGCGCCCCGGCGCGGGCAGTCCCGCGGTGCCCGATGAGCAGAGCATCCTGCTGCGAGGGCTGGAGGCCTTCGCCGAGCTCGGGTACGACCGCGCTTCCGCACGGGAGCTTGCCCGCCGCCTGGGGGTGAGCCACAACTTCATCAACGACCGATACGGGTCCAAGGCGGCCTTCTGGCGTGCGGTGATCGACTCTGCCCTGGGGGCGCAGCTGGCGCGCCTGCCGCAAGTGGATCCCTCGTCCGACGATGCCGACCGGTTGCACCTGATCATCGCCGGCTTCTACCGGGCCGCGGTGGACACGCCGTTGATCGGAAAGGTCTTCGTCGACGAGCTCTCCCGGGACACCGAGCGGCTGGACTACCTCTACGAGCACTACATCGCTCCGGTCCTGCAGCTTATGGTGCCCAGTATCGAGCGGCTCGTTGCCGCGGGACGCATGGCGCCCGTCCCGTGGGACGTGTTGTTCTTCGCCGTCATCCCTCCCGTCTCGGGAATGGTGGACGGGCCTTTGGCGCGGCGTTTGGGCAGGCCGGAGACCGCCTCATCGGATCAGCTCACGGCCACGGCGGAGTCGTTGGCGACGCTGGTGGTCAACGGACTGCTCGCGACAGGTTCGGAGAGCGGCCGCCGAGCGTGACCGCGCCGACGCCGTCCGTGTGCGCCGGACGGCGACCACGGACGGCGTCGGCAGGTTGCTCGTCGGCCGGGGCGACGCGCGTCCAGTCGCACCATGGAACAGTTGAGTGACGGCAGTTGCGTCTGAAGACCCTGCGGGCACATGTTCGCATCCACCTGTGACGGCGTCGGCATCGGCGGCCAGCTGGCGACGATCGTCGGCTGGGGCGCCGTGTGCCTGTGGCTCAACGTGGGAAGTGCGCCCCGCCTCGCCGACCGGCTCGGACCAGGGTCCACTCGGAATCGAGGAGAGGGTGGTCGGTCGGTACTGGCCAGCGGACGGTGCCGACCTGCCGGAGGTCGTGCTTCCGGCAGGTCTTCCGCGTGCCTGTGACTCTTCCGTTCTGGCCCGTCAGCCGAGTGCGCCTGCCGGCGGAACGACGGGCAACAGCAGGTGGGAGTCGTAGGTGCCGCCGGTGCGGATGAGATGGGTGCCCTTGTTACGGGTCGGGACGTTCTGGTCGGGGCCGGGCATGGGCGGTACGGAGACGTTGCCCACGGGGTGGCCGGCGATCTCGACGACCAGGTGCTCGCCGGGATGGACGAGCAGGGAGGTGGGCCACAGGGCGAGTTCGACCGGAACGCACTCGCCGGGCGTGAGGAGCTGTTCCTCCGCGTGGGTGAGGTAGGGCTCGGCCGGGGTGGAGCGTTCCGGGTCCAGAGCGCGGTGGGAGGCGCGCAGGCGGCCACTGGGGCCCTCGTAGCCGAAGCCGGCGGGCAGTCGGCCGTCGGTTTCCATGCCCAGGATCGCCGCACGCATCTCCGGGCTACGCACCTCGACGTGATGCAGACGGTTGCCGTCGCTGTCGGTTTTGTACACGGCGGCGAACAGGTCCATGTCCTCCGCAGCCTCGGCCTCCACCCATAGGTGCAGGTTGATGTGGCCGGTGATTTCGGTGTCTTCGTCGAAGGTGTAGGTGAAGGTGGCGGAGGAGGCGGGATCGTCGCCCTGGTAGCGGGCGACCGCCTCGTGAGCCGGTAGTTCCTCCGACAGGGTGCCGTCTGCCGGGTTCAGGTAGAGGGTGCGCCATTCCTGCCGGGCGAGGGGCCATTCGTTCTCCGGTCGGCCGACCTGGTCGGTGCCGCCGGGGTCGAGCACGGACAGGCGCACGCGCGGGGTGTCCTCCCAGCCGTTGTCGATGTCCTTGAGGTAGCGGTCGAAGAAGCGGTTCAGGTCGGCGACGTTGTCGGGGTCGGCGATGTCGACCCACTCCAGTTCGTTGCTGACGCGCAGCCACTTGTCGGTCGAGGAGATCTCCCGGAACGCCTGCAGGGTGCCATGGCAGTGGATGGGGTGGGTCCAGCTGGCGACGATGTAGGCGGGGACCTCGATCTGGTCCAGCCGGGCGCGCTTTTCTGCCCAGTAGGCGTTCATCAGCGGGTACTGCCCGAGCATGGCAGCGGGGTCCTCGAAGCGGTTCTCGCCGTAGAGGAACGCCACGACGTCCTGGGAGTGGAACTTGGTCTCCGGGATGCCCCCGCGTCCCATGTCCTCCCGGTACATGTCGATGCAGCCCTCCCACGGGGCGATGGCCGCGAGGTGCGGGGGGCGTTCGGCGGCGCCGAACCACTGCAGGATGGCGAGTTGGGAGTTGCCGGCCATGCCGACTGTGCCGGAACACCACTCCTGCTCGGCGAGCCACTCGACGGTGTCATAGATGTCGCGCCCGCCGGCCCTGCCCCACCACAGCATGTCACCGCCGGAACGGGCGGCGCCGCGTACATCCACCACGGCGATCGCATAGCCGTGATCACACCAGTAAGCGGGATCGAGGGCCTCGAACGCCTGCAGTCCCGACAGGTCCTCCGGCGGCACGCCGAAGTTGGTGGCATACATGTTCTTGTTCCACCAGCCCTGGAACTTGCCGTACGGGGTCCACACCAGGATCACCGGGACCTGCTCGTCGCCGGTGGGCCGGTAGACGTCCCCGTAGATCACTGTGCCGTCGCGCAGCGATATGGCCACGTCCCGGTCCAGGCGGATGTCGCACGGCAGTGGCATACCGCTCTCCGCGTGTACCGACCCCTTGGGCAGCACCGTGGTGCCGGGCTGGAGCGGCGGTACGAGAGCTCCGGGTGTGTCCAGCGGGTTCGACGGCCGGAAGATCACTTCGACACCAAGGTTGTCCTGCTTGTGCACGTCCATCGCGACGCCCTTCTCGCTGCGTGACGACCATCCGGCGGATAGGTCTCGGGTCACTCACCCAGGAAACATGATGCCGATTTTCGTGTCAACACGAGTATCTGCATCGTGTAGTGTTTGTGAAGCCGCACTCGACATCCGCGCACTCAGTGCGGCCAAGGCCAGAAGTCCCTCAGTCCCCGGAGGTCAGGAACGTGGTGTGAGCGGCCGCACCCGGATGGTCGTCGCAAGGGGCCATGTCAACAGTCGGGCCGCAGGGCCGCGCTCAGGGCACGCAGGGGTGGCGGCCTTCCACCGCATCAACGGTGAGTCCCTTTCCGGGATCGTTTTCCTGTCGTCTGACGGATCGCCGTGTCGCTCAGTGGATAGGCGCGGCCTTTCGCGGGGGCATAGCCTCGCCGAGGTTCGCGGGGCGTGGCCTCGCACTCTCATTCGGATGGAGCCCGGAGGCTATGGAAGCGCTCGATGACGAGCCCGGCAAGCTCAAGTTCGTGCACCACTACGGTGTGGGGTTGCACGGCGTTGAGCCGGTCATCCACGTGCACGACCCGCTGTGGCAGAAAAGGCAGATCGACGACTTCGTCGAGTTCGCGGTGGAGGCGGAAGAACTCGGTTTCGACGGGCTCAGCGTGACCGAGCACCACGCGCCGCTGATGACCTGCCCGTCGCCGCACATCCTCCTGGCCGCCGCCGCGGTGCGCACGAGCCGGATCCGGCTGGCGACCGCGGTGACGGTCCTGCCTCTGTACCACCCGATCAGGGTCGCCGAGGAGGCCGGAACCCTGGACCTGCTCAGTGGGGGGCGGTTCGAACTGGGCCTCGGACGAGGCGTCCCGCAAGAGGCACAGATCGCCTCGGGCCGGGAGCTGACCTCCGCGGAACTGAACCAGGGGTGGCTGGAGAGCCTTGAGCTGCTGGAACTCGCCCTCACCGAGCGGGACTTCACCTACAACGGCACGTTCCACAAGGTCACCCGGCCGACGACGATCGCGACCCGCCCCCTGCAGAACCCGTTCCCGATCTGGCTGGGCGGCTTGAGCCTGGACACGATGGGTCGCGCCGCTCAGCGGGGCTGGAACATCATGCGCAACCTCGGCAGCAACCAGGAACACCGGGACGCGCTGGAGCACTACACCAAGGTCGCCGCACAGCACGGCCACCTCAGGTCCGGCGCGAACATGATGATCGAGAGGTTCGTGGCGATCGGGGAGACCGAGGACGAGGCCGAGCGCAACTTCGAGCAGTTTTCGGCGACCTTCGGACAGTTCCTCGCGGTGTACACCGCGGGAGGACGACGCGCCGTCCCCAAGAACGACGCCGAGTTCCACGTCGACAAGAACTCCACCAAGAAGAACCGCCCCGCCATCGCCGTCTCCGGCACCCCCGACCAGATCATCGAGAGTCTGCAGCAGACGATCGACGAGACCGGCGCGCGCCGGCTGCTCGTCGAGATCTTCTCCGAGCGGGAACGGCGCCTGTTCGTGGATGAGGTGATGCCTGTGCTCAGGTCCCGAAACGCGACAGCGGGCTGACGCTCGACCTGCACGAGGACTCCGGCGCCCCGGAGCTGGTGGACATGCCCGGCGTGCCGCCCATGCGGCTGCGGGCCGATCCTCCGCGTCGGCCAGCCCACCTGACGGACCTGCCGATCGTCGTCGTCACCTGCGAGCAGTCCACGGCGAACTCGGCGTCCACGGCAACGGTTCCTGGTGATGATCGAGCGGACCAACACCGAGGTTGTGGACGTCGTGACCCGCCGGCTCGACCAGCATTGCCGCCGTGACGACAGCTCCGGGAGCTGAACCCGTCGGCTCTTACCCGCACCCCTATCACCGAGAGGCCGCCCACGATGTCCGCTGACGTGACAGGAACGCTCGATCGGCACGTCGAGCAGTCACAGACCCCGATCCTCGACGAGGAGAACCGCTTCAAGCTCGCGTTGTTCTGCGTCAACATCGCGCGCGGATCGACCGTGTCGCTCGACACGAGCCAGCTGATCCAGGTGACGTGGGACGAGTCGGTGCGTATCTGCCAGGCGGCGGACCGGGCAGGGATCGACGCCGTGATCCCGCTCGCCCGCTGGCGCAATGCAGCGACGCTCAAGCCGGAGTTCGATCGCGTCTTCGACTCCTTCACCTGGGCGGCGGGCATCGCTGCGGTGACCGAGCGCATCCAGGTGTTCGCGACGTTCCACGTGCCTCTCTACCCGCCTGTGATGGCGGCCAAGATGGTCGCGACGGTCGACCACATCAGCCGGGGGCGTTTCGGACTCAACGTCGTCGCCGGGTTCTCAGCGGCCGACTTCGCGATGTTCGGGATCGAACTCGACCCCGCCGCCGACCGATACGCACGCACGGCGGAGTGGCTGGGACTGATGAAGCGGGCATGGACGGAACACGAGCCGTTCGACCACCATGGGGATTCCTACTCGGGCCAGGCCATCGTCTCGGAACCCAAGCCACTGCAGCGCCCGTGGCCCGTGATCATGTGCGCCGGCAACAGCCCCGCGGGAAAGGAGTTCTCCGCCCGGCACGCGGAAGTCAGCTTCGGCGTTTTCCCCAGCTTCGAGTCCATACCCGAGGTCGTCGAGCACAACCGGCAAGCGGCCCGTGAGGCCGGTCGGCCGGTGAAGGTGTTCGGGCACGGGTACGTCGTCTGCGCCGACACCGAGGCCGAAGCGAGGCGACGCCTCGATCACTGGGTGCGCGACAACGTCGACGAAGCGACGGCCGGAGCCTTCGTAGCCGCGACGCTCAAGAACTCGAACAGCACGAAGGTGTTCGAGGATCGCTTCGCACACCGGGAACTGCTCGCGAAGGCGGCCGCCGGCGCTCTCGCGCTGCCCTTGGTCGGCACGCCCGAGCAGGTCGCGGGAGGCATCCAGCGGATGGCCGACGGCGGAATGGACGGCCATGGCCCTCTCCTTCCCCGACTACGACGAGGGCATCCAGATGTACGAGGAGCGGATCCGTCCGCTGCTGATCGAACGCGGCCTGCGCCGCCGGTGAGGAGCTCAACATCGTGAACGACGCGACGCAGGGGCCGATGCGAGCGGTGCGTATACACCGTCACGGAGGCCCCGAGGTGATGACCGTCGAGAAGGTCCCCGTGCCGCGCCCGGCGCCCGGCCAGGTGCTCGTCGAGGTGGCGGCCGCCGGTGTCAACTATGCCGACGCGATACGGCGGCTGGGAGAGTATTACCCCCAACCAACCGTGTTTCCGTTCACGATGGGCGGAGAGTTCACCGGAAAGATCGTGGCTCGCGGCGAGGGTGTCACCGGCCACAAAGAGGGGGACACGGTCTTCGCCCTCCACAATGGCGGGGGCTACGCCGAGTACGCGGTTGCCGAGCAGGGCGCGCTCATCCCGGTCCCGGACGGACTGGACCCTGTGGTCGGCCTGGCACTGGTGATCCAGGGACTGACCGCGGTGGCCATCCTGAAGGACGCCGGGCCGGTCCGCCCCGGCGACACCGTGCTCGTCCAGGCCGGGGGTGGCGGCGTCGGACTGCTCGCGGTACAGCTGGCGAAGATGTACGGAGCCGGCAGGGTCATCGCCATGGCGAGCACGGCGGAGAAGCGGGCCACGGCGCTGGACCATGGCGCCGACGTGGCGGTTGACTCATCGTCGGACGGTTGGGCGGCGGAGGCGCGCGAGGCGACCGGCGGCAAGGGCGTCGATCTGGTTCTGGAGATGACCGGCGGCTCGGTGTTCACCCAGTCCGTCGACCTGCTGACCGACTTCGGGACCGTCGTCGTGTACGGCGTCGCCGGCCGTGAGCCGCCGATCCTGGCGGTCGAGCAACTGATCCCACGCAATATCAGCGTCCGCGCCTTCAATCTCCATCCCTACCTCATGCGCCCCGACTTCACCGCCGAGACCCTGTGCGAACTGGCCGACCACGTGGCCGAAGGCCGACTCCGGGTTGCCCTCGGCGGGCGCTTCACGCTCGAAACAGCGCAGGAAATGCACCGCTCGATGGAAGCGCGCCAGACCCACGGCAAGCTCGTCGTCATCCCACGCTGACGAAGGAGCGCCGCTCTTGACTCAGCCTCACTCAGACCCGATCTCGCTGCTCTCAAGGAGGCGCGCTCGTGCCCTCAGCTCTGGACGGCGTCATTGTCGCCGACTTCTCGCGGGTGCTCGCCGGACCGCTGGCGACGGCAACCCTGGGCGACCTGGGCGCCACGGTCATCAAGGTCGAAAGCCCGTCCGGAGATGACACCCGGCACTGGGGCCCGCCGTTCGTCGACGGGGAGAGTTCGTACTTCCTGTCGGTCAACCGCAACAAGCGCAGTGTCGTCCTGGACCTGAGATCCCCGTCCGACCGGGCACTCGCGCGCACGCTGGCCGCGCGTGCCGATGTGCTGGTCGAGAACTTCCGCCCGGGCGTCGCCGCACGTCTGGGGCTGGGCTACGAGGAGTTGCGCGCGGACAACCCTCGACTCGTATACGCCTCCATCACGGGGTTCGGTCGCGAGGGCGCCGGTCGGGAGTTGGCCGGATACGACTTTCTGATCCAGGCGGTGAGCGGGCTGATGAGCATCACCGGCGACGCCGAGGCCCAGCCCACGAAGGTCGGGGTCGCGATCATCGACGTGCTCACCGGTCTGAATCTGCTGAGCGGGGTGCTCGCGGCGCTGTACCAGCGAACCCTCAGCGGCCTGGGACAGCGGGTGGACGTCTCGCTGATGGGTGCCGCGCTCGCGGGGCTCGTCAACCAGGCCTCTGCATGGCTCAGCGCCGGGGTCGAGCCCGGGCGCGACGGTAACCGGCACCCGAGCATCGCCCCGTACGAAACGTTGCAGGCCCGGAACGGGCTGCTGGTTCTGGCCGTCGGCAATGACGCGCAGTTCGGCAGGCTCGCCGAGGCACTCGGCAGGCCGGACCTGGCTCGAGATCCTCGATTCGTCGTCAACTCGGCGCGAGTCGCGCACCGTGAGGAGTTGCGGCACGAGCTCGAGGCCGTGCTGACGCAGCGTCCCGCCGATGAGTGGATCGATCGGCTGGTGGCTGCCGGGCTGGCGTGCGGACAGGTGAACACCGTGGCGGAGGCGTTCGAGTACGCGGCCGCCGTGAACCTTGTCGCGACCGCCACGATCAAGCGTGCGGACGGCACCCCGGTCGAGCAGGTCGCCAGCCCGCTCGCGCTGAGCGGCACGCCAGTCTCCTACCGGCTGGCCCCACCGCGGCTGGGCGAACACGATGCCGAGATCAGACGCTGGCTCGAGGACCCGAACGCAGCTGGCGCGAACGTCTTCGAGAGGGAAATGAAGCCATGAAACTGGATCAACTCGCCTACATCGTGATCGGCTCGTCCAAGATCGAGCAGTGGCGTGATTTCGGCGTCAAGGTGCTCGGCACGATGAGCGAGGACGGCCCCGACGGCGCGCTCTACCTGAAGTACGACGAGTGGCACTACCGCCTGCTCATCCTGCCGGACGAGGAGGAACGCCTGGTGGCCGCGGGGTGGAGTGTGCGCTCGCGCGCCGCGTATCGCGCTGCCCTGGAGTCGGCCAAGGCCGCCGGCCTCGAGATCCACGAGGGCGGCCAGGCCGAGCGCAGGGTCCGGATGGTGCAGGAGTTCTTCCGCTTCGTCGATCCGAACGGCTCGCCGCACGAGGTGTGCTGGGGGCGGACGATGTCCGCCGTGCCCTTCGTCTCTCCGGTGGGCGTCAGCCGGTTCATCACCGGAGATCTCGGCGTGGGACACGTCGTCCTGCCCAGCCGGGGCGCCTTCGACGAGTGTGTCGCCTTCTACGAAGACGTGATGGGGCTCGACTACTCCGATTTCCTCAGCCGCTCGGTCGCTCCGGGAAAGGACGTACGGGCGTACTTCTTCCACTGCGCCAACGGCCGGCAGCACAGTCTCGCGCTGGCCGAGGTGCCGGAGGAGACGGGCATCATCCATTTCCTCATCGAGGTGCAGACCCTCGACGACGTGGGCCGGGCCATGGAACGTGCGCGAGAAGAGGATGCGCCACTCGTACGCGGGCTCGGCCGGCACGTCAACGACTCGATCGTGTCGTTCTATCTGCAGTCGCCCAGCGGTTTCCACGTCGAGTACGGCTTCGGCGGCGAGGTCATGGACTGGACCGACCACGAGGTCCGCAACATCTCGTACGGCACGTACTGGGGGCACGAATGGCAGCCCGGCTTCGCCCCGCAGATACCCAGCGGTAAGCGGAGACCCTGACCGCGCCGCCTGTTCCCCACCACAGCTCAGCCCTGCGGCTGACCCGACGAAAGACCTTGCCCCATGCTGAAGCCCCAAGTGATCGCCGATCTCGCCGATCGGCTGGAAAACGCCGAGCGCACTCACGCCCCGCTGCGCCACTTCACCATCGAGCACCCCGAGATGACCGTCGAGGACGGATACGCGGTACAGGCGGCGTGGGTCGCCAAGAAGATCTCGGCCGGCGCCACGGTGCGCGGGCACAAGATCGGACTGACCTCCAAGGTGATGCAGGAGGGAGCGGGCATCGACGAGCCGGACTACGGCATCCTCCTCGACTACATGTTCTACGAGTCGGGCTCCGTACTGCCGATGGACCGGTTCATCGCGCCGCGTGTCGAGGTGGAGCTGTGCTTCCAGATCGGCAAGCCGCTGAGCGGCCCGAACTGCACGATCTTCGACGTGCTCGACGCAACCGAGTACGTCATCCCGGCGTTGGAGATCATCGACACCAGGTTCCACCGCTTCGACCCGGACACCAACGCCCCGCGCAAGATCATGGACACCGTCGCCGACAACGCCGCCAACGGCGCGGTCGTCATCGGCGGCCGTCCCGTCCGGCCGATGGACCTGGACCTGCGCTGGGTCAGTGCGCTGCTGCTGTGCAACGAGACGGTCATCGAGTCCGGAGTGGCGGCAGCGGTGCTCAACCACCCTGCCAACGGCATCGCCTGGCTGGCCAACAAGCTCTGGCGGTACGGCGAGACGTTGCAGGCCGGCGAGATCCTGCTGGCGGGCTCGTTCACGCGATCGGTGCCCGTGTCGGCCGGCGAGGTGTATCACTGCGACTACGGACCCATGGGGAGCATCTCATGCCGGTTCGCCTGATGTTCCGCGATCCCAGGCCTGGTTGGCCGGACGTTTCGCGACCTCGGGCGCGAGCCGGGAAGCGGGAATCATGAACGGTTTCAAGGCCGCCATCAGCGCTGGCGGCACGACTCGGATAGGGCTGTGGTCGTGCCTGGCCGATCCCGTCGTCGCGGAGTTGCTGTCGACGACGGGCTTCGACTGGATGCTGCTCGACGGTGAGCACGCGCCCAACGATCTGCGCACACTGATGGCGCAGCTGCAGGCCACCGCGGCAGGACCCACCCAGATCGTGGTGCGGCCGCCGGACGGGGACCCGGTGCGGCTCAAGCAGTTCCTCGACATCGGGGTGCAGAGCCTGCTCATCCCGATGGTCGACAGCCCCGAGCAGGCCGACGCGGTGGCCCGTGCCGTGCAGTTCCCCCCGGCGGGCATACGCGGTGTCGCCTCGCAGACGCGCGGCGGGCGCTGGGGCACGGTGCCGGACTACTTCGCCACCGCGCGCGACGACATCTGCCTGGTCGTGCAGATCGAGTCGCGGACGGCGCTCGGCAACGTGGACGCCATCGTGAGCACCGAGGGAATCGACGCGGTGTTCGTCGGCCCGATGGACCTCGCCGCGTCGCTCGGCCACATCGGCAGGCCCGGAGAACCCGAGGTGGTCGCTGCAGTCGAGCACGTCGCCGAGCGTGCCCACGCCGCCGGCAAGCCGGTCGGCATCCTCACCGTCGACGAGAAGCAGGCAGCGCGCTACATCGAGAGGGGCTTCGACTTCGTCGCGGTCGGCATGGACACCATGCTTCTGCGTGGCTGCGCGAGCGAACTACGCGCGCGCTTCGCCCTGGAGAAGGGCCGGGACCGGTGAACACCGAGGGCCCGCTCCTGGTCGAGCGTCGCGACGACGGCGTCACCGTTCTGACTCTCTCGCTCCCGGATCAGCGCAACGCCATGACGGGCGAACTGACCGCAGCGTGGCGGGCCGCGATCGCCGAACTGCGCGAGGACGCCGCGCTGCGCTGCGTCGTCGTCACAGGTGCCGGGCCGGCCTTCAGCGCCGGGGGTGACCTGTCATGGCTCGGCGACACCGACGACGCGACGGTCGACTCGTTGCGCACCCGGATGTCGGCGTTCTATCGCGACTGGCTCTCGATCCGGCAGGTGCCGGTGCCGACGATCGCAGCCGTCAACGGCGCGGCCGTCGGCGCCGGACTGGCCCTCGCGCTCGCCTGCGACCTCAGATACACCACGCCACGCGCCCCACTGTCGGTGCCGTTCACCGGGCTCGGCCTGCACCCGGGCATGGCGACCACCTGGTCGCTGCCCGAAGTGACCTCGCTCGCCGTCGCCCGTGACCTTCTGCTCACCGGACGAGTGGTCCGCGGTGCCGAGGCGCTGGAGCTGGGCCTGGTCAGCGCCGTGGTGGACGACGTGCTCGAGCATGCGCTCGAGGTCGCGGCCACCATCGCCGACCACGCCCCGCTGGCGACACGTCTGACCAAGGCCGCCCTGGCGCGTGGCGGGCACCGCGGCATCGAGGACGCGCTGGAGTGGGAGGCGCTCGCGCAGCCGATCACGATGACCACCGCGGATCTGCAGGAAGGCCTGACGGCACAACGTGAGCGCCGCCGCCCCCGGTTCACCGGGCGTTGAGAAAGGACGAGGCGAACATGACCAACACAGGTGTCGCTGCCGGGACCTTCCGCCCCGAGTCGACCCGCGAGTTCTTCGGCCTGGAGTCGAAGTGGTTGTCGATCGGTGACGAGCGCATCCATTACCACGACGAGGGATCCGGCACCCCGGTGGTGCTGTTGCACGGCTCGGCCATCGGGGTCTCCGCCGCGGCCAATTGGTGGCGAGTGATCCCCCGGATGGCCGTGTCGGCCAGGGTCCTGGCGCCCGACATGGGCGGCTATGGGTGGACCTCGGTGCCCGACGAGAGTTACTACGGACTGCCGGCGTGGACCGAGCAGGTGGTCCGGTTCCTGGACGCGCTGGACATCCCGAAGGCGGTGCTTGTCGGCAACTCGCTGGGCGGGCGGATCGCGACGCAGGTCGCCGTCGACCACCCGGACCGTGTGACCGGCCTGGTCACGATGGGCAGCCCCGGGATCGAGTACCAGCCCACGCAAACCCTCAGGGCGAACACCGCACCGGCCATCACTCCCGAGGGCATCGCCCGGGTGATGGCCACCCTCGCCGCCGACGGCTACAAGATCCCTGACGGCCTGGTGGAGTTCCGCTACGCGATGGTCAGCCGGCCAGGAGGACCCGAGCAGTGGCGCACCGTGGTCCGGGTACGGGACGAGTCGGTCGCCGCGTCTCGGCTCACCGCCGAGCAACTCGCCTCCGTCACGGTGCCGGCACTCATCCTGCACGGGAAGCAGGACAAGGTCGTGCGCGTCACGGACAGCTTCGGTACCGCGCAGGCGCTGCCGAACGCCGATCTCATGCTGTTCGCGAACTGCGGGCACTGGGTCCAGCTCGAACGCGAAAGCGAGTTTCTCACGGCCGTCGACGGGCTTCTCCGCCGCGTCTCGAGTGAGGACGGTCGATGAGCGCGCCGACCGTCGAAAGCACCTCCCCGCAGCGCCCCGACACGCTGATCGGTGTGTTCCCGGCGACCTCCGTCGCAGATGTCGCCTCCGCCGCGGAGCGGTCGCGTCAGGCACAGCGCGCCTGGTGGGCCGAGTCGCCGGTGACCCGCGCGGCGGCATTGTCCGCAGCCGCCGACTCCCTCGCCACCCACGCGTCCGAGCTCACCGAGCTCGTCATCACCGAGGTGGGCAAGCCACGTGGTGAGGCCTCCGGCGAGGTGCAGCGGGCGCTCGCGATCCTGCGCTACTTCGCCCAGCTCAGCCTCGCCCCGCTCGGCGACCACCTGCCAGCAGCCGGTCCGGCGGGCTCGGTGCTGCTGGACACCCGGCGCCCCCGCGGTGTCGCCGGGCTGATCACTCCGTGGAACTTCCCGCTCGCCATCCCGCTGTGGAAGGCCGCGCCCGCACTTGCGGCCGGCAACGCGGTGCTGCTCAAGCCCGCCCCGGCAGCCACCGCGACCGCGGTACGGCTGCACGAACTGCTCGCACCGCACCTGCCCGACGAGCTGTTCACGGTGCTCCCTGGCGACGGCATCACGGGCGCCGCGCTCGTCGCCGGTTCCGACGTGGTCTCCTTCACCGGTTCCACGGCCGTGGGACGGGCCGTCGTCGCCGACGCCGCGGCAGCCGGTATTCCCGTGCAGGCCGAGATGGGCGGGCTCAACGCCAGCGTCGTACTGCCGGACGCCGACGTCGCCTTCGCGGCGAGAACCATCGCGGCCGCCGCGATGGGTTACGCCGGGCAGAAATGCACCGCGACCAGCCGGGTCGTCGTCGTCGGACACAACCCCCACTTCGTCGACGCCCTCGCAGCGGCCGTGGCCGAGCTCCCGGTAGGCGATCCCGGCGACAGCTCGACCGTCGTCGGCCCGGTGATCAGCTCATCCGCCTGCGCAGCGGTGACCGACGCCGTGACGGCCGCGGTGTCGCGAGGCGGCCGGCTGCTCACCGGAAGCCGACGGCTCGACCCTGGGTGGTTCGTCACCCCGGCACTCGTCGACGGGCTCGAATCCATCGACGAGCTGCACCGGGAAGAAGTCTTCGGCCCATTGGCGTCGATACAGTACGCAGCGGACACCGACGCTGCCGTGGAGCTGGTGAACAGCACACGGTACGGGTTGGTCACCGGGCTGTTCACCGGCAGCCTCGACGACGCGCTCCGGCTCGTCCCGCGCTTCGACACCGGCATGGTCAAGGTCAACGGTTCGACGAGCGGCGCGGACTTCCACGCCTCGTTCGGCGGCGAGAAGGACTCCGGGTACGGCCCCGCCGAACAAGGACGGCACGTGCTGGACTTCTACTCGCGCCACCACACCGTCACCCTGGCGCCGGCAGCAGGATGAGGAAGGGCAATTGCCCTGCGCCGTGCGCAGACCGGCATGACCCCGACAGGCGCCCCCAGTTGGGCTGCAGTCGGGCGGCGCCGGACGGATGACATCCCCCGCTCGGTGGCTGATGGTGCGGGCGCAGGGAGGAAGGCAAGGTAGCCCCAGTCCGCTTGCCGGGCACCCCGCCGGACGGCGCGGGAGTTCCGAGGGCCGCGGGCGCGGTGGCACTGCTCCGTCCCTGATTCTCGTTCGTGATCTGCGGCAGAGAGAACAGATCCGGCCGCGGGGTATGGCCTGGACTCCGGGCATCAGCCGCGTGCCGTGGGTGAGGCCTCCGCGTCCTGGCCACAGAGTGTGTGCCTCGAATCCCTGGAGACCGATTTTCTGCCCAACGCCCGCCGGTCGGCACCTGTGTGAGCCCTACCTTCTCCTGCACGTCGCGGCCCGGGACTCGGCGGTGGCCGCAGAGCAGTGCGAGCAGTTGATCGACACTCTCGCCGGGCAGGACCGCGCGCTGGTCCTGCGCGGCCTGGCGGCGCAGCGTCGCGCTCTGTTCGCGGCACTCACAGTGCCCGACGGCGTGGAGCCGCTCTTCACATGGCGATGGTCGGCCGCATCGCCTCCGCCGGTGTGCAGCCGATCGTCATGATGCCCCCCTGAGCGCCGCGTGCGTGCCGAACGCTCGGTTGTGGTAGGTCAGCGGCTCCCCGGCGGCGCTGACCGCGGCCACCACGTCGGCGAGCAGCAGAAGATGGTCACCTCCGTCGACCCTTTCCGCGACCTCGCAGGAGAGGAACCCGGCCGCGCCCGGAAGGCGCGGGCCGCCGGTGTCGGCGCGCCAGGCCACGCCCGAGAACTTGTTCGTACCGACCTTGCGCGCGAAGTTCACCGCGAGATCGGCCTGCTCCCGGCCCAGAACATTGACTCCGAACGCGCCGGTGTCACGGATGACCGAGAGGAGGTCAGATCCACGGTCGAGCGCGATCATCACCATGGGCGGGTCGAGGGACAGCGAGGCGAAGGCGCTCACCGTGGTGCCGTACGGCAATCCGCCGCGGCAGGCCGTGATCACGGTCACGGGCGTGCACACGGTCGCCATGGTCTCCCGGAACGCATCCTGGAGCGATTCGGCGAGGCGCTCGATCATCGGAACCACCCCGTCCGTCATGCGCTGGGGCCTGTGGCGGCCTCGGCATCAGCGAAGGGTGCAGGAGCTGAGGGGCATCGCACCCCGCCAAGTGATATCTCAGAGAAACGCATCGGGCTGCCTTCGGTCGGTTCGGGAGAGCTGTTGCGATCCCCGGCGGTGTCTCCCGCCCAGCGCCCGGGAGCAACGAGTGCTGCTCCCGGCTGGGCGAGAGAGGAGAAGCAGGGCCACTTGTCAGGGTATGGAGGCCCGGTCTCTTCACCGATCCGGCGCGCGACATCCCGATCCGGCGTGCGACAGCAGTACTCCAGAGGTGCGGGGCGGTCAGATTCCGTTCCCGGCGGGACGACAGGCCGAGCGCAGCGTCTGCGAGGGTGGTACCCCGTAGCGTGCCCGGTAGGCGCCCGCGAAGCGGGACACGTGGCCGAAACCCCAGCGGAACGCGATCTCGGCGACGGTGGAGCCCGCACCCGCGAGCAGGTCGTGGTGTGCCCGCGAAAGGCGGACATGTTCGACATACTCGCGAGGCGAGACCCCCATGAAGTCACGGAAATGCCGTTGCAGGGAGCGTGGCCCGACGCCCGCCACCTGTGCGAGCCGGGGCAGCGAGAGGTCACCGGCGGGGTCGTCCTCGATGAGCTCGATCACCCGCCTCACGGACGGCGGGCGGCCGCTGCCGGCCTGGCGCCGCGCGAGTTGGTCGCTGTAGTTGTGCGGCTGGGCGAGCAGGAGGCCGGAGATGAGGAACTCGCCCCACAGAGCCCCGCCGCCGCCGGCGCTGAGACCGGTCGGCGAACCGAGGTCCTGGACCAACTGCCCCACCAGCCGCTCCCAAGAGGCCAGAGCGGGAACCGTCAGGTCCATCCTCGGCTGGAACCGGACAGGCCCAGGGACCGGCTGTCCGAGCATCCGCTCCAGATGACCCTCGAGCGCGAACCGCTCAATCCGCAAGTGGAGCTGGCTGTAGCCGTCGCTGAGCCGCATGTCCGCCCGCATGCGGGGTGAGATGATCCCGGCGGTCGTGTGATCGAGCAGGACCCGGCCGTCCTCGCACTCGAGCAGGTTGTGCCCGGTGACGGCGAAGTGGACGTCGTAGTAGGACAGGAACTCGGTATTCTGGACGTGCAACTCGTCTCCGTCCGACCTGCCGTAGACGAGGGACACCGCCCCCAGGTCGACCGCCGAGAGCTCTGCGGCGATCTGCGCACCCTCGTGCGCTGGCGTGGCCCGACTGGGAGTCAGCAACCGTGCGACATAGGCCCGCATCTCGTCGTTGTCTGTCGAACGGATAACCCGGAAGCGCGAGAGGAGGCCCGTTGCCACTGTCCCGTGGATGCCCTGCATCGTTCTCCACCACCTCTTGACGTGCACCGACTACGACGGCGATGCCTACCACCCACCGAAGCGACACGGCCGGCTCGTGCACAGGAGCAGGAGTGCGACGAGCTCGCCCCCCCGGGGGCGGTCGTTGAAACCTCAAAGAGAAGTGAGGTTCGCACGATGGTCAAGGCTGCGCAGAGCCCTGTCAACGTGCGGGCGGCGCCCCGGAGTAGGGAGCGGTGACCCGCTGTGCGGGCTCAGGTTTCCGACTTACCGCGCGGCGGCAGGCCCCACCAGCGGTCGAATGACCGCACGCGGGGTCTGTCGATACAAATGCAGCCGGGTGAACGAGTCCGGGCGATTGGCGTTGGTCGGCGAGTGGGGCGTCGCCGGTCACCCTGCATCAGGCGTCTGACATCCAGGGCGCTCGCGCGCTGGTGCGCAGTTCGCGCTTGAGGATCTTGCCGCTGGCGTTCTTCGGCAGCTGCTCGGCGAACTCGATGTGTTTGGGCGACTTGAACCCGGCCAGGCTCTGCCGACAGTGGGCGATGAGTTCCTCGGCGGTGGCCGATGCTCCTTCCCGCAGGACGACGACGGCGGTGACCGCTTCGATCCACTGCGGATGCGGGAGTCCGAAGACCGCGGTTTCGGCCACCGCCGGGTGCTGGTAGAGCACTTCCTCGACCTCGCGGCTGGCGACGTTCTCGCCGCCGCTCTTGATCATGTCCTTCTTCCGGTCGACGACGGTGAGGTAGCCCTCGGTGTCCATCACTCCGAGATCACCGCTGTGGAACCAGCCGCCCGCGAACGCGGCATCCGTCCGCTCGGGGTCGTTCCAGTAGCCGAGCATGGCATGGGGGCTGCGGTGCACGATCTCCCCGACCTGGCCGGGTGGCACCGGCCGGGTCACATCGTCGACGACCAGTGTCTCGACGTTCAGTCCGGGCCGGCCGGCCGAGCCGGCCTTGCGGACTTGGTCCTCCGGCTTGAGGATGGTGGCCACCGGTGACATTTCGGTCTGCCCGTAGAAGTTGAACAACCGGACGTCGGGCAGCCGTTCGCCGATTTCCTTGAGCACCTCCACCGGCATGATCGAGGCGCCGTAGTAGCCGTTGCGCAGCGAGGACAGATCCCGCTGGTCGAACTCGGGGTGGCGCAGCAGTGAGATCCAGACGGTCGGCGGGCAGAACAACTTGGTGGCACGCTCGGCCTCCACCGTGCGCAGCATCGTCGCGGCGTCGGCTCCGGACAGCACGATGTTGGTGGCACCGAGGTAGATGCTGGGAGTGAGGAAGCAGTGCAGCTGTGCGCAGTGGAAGAGCGGCAGGGCGTGTACCTCGATGTCGTCGCCGCTCATCTCGCCGTCAACGGCACAGGTGACGTACTGGGCGATCAGGCTGCGTGCGGAGAGCATCGCTCCCTTGGGACGGGACTCGGTGCCACTGGTATAGATCAGCTGCGCCAGCTCGTCCTCGGCGACGAAGACGTCCGGAGCGGACGAGTCGTCGTACGCCATCCAGTCCTCGACGGATTCCCAGCCCGCCGGTGTCGGCAGCCCGCTGTCGGGGATCACGCCGCGGACCGTGACGGTGCCGGTGAGAGCCGCCTCCTCCAAGGCCTGTTCCGCCACGGGCAGCAGGGCGTCTTCGACGACCAGTCCGGTCGCGCCCGAGTGGTCGAGAACGTAAGCGACCTCACCCGAGGTCAGCATGAAGTTGATCGGCACAGACACTGCGCCCAGCCGGGCGAGGGCGAAGTAAAGGACCACGTAGGCGTGGTTGTTGTGGCTGAGAAGGGCGATCCGGTCTTCCTTGCGGACGCCACGGGCGGCCAGGGCGTTGGCGGTGCGGTTGACGGTCTTGTCCAGCTCGGCGTAGGTCTGCCGGAGGTCGCGGTAGACGATCGCGGTCTTGTTCGGCACACGGGCGGTCGAACGGCTCAGCAGGTCGCCGAGCGAGGCGCTTCTGACCTGTGCGATCCGCTGGGTGAGTTCGTCGCTGAACATGTCGCTCCTTATCGGGCTCGTGGGAGATGTCAGCTCGTCATGGCGTCCTCGACGGAACACGATGAGGGCAGGACGGGGGCCGCTCACTCGTTCGAGGTGGCTGTGAGTGCGGGCACGGGCCGTGCGTGTGACGGCTGGAGAGCGAGTACCGACCGCACGCTCCGGCGGAGTTCGGCGGGGCGGTCGCCGGACCAGTCCGGTGCCCGCCATGCGATGTGCCGGTCCGGGCGTACGAGCAGTGCCCCGCCGCTGTGGACACCGCGGACAGCGGCCCATTCGCCGGTGAAGTCGGTCCATTCCGCGTCGGAGTCGATGACGCGCACATGGATGGTCGCCCCGGTGTCGTCGGCTGCCTGTGCGGCCGCGGCCCATCGAGGGGCGTGCTCGGCATCGACGAGCAGGGTGAGGCCGCGTGGGGCGATCAGTTGGTGCACCGACTGCCGCAATCCGTCACGGTCGAGCCACGCGTGCGGGAGATGGTGACCGGGCCGCGTGGTGGACAGGTAGTCGCGCAGCGGATTCTCTCCCTCCGGTGCGGGTGTGCCGTTGGGCACCAGCGCGCCGGATTCGTAGTGGTAGCCGAGCTCCACCGCGAGCTGACTGAAGTCGTCGGCGTTGCTCGCGATCGCCTCGGCCACCGCGGCACGCTTGGCGTCGCCCTCGGGGGTGTCCGCCAGCCACTCGGTGACGGCGTCCCAGCCGGCTTCCTCGCTCTGGTCGGCGCGCAGACCGAGCGCCGCGGCGATACGGGCGTGTCCGCCTGCATTGGTGAGACAGTGCCGGACGTTGAACTCGCCCACCGGGCGGCGTTCGGTCTCGTAGGTGTCGAGCAGTGCGTCGGTGGCCTGGCCGGTCAGGACGGCGTCGAGCTTCCAGGCGAGGTTGTGCACGTCCTGCACCGCTGTGTTGAGGCCCAGTCCGCCGGTCGGCGGGTGCCGGTGGGCCGCGTTGCCGGCCAGGAAGACGGGGCCGACCCGCTGGCGCCGGGCCACCACGCCCTCGAACTCCCAGTGGCTGACCGCGTGCACCTCGATGTCCAGATCGGGGACGCCGAGCATACGGCGGACGCGGCCCAGGATCGCGGCACGGTCGTGGCGGTCCGAGTCGCTGGTGCGGTAACCGGTGTGTACGGCCCACTCGGTCGAGTCGCGTCCCCACCGGTCGGGACCCATGGCGCACAAGGCGCCGGCGAAAGAACCCCGGCCGTCGGGATTGATGAAGTACCGCAGCAGCACCTCGTCGTCGGAGATCCACTCCGACAGGTCGATGGTGGCGTGCACGGTGACCATGTCGAGCAGCCCGGTGGAGCCGTCCATCTCGATGCCGAGCAGGTCGGTGCAGGTCCGTCCGCCGTCGGCGGCGATGACGTACCGGGCGTGGATCTCGTGAAGCCGACCGCTGTCGCGGTCGCGGACGGTTGCTGTGGCTCCTTCTCCGGTGTCGTCGGCGGAGAGGGCGAGCGCGGTGAGCTCGTGGTGGAAGCGAATGTTCTCCGGCCCGCACACCGCCTCTGCCCGGGCTCGCAGCAAAGGGTCGAGGCGCAGCTGCGGCACATTGGCGTAGCGGGCAGGGCTGGCCCGGGCGTAGCGCTCGGCGTCGGCGCCGCCGCCCCATGCGGGGAGTGCGCCGATCACCTGCCCGAAGGGCGCGGCCGGTCCGGCGAGCGTCGTATGCCACGCCACCTTGTGCCAGCGGTCCTCGGGCGGGGAGAGGTCGTAGACGGCGTCGGCCACGCCCATCTCGGTGAAGATCTCCATCGTGCGCTGATTGAGCAGGTGCGCGCGAGGCAGCGGTGAGGCGGCCGCATGTCGTTCGACCAGGAGGATGTCGACACCTCTGTTCCCGAGCAGGACGGCCGCAGAGAGACCGGCGGGGCCGCCACCGACGATGAGGACGTCCGGCGCACGGCGAGGTTGGCTGCTCATCGGATGGCTCCCTTGCCAAGCGGGCTGCTGTGCCCTGAACCGTAGGCCGCTCAACACATTGAATGCAATAGTGGCGTCAAATTGCGAGCTGCGATTGCATTCAATTCTGCCTGCATCTATGGTGGGCGACATCAGCCGACCAACGAAGGGACGGCACACCGTGACCTTGCGGGACATCACCTCAGGCGCCCTGTCCTCGGCGACACTGCACGAGGCGGCAGGTCGTACCGGAGCCCTGCCGTCGGTCATCGGGCCCGCCTTCGCCGCCGCCCGCGTCGCTGGACCGGCCTTCCCTGTCGCCTCTCCGCCAGGCGACAACCTGTGGATCCATCGCGCCGTGTACTCCGCCGAGCCCGGTGACGTCCTCGTAGTCGATGTCGGCGGCGGCACCGAGTTCGGCTACTGGGGCGAGATCCTGAGCACCGCCGCCCTCGCGCGAGGCCTGGCCGGCCTGGTCATCAACGGCGGAGTCCGGGACCGGGACGCCCTGACCGAACTCGGCCTGCCGGTGTTCTCCGCCGGCCTGTGCATCCGCGGCACCGGCAAGGACTTCGACGGCACAGGTTCGCTGGGCACCCCGGTGCGTGTCGGTGAGGTGTTCGTGGGCCGGGGCGACCTGGTGGTCGGCGACGCGGACGGTGTGGTGGTGATCCCACAGGCCGACATCGAGGCCGTACTGAAGGCCGCCGCCGAGCGCGAGACCAAGGAGGCCGCATTGATGCGCCGCATCCGTGCGGGGGAGCGGACCCTCGACCTCTATGGCTGGCAGTGACTCAGAAGAAGGAATGGCCCATGCCCAAGTCCCGTAGACACCCGATCGAGATACCCGGACTGCACCACGGCGGTGCCCCCTTCCCTGTCGCCGTCAGGCTCGACAACCTGTTGGTCTCCAGTGCTGTACACGGCATGGACCCCGACACCGGCAAGGTCCCCGACAGCTTGGAGGCCCAGACCGCCGGGGTGTTCGCCAACATCCGACGGATCCTGGACGCGGCGGGCGCCGACACGGACGACATCGCCAAGGTCACCGTCTTCCTCGGCGAAGGGCAGCCACGCAAACCACTGAACGCCGAGTGGGTGGCGATGTTCCCCGACGAGCAGGACCGGCCGGTACGTCACACCGTGCCCTCGATGCTGCAAGCCCCTTTGCTCATCCAGTGCGAGTTCACCGCCGTACTGCCCACCCGTACCCCCCAGGAGCAGCCGTGATCATCGACAGTCACGCCCATCTGGTGGCGCCCGACTCCTTCTACGGACTGTGGACCTACCTGGAGGCGGCCGGCACCTACCACGGGCGCTTCCCGTCCAAGGCCACCGACGAAGAACTGCTCGCCTCCGCCAGGCGGCAGATCGCGCTGATGGACGAGGTCGGCACCGACATGCAGCTGACCTCGCCGCGCCCGTTCGTGCTGAAGCACTCCGCCCGCCCGGCGAAAATCGTGCACTGGTGGGTCGAGGCGAACAACGACGCCATCGCCACCCAGGTCGCCGCCCACCCCGACCGGCTGCGTGGCGTCTGCGCCCTGCCGCAGGTGGCGGGCGAACCGGTGAGTACGGTCTTCGAAGAGCTGGACCGGAACCTTGAGCGAGGATTCATCGGGGCGCTGCTCAACCCCGATCCGAGCGAGGGCGCCGGAACCACACCGGTGATGGGCGACGAATACTGGTACCCGCTGTACGAACGGCTCGTCGAGCGCGACGTTCCGGTGCTGCTGCATCCGGCGGCCTGCTATGGACGTGAGAGCTACAGCGAGCACTTCATCACCGAGGAGAGCCTGGCGATCAATAGCATGATCAGGGCCGGAGTGTTCCGTGACTTCCCCGACCTGAAGATCATCGTGCCGCACGGCGGCGGATCGGTTCCCTACCAGCTCGGCCGGTGGACCGCTCATGACCGCGGACTCGTCAGCGTCAAGTCGGACGACCGCGAAACGTTCCAGGAAACGCTGAAGCGGTTCTGGTTCGACACCTGCCTGTACACCCAGGAAGCCTTGGAACTGCTCTTCGCGGTGGTCGGCGCGGACCGCGTCCTGTTCGGCACCGAACGGCCGGGCAGTGGCGGAAGCCTGGAAGACCTCAAGCCGGTGATCGAGAAGATCCCCGCCCTGTCCGACGACGACCGGCGAGCGGTGTTCGAAGACAACGCCCGTCAGGTCTACACACGGCTGAACGACTGAGAGGGGGGAGACGACATGGCCAACATTGTTGCGGTGGCCGGCACGTCGCACAGCCCCGTGCTCGCCATGGAACCGCAGAAGATGTGGAGCCTGCGCGCCGAACACGACAAGGACAACAAGGAGCTATACGACACCGACGGTGTGATCCGTCCGTACGGCGAACTCGCCGAGCGCGCGGGCGACCGCTACCTTGCCGAACTCGAGCCCGACGTCTGGGACCGGAAGTTCAACCAGGCACAGGCCGACATCAAACGGCTCGCCGAGGACTTGGTCTCACTCGAACTGGACGCGGTCGTCGTCGTCGGCGACGACCAGGACGAACTCTTCTCCCATCAGAACCTGCCCTCCATCGCCGTTTACCACGGCGAGGAGATGACCACCCACCACGCCATCGAGATGGGCCTCGGTCCCGAGATCGTCGAGGTCCAGCGCCTCCTCGGGATGGACGGAGCGAGCTACCCGGCTGACGCCAAGCTGGGCCGGCACATCATCGAGAGCCTGGTGGACCAGGGTTTCGACGTTTCCGCCAGTGACTCCACCGCACCGGACAGCGGTTTCGGGCATGCCTTCGCCTGGGTCGCGGGCAGACTCCTCAAGGGTCATACGGTCCCGTCCGTGCCGATCCTCCTCAACACGTATTTCAAGCCCAACCAGCCGACGCCCGCTCGGTGTTACGACCTCGGCGTGGCGCTGCGCCAGGCGGTCGAGTGCGCTCCCGGTGATGCCAGGGTGGGCGTCGTGGCCTCTGGTGGGCTCAGCCACTTCGTCGTGGACGCCGAACTGGACCGCACGCTCCTCGACGCCATGAGCGACCACGACGCCACCACGCTGCGCGGACTGCCCGCCCACAGGATGGACTCCGGCACGTCAGAGATCCGGAACTGGATCACCGCGGCGGGCGCGGGCGCCCACCTGGTGACCAAGTGGGTCGACTACCTGCCCGCCTACCGCACGCCCGCCGGCACCGGCATCGGCCTGGCCTTCGGACTGTGGGCATGAACGGCCACGCACATCCGGCCCCGGAGAGGGAAACGGGTCACGCGCACCCAGCCGTGGTGCGGGAAAAGGGCGAGGACGAAGCAGTCGTCCGGCTGGCCCGGCTGGATACGTGCGCCGTCTCCGACGCGCTGGACAAACTGGGCCTGCCCGGCGCGGCCCTGGGGCTGACCGCGTTGGCGGCGCCGCGACGGATCACCGGACGCGCGGTCACCGTAGACCTCGTCGAGCAGCGCTCCGAGGTGGCGGGTTCCGGCCGCCACCTCGGCACCGCGGCCGTTGACGCCTCGGGCCCCGGCGACGTCATCGTGGTGGCACATCAAGGAAGGACACACGCCGCCGGCTGGGGAGGTGTGCTCTCCACGGGCGCCCGGTGCAACGGCGTGGAGGGTGTCGTGGTCGACGGCGCCTGCCGCGACGTGGATGAGGCCTGCGAGCTGGACCTGCCCCTGTACGCAACGACGGGGGTTCCGATCACCGCCCGCGGCCGAGTGGTCGAGCGCGCCTGGAACGTCCCCGTCGACATCGTCGGGGTCCCCGTGGCCCCCGGCGACCTGGTCATCGCCGACGCGAGCGGCGTCGTGTTCGTACCGTCCGCCCACGCCGAGCGCGTGCTCGCCACCGCCGAAGCGATAGCGGCCACGGAACGGGCCATGGTCGAACGAGTGCGGGCCGGACACGCGATGGCCGATGTCATGTCCGCCGACTACGAAACCATGCTGGACAGGTGAGAAGCTCATGACGGATTCGGCACAGACCGCGGTGAAGGCCCTCCAGGGCCTCGGCACCAGCCACATCAGCGACGCCATGGACCGCCTCGGCATTGCCGGGCAGTGCCTGGGGATCATGCCGCTCGACCGCACGTTCCGCCTCGCCGGGCCGGCCTTCACGGTGCGGTACGTGTCGGTCGGCACCGACCCCGGCAGCGTCGGCGACTTCATCGACGACCTCGACCCCGGCACCGTCGTCGTCCTCGACAACGCCGGACGTCTGGACGCCACGGTCTGGGGCGATCTGCTGACCGCCACCGCCGCCCGGCGCGGTTTCGGCGGCACCGTCATCGACGGCGTGTGCCGCGACTCCGACCGTGCCCTGGAACTCGGCTACCCCGTCTACAGCCGGGGTCGCTGGATGCGCACCGGAAAGGACCGCGTCCGCGTCGACGGCTACCAGGTCCCGGTGACGGTCGGCGGTGTCCGGGTGGAACCAGGCGACCTGCTGCTCGGCGACGCCGACGGAGTGGTGGCTGTCCCTGCGTTGCGGGCCGACGAGGTGATTGCCGCAGCCGAGCAGATCCGGGATGCCGAGAACCGGATACGAGCAGACGTCGAACAGGGCGCGACTCTGGCGGCGGCACGCGCCGACGCGGGGTATCACACGCTGCAGACCCGCCGTCGCTCCAACGACTGAATACCCCTCGGTTTCCGCGGCCTTCGGAACCGGGACCTCGGACAGTGTTCCCTATACTGCCTGCAAGATTGGATTCAACCGTCAGGAGTGATCGCGTGGCTGACCCGAATCGGCGCACTCTGGTCAAAGAAGGTGCCAGCGCCGAGCGGACGGTGCGTGAACTGCGGAATCAGATCTTGCAGGGACGGCTCCTGCCCGGCGAACAGATCCGCCAGGAAGAGGTCGCGGAACAACTGCGGATCAGCCGGGTCCCGGTACGTGAGGCGCTGAGCGTCCTGGCCAGTGAAGGGCTGCTGACCCACCGCCCCCACCAGGGGTATTTCGTCACCAAGCGCTCTCCCGAGGAGCTCGCCCAGATCGGCCTCATGCTCGCTCTGCTCGAGGAGGAACTGGCCCGCACCATCGTGTGGCCCACCGCCGAGGTCGTCGTGGAACTGAGGTCGCTCAACGAGGACATGGCGCGGTTGGTGGACGCGTCCGAGTGGGTGGAGATGGTGGCCCTCAACCACGAGTTCCATCTGCGCATCTTCGGCCTCTCCTCACTGAAGCTCGTGCTCGACGAGGTGCGGCGGCTGTGGATGCTGGCCGACGCGTTCATCGCGATCGACTACGCGACGCGGGAGCGCAGAAGGCGGACGGTCGCGCAACATGAGCGCATCCTCAAGGCGCTGGCCGCCCGCAGCCGCACCCGTCTGCTCAAGAGCATCCGCGACCACCGCGACAGTACGAGCGTCGGAGCCCGGGCGAGCATGGCCCACCACAGCACCTGACCCATGCGCCCGGGGCGGCGTCCACATACGCACTTCCTGGGAAGGACGGCCACGATGCCGCAGCAGCAGGAGAAGGTCCTCGTCCTGGACGGGGCACGCACGCCCATCGGCAGCTTCGGAGGCGTGTTCGCGGACGTCCCAGCACACGAGCTCGGAGGCATCGCGGCGCGTGAGGCCCTGACCCGGGCGGGCGTGGCATCCGGCGACGTCGACGAGGTCGTCATGGGGTGCATCGGCCAGGTCGGGCCGGACGCCTACAACGCCCGCCGTGTCGCCCTGGCGGCCGGCCTGGACGCCGCCACCCCCGCGTACACGGTCAACCGGCTGTGCGGCAGCGGCCTGCAGGCGGTCTGGTCGGCTGCGATGCAGATGCGCTGGGGTGGCGTGGAGGTCGCGCTCGCCGGCGGCGACGAGAACATGAGCCGGATGCCGTTCTACGACTTCGGCGCCCGCTCCGGCTACCGGCTCGGCGACCGTACCCTCCACGACGGCACGGTGATGATGCTGACCGACCCGTTCCACGGCTTCCACATGGGTGTCACCGCGGAGAACGTCGCCGCCAAGTACGACGTCTCACGCCGGGAGCAGGACGAGTTCGCGGCCCTGTCCCAGCAGCGGGCGGCGTCCGAGGCGGCCCGGGTCGCCTTCGCGGAGGAGATCACGACCGTCGAGATCGGCGGACGTACCCCCCGCACGGTCGAGGTGGACGAGCACCCCCGGCCGGACACGACGGTGGACACGCTGGCCGGTCTGCGCCCGGCGTTCCAGCCGGGCGGCACGGTCACCGCCGGTAACTCCTCGGGCATCAACGACGGAGGTGCCGCCCTGGTGTTGGCCAGAGAGTCGGTGGCGACCGAGCGGGGCCTCCGCACGCTGGTGGAGTTGGAGGCGGTCGCGACCGCGGCGATGGAGCCGGAGCTGATGGGGTACGCGCCGGTGCTCGCGCTGCGGAAGCTGTTCGAGCAGACCGGCACCTCCCCCTCTGACATCGACACCGTCGAGCTGAACGAGGCCTTCGCCGCACAGGCGGTCGCCGTGATCCGGGACACGGGGCTCAGTCCGGAGAAGGTCAACCCGTACGGCGGAGCCATCGCCCTGGGCCACCCGGTCGGTGCCACCGGGGCGATGCTCACCCTTCGCGTGGCCAAGGACCTTGTCCGGCGCGACCTCGAACTTGGCGTCGTCACGATGTGTATCGGCGGCGGGCAGGCCCTCGCCGCCCTCTTCCGCCGCGTCTGAGCTACCGGCCGAACCCTTGAGGAAAGTGGGATCCCATGACGGACCTCATCCGCTACACCTGCGAGGAAGGCGTCGCCCGGATCGTCCTGGCCAGGCCGACCAAGGCGAACGCCATCGATCTGCCAACGGCCCACGCCCTCGGGGTGGCAGTCGACCGGGCCGCGCAGTCCGACGTGCGTGCGGTCGTCGTACTCGCCGAGGGCAAACGGTTCTGCGCCGGGGGCGACGTGGCGGCGATGGCCGCCGCGCCGGACCGTGCGGCGTACGTGGAACAGTTGGCCATGACGGTCGACGACGTTTTCCAACGCCTGGCCGGGCTTTCGAAGCCAGTTGTCGCCGCGGTACGGGGAGCCGTGGCGGGCGCGGGTCTGGCGCTGATGCTGAGCTGTGACGTGATCGTGTCGGCCGCATCCACGAAGTTCCTCCCGGCCTACGCGGACGTGGGGTTGACGCCCGACTGCGGAGTGTCCTATCTCCTGCCACGAGCGATAGGACAACAACGCGCACTCGAACTGGTCTTGACCGGCCGCGTGCTCTCCGCGGAGGAAGCCAGGGAGTGGGGGATGGTCACCGAAGTCGTGGAGGACGCATTCGCCGACGCGCGGGCCGTGAGGCTCGGCGAGCGGCTCGCGGCGGGACCGGCCCACGCCCTGGGAGAGACCAAGAGACTCCTGCGCTCCGGGCAGCTGACCCGAGAGCAGACGGGCCGGGAGGAAGCGCGCGTGATCGCCGAGGCGATGGGCCGGGCTGAGGCCACGGCACTCGTCGAGTCCTTTCTGTCTCGGGGCAGCGAGGGCACGAAGAGAACGTCGGAGGCCGCCCAGCAAGGCGAGGGCTAGTTCCTCCGCCCATTGCGGGCGTCACCCGCCGGACCCCGCCGGAAGCCCAGCATGCCTTGTCAGGAAAGCCTCGTGTCACTGACCCTCTTCACGCGTCAAGGGACGCCCAAGCTTGTCGACGCCTGCACCTACCCCCTGACCCGACGCGGCTGCGTCAGCCGCGTCGGCACAGACGTCCTCCTTGTCACACCCGCCGGCATTGAGGTCCGTGAGACCTACGGCACCACGGCCACCGAACTGGCCCAGCGGCTCTGACACCAGGGCCTGACACCGTCACCTCCACAGCACATGCGCTGTGACGACTGACGGTGAATCTGATGGAGGCAAGCACCATGACGAACGCAGCGCCACAGCAGCGCCGTCGGATGACGCCGGTACGCAAAGCCGAGATCTACGAAGTGGTACTCGGTCTCCTCAAGGACGTCGGCTACGAAGCCCTGACCGTGGAGGTACGCATGGACGAAGCGCGCGAAATGAACCTTCTACAGAATGGTGTTCCGTAACTGGCAGCAATTTGATCGACGTTGAGGAGTAGGCAGGGAAGGCGCAGGCAGAAACGAGGTCAGCGCACGACGAGGAGCTGGGCGGACATGTTGCAAAGCCCGTTCGGCAGGATTCGCCTACGCATGCGGGGCCACGCGCAGCTTCGCGTCCAACCGTCTCCGCGCGGCGGCTCGCGCAACATCGCAGCCGGGCTCCGCGAAATGTCCCGGCAGAATCAGATCGATCAGGGCGATCCCTGCCAGTGCTGCTCGGGTGTCGCCTTCATTCGGGAAACAGACATGCCACTTTCGCCCCTTTATGCGCGAATGGGAAAGTCGCTCATCGGCTCCCTGGCGGAGCGAATGTTCTGCATGAGATTCTCGCAGGTGTGATCAAGGAACACATAGGGGCAAATGTCACCGGAAGACCGTGCCTGCCCCTGCACCCTCCCCCGATTCCGCCTGTCCGTGCTGGGCCTGCCCGCCTGCGCGGGCGACCTCGCTGCCGCGGAAGCGTTCCGACCTCGCCATGGGTCCAGGGCCGCCGGGGGCGGGTCCAGCGGGGCTGATGCCCGGGGTCGAGATGGGCGCCGTCGGCTGGGGGAGCCGCCGGCCGGGGCCCGTGGTGGACGAGCCCTCGGCGGCGAAGGCGAGGGGGATCGCGCCGACTGTGCAGAACACAGCCGCCAGACCGACGGCCAGGCTATGCGGGGCGTGCGTCTCACACCCGGTATCGGGGCGGTGTGTGTGGGGGGCAAAGGACATGCACATCGGCAAGTGACATCTCCGCCCGCGCTAGGGACATTTGCCTCTATGCGTCCCTTGGCGACGACTGCGAGAATTTCGCCATGGCTGGCCGTCCTCTTGGGACGTTCAACGGCCCCGAAGCGGGGCTTCCGACTTGCACAGAAACGGATTCATATGCGCAGCAAGAGAAACCCTGTTGGTTCGCAGGCCATGAAGAGAGGACTCGCGATGGTGGTGATGTCAGGAGCTTTGGTGGTCTTGGCCGCGTTGCCCGCATCCGCGGTCCAGAAGGTCACGGGCGGCCCTGCCCCCTACAAGACTGAGGCTGCGCAACTCGCTAAGGCGGAATGTAAGAAGAGGGGCGGAACCCCCACTGGTACCTATTGGTACTGGTATGACGAGAGCAACTGGTATGCCTACGTGGAGTGCGCGGGCATTTAGGAAACAGACCCGCACTCCCGAGCCGCCGAAAAACGGCATGGGATGCCTGACGAACCGCGAAGTCGCCTGGTGACCGATGATCTACGCCGAGGTCATCCGCCGCGACCAGCACGAGCACACCAGACCCGTGACCAGCAACTTCACGATGCACAGTGCTCAGTGCGCCGCCGTGACCGCGTAGGGCACGCCCTGATGACGTCGCTGTAGCGGCAGGGATGCGGTCCTCGCCCCTCGGTCGCCGCGGTGGAGCTGCTCCACCGCGGCGACCGGCGGACCCTTGGCGCGTTGGTGAAGCACAACGCCCAGAGGTACAGCCGTTCCTTACGGACGATCAGCCACACTTCCTTGGTGGGCTACATCGGGCCGAGCCGGGGGTCCGTCACAACTGCGGTCGACGACCGGTCGGCTGGGGCTCGGTGGTCCTGGCCAGCCGGGGACACGCTGGAATCGACGTCAGGGGTATCCACGTGCCCCAGCCAGTGGAGAATGGCTTGGTATCGGGACCGTACGCCGAGTTTCCCGTAGATACGGCTCAGATAGTTCCTGACTGTCTTCTCCGACAAGTACATCTCCTGTGCCACCTCTGACAGCGAACGGCCGGCGGCAGTCAGTGTCATGATCCGCTGTTCCTGGGGCGACAGACGGATCCTCACGGCGGCGGAGCAGGACGCGGTCGGCCAGTTCACGTAGCCGGGAGAGCCCGGCGGGAGGATCTCCAGTTTCTCGGCCATCGCCCGTGTGACCGCCCTGGCCTGTTCGGTGGCGACCGCGAGGGTAGTGAGCACCCGGCTGTTCTCGAACGTGCCGACGTCCAACACGTGGTAGCCGAGGGCATTCAGCAGCCGGGACACCTCCGCCTTGGCGTCCACGTCGTCGCCCGCGACGGGCAGGATGCTGCGGTCGAGGACACCCAGCCGGGGGCCGGGGCGCAGACGGCGGAAGTCGATGTCGCTGAACACCTTCACCACGGAGGACCCGACCAGGTGCCGCTGGACCAGGCGACTGGGCGTCATCCCGCCCGAGTCCAGCACGGCGATCGGGCCGTGCCGCTCCGGGTGGTAGTTCATGAGGTCGATGACGGTTCTTCCCGCCAACTCCGTGGCGGGAAGCCGGTCATAGGCGTTCAGGGGGATGGCCACCGCGACCAGGTCGCCCGCCTGGGCGGCCTCGGGCGGTGTGGCCGCGCGAGCTCGTGGGCCGAGTTCGGCGACCAGGGCGGCGAGGGACTCGGGTCCGCGCGAGTTGCTGAGTACGACATTCAGGCCGGAGGCGACGGCGAGACGGGCCAGCGCGTTGCCGACCATTCCGCAGCCGATGAGTCCGAGGGTGGGGGGCTGGATCATGGTGCCGGATCTCCAGTTCAGCGGACAGCCTGGACCTCAAGCCATCGGTTTAGACGTCGTCTCATTTGGAGTGCTGGGTAGTCTGCACGATGTGGTGATGGTCGAGCGCATGGTGCCGGACGAGTTGTGGGAACTGTTCCAGTGGGTGGTCCCGCCTGCTCCATCGCGGCCGCAGGGCGGCGGTCGGCGGCGGTACGGGGATCGTGAGGTGCTGGCCGCGATCATCTTCGTGGCCACGACGGGTTGCACCTGGCGGCAGTTGCCGCCGGTCTTCGGCCCCTCGGGGCCGACCGCGCACCGGCGCTTCACCGAGTGGACCGCCGCCCGGGTCTGGGCGAAGCTGCACCGCGTCATCCTCGACGAACTGGGCTCGCGCGGAGAGTTGGACTGGTCACGTTGCGCGATCGACTCGGTGAACATGCGGGCCCTGAAAGGGGGGACCTGACAGGTCCGAATCCTGTAGACCGGGGCAAGAAGGGCTCGAAGGTCCACTTGATCACCGAGCGGACCGGTTTACCCCTCTCGGTCGGGATCTCCGGCGCGAACCTGCATGACAGCCAGGCACTCGAGCCGCTGGTGCGCGGCATCCCGCCGATCCGCTCCCGCCGCGGCCCGCGCAGACGCCGGCCGGCCAAGCTGCACGCGGACAAAGGCTACGACTACGACCACCTGCGCCGATGGCTACGCAAGCGAGGTATCCGGCACCGCATCGCCCGCAAGGGCATCGAGTCCTCCACGCGACTCGGCCGACACCGTTGGACTATCGAGCGCACGATGTCATGGCTGGGCGGCTGCCGCCGTCTGCACCGCCGCTACGAACGCAAGGCCGAACACTTCCTGGCCTTCACCGCCATTGCCTGCAGCCTCATCTGCTACCGCAGACTCGCCAAATGAGACGACGTCTTAAAAAGGTCTACGTCGAGTGCTTCCGTCGGCGAATCCGCGAGCTGCGCGCGCATCGGCGACCCCGAGGGCGGTTCCCCTAAAAGGTCCTAACAGAAGCCGTTGATCATGTGATTTTCGGCGCGGGTGGTCGTTGGTCTGGCCGTGGGGAAACGTCAGTCGCGGCCGTGGATCGTGTCGGATGAACTGTGGTCGCTGATCGAGCCGTTGCTGCCCGGGCCGGGGCCGAAGCTGGTGGAGAGCCGGCCGCGGGTGCCGGACCGGCAAGCGTTGTGCGGGATTCTGTTCGTGCTGCATACCGGCATCCAGTGGGAGTATCTGCCGCAGGAGCTGGGCTGCGGGTCGGGGATGACGTGCTGGCGGCGGCTGGCCGCGTGGAACGAGGCCGGCGTGTGGGACGGACTCTACCTGGTGCTGCTGAAGAAGCTGCGGGTGGCGAAGAAGCTGGACTGGTCGCGGGCGGTGATCGACTCCTCCCACGTCAGGGCGGCCCGGCGCGGCCCAAAAGCGGGCCCAGCCCGGTCGACCGCGCACGGCCGGGCAGCAAGCACCACGTCCTCACCGACGGCCAGGGCATCCCGCTCGCAGTCTTGCTGACCGGCGGAAACCGCAACGACGTCACCCAGTTGCTGCCCCTGCTGGACAAGGTTCCGGCCGTGGCCGGACTCGTCGGCCGGCCCAGACGCCGACCCGACGCGCTCCTCGCGGACCGCGGCTACGACCACGACAAGTACCGGTGCCTGCTGTGGCAACGCGGCATCCGCCCTGTCATCGCCGAACGAGGCCAGCCACACGGCTCCGGCCTCGGCACCTTCCGCTACGTCGTCGAGCGCACGATCTCCTGGCTGCACGGCTTCCGCCGACTGCGCATCCGCTGGGAACGACGCGACGACATCCACGAAGCCTTCCTCGGCCTCGCCACCTGCCTGATCACTCACCGCCACGTCCAACGCCTTGTTAGGACCGCTTAGTCCTGACCAACCCGGTGTCGTACGCCGTGATCACGGCTTGGATGCGGTCGCGCGCCCCGATCTTGGCGAGGACCCGCCCGACGTGCTTCTTGACCGTGGACTCGGTGAGGACGAGTCGTTACGATCGCCGGGTCGCCGAGGAGGGCCGCGGCGATACCGAGCCGCTGGCCCATGCCGAGCGAAAAGGCACCCACGCGCTTGCCGGCCACGCTGGTCAGCCCCGCCAGCTCGATGACCTCCTCCACCCGGCGGCGCGGAATGCCGTGGGTGTTCGCGAGCGCCATCAGGTGGTTCAACGCGGTACGCCCCGGGTGTACGGACTTGGCCTCCAGCAGCGTGCCGATCTCCTGCAACGGCGCGGCGAGCTTGGCGTAGGAGTGCCCGTTCACGGCGACCGAGCCCTTGGTGGGGGAGTCCAGGCCGACGATCATGCGCATGGTCGTGGACTTGCCCGCGCCGTTGGGCCCCAGGAAGCCGGTCACCTCACCTGGCTTGACGGTGAAGCTGAGGTTGTCGACGACCGTCTTGTCCCCGTATCGCTTTGTCAGCTCACGCGCTTCGATCATGGGAGTGGGCCTTTCCTACCTCGAAATCGGCCGCGGCCGCACCGCGGTGTCTGCATTCGAAGCTAGGAGCGCGGCAGGCCTGATCCTTGGGACCCCGGGGGAATCTTCGGAGGGCGAGTGGTACCGCGGTACCACTCGCCCTCTCGCACCCGGCGGCTTACTGATGGAGGTATCGGTTCGAACCCTGACACATCAGCGGGCATACCCATGAATGGAGTTGGTGGCGGGCTTTGGGGGGTGTTGTCGCTTCGGGGGCGCGCACTCGTGACCGGCCTCGGTGACGACCTCCTCGCCGGTATCACAGAGGCCATCCACGAGGCTGTGCTGAAAGTCCCGGCCTCGGCCTGGACGCCCGCGCTCGAGCCGGACGGCGAGATCCGCGAGGTGCCCGAGTGGCCGAGCTCGCCGGGGACGTCCTGGACGGCCGGCCCAAGGGGATACGGATGATTGTCCGCAAGGAACGGCCGCATCCTGGCGCGCAGTTGCGATTCACCGACGCCTACGGAATGCGGCTGACCTGCTTGGCCACCAACACCCAGCACACACCGATCGCCGAGCTGGAGCTGTGGCACCGCCAGAGTGCCCGAGTCGAGGACCGCATCCGCGCCGCCCGTGACACCGGCCTGCGCAACCTAATGGGGCATGAAGCGGTGGCCTGCCCGCGCGCAACGAAGCGCCCCGTCTACCAGGTCTGGCTGGAGATCGTCCAGATCGCGCTCGACCTGCTGGCCTGGATGCCCATGCGATTCGCATCGGCGTCGAGACGATCGGCGACCGCGTCGTCCTGGAAGTCGCCGACCAGGGGCCCTGGATTCACCGCCGAACAAAGTAGCCGCATCTTCGAAGGCTTCTACCGTGCCGACACCTCCCGCAACCGCGCTACAGGCGGTCCGGGCCAGGCCTCGCCATCGTCCACTCCCTCGTCACCACCCACGTGGGGCTGCCAGGGTCGTAGGACCCGCAATCCCGCAGTGCTGGAACGGCGCAGGTGGCAGGGGGTGCTGGGCCTGTGATGAGTGGTGACGGATCGGCTTGCGGCCGGGGCCGGGGCGGCTCCGGCACACTGGCCGCACGCGTCACGAATCTTGACACCGGTCCCTTTTGGCCCCAACAGTGTGGGGCAATTAAGCAACGGCCCTTACAAACGCTTGCTCTGGAACGCGAGACGGTGAACGGGCCATGGCAGGAAGAGGACTCCTTCCATGCTTCTCAGACGTCGATTTTGTAGAGCCGGCGCGCAGGTCACCGCGTTGGCAGTGGCCGCTGCGGGCGGTCTGGCGGTGCTGGCGACGCCGGCGGTTGCCGCGGACACGGTGATCGGGGTGACGCTGACGACCGCGGACCTGAGCCAGGCGCTGACTCCGCAGCCGGGCATCACCCTCGGTCCGGTCTCCTCCGGGGCCGTGAACCTGATGGTGGACAACACCAAGACTCTGCAGACCATCGACGGTTTCGGTGCCTCCTTCACCGACACCTCGACCTACCTGCTGCAGAACAAGCTCAGCGCGGCCACCCGCGACCGCGTGATGCGCGACCTGTTCAGCAGGGGCTCCGGCATCGGCCTGTCCCTGATGCGGGTGCCGATGGGGTCGTCCGACTACACCGCGACCCCGCCCGGCAACCCCGGTACGTACTCGTACGACGACAACGGCGGCGTCGCCGACCCCACCCTGGCCAACTTCTCCACCGCGCACGACGACGTGTACGTCATCCCGGTCATCAAGCAGGCCCAGGCGCTCAACCCGGCGATGAAGCTCTTCACCAACAACTGGAGCCCGCCGGCGTGGATGAAGACGACCAACACCATGCTGGGCATCAACAACGGCACCCTGCGCTCCGACATGTACGGCCCGCTGGCGCAGTACTACGTGAAGTTTCTCCAGGAGTACAAGGCCAAGGGTGTCAATGTCTGGGGCGTCACCCCGCAGAACGAGCCCACCATCTCACCGTCCACCTACTCGGCGATGCTGTGGCCCGCGAGCAACGAGGCGACCTTCATCGCCGACAACCTGGCTCCGGCGCTGCGGCAGGCCGGCCTGGGGGACACGAAGATCCTGGGCGGTGACGCCGACCATGTGGATCTCAACTATGCCAACACGTTGCTGAACAACCAGGCGGCACGCGACGCGATGTACGGCACCGCGTGGCACTGCTACCAGGACGACCTCGGCCGGATGACCACCATCCACAACACCGCCCCGGACAAGAGGATCTATGAAAGCGAGTGCTCCACCGGGCCCGGCATCGCTCCGATGAACGCCGCCCAACTCGCCCTGGAGTCCACCTATAACTGGGCCAACGGCGCCCTGCTGTGGAACCTCGCCCTGGACACCGATGGCGGGCCCAAGATGGGCGTCGGCTGTACCAACTGCACCGGGCTGGTCACCATCGACCAGGCGACGGGCAAGGCCACGTACACCGACAACTACTATCAGCTCGGCCAGTTCTCCAAGTTCGTCGTCCCCGGTGCGACCCGCATCGGCTACAGCGACGGCGGCGGCATCTGGGCCCAGGCCTACAAGAACCCCGACGGCGGCGAGGTGCTGGTGGCGTACAACAACAACTCCTCCGCCACCACCTTCACCACCACCTGGAACGGCGCCGGTTCCTTCTCCTACACACTCCCCTCGCACGCCACGATCACCTTCACCAAGAACGCCCAGAACGCCACCGCGCAGATCGTCGGCCAGGGCTCGAACCGGTGTCTCGACGACCGCGGGAACCCGGCCAACGGGGTGCAGCAGTACATCTGGGACTGCGGCTCCGGCAGCACCCCCCAGCAGTACCTGTACTCCGGAAGCAGGGAGTTGCAGATCGCGGGCAAGTGCCTGGGCGCCTCGGGCAACGGCACCACGAACGGTACGAAGGTCATCACCTGGGACTGCAATGGTGGCGCCAGTCAGAAGTGGACGTTCCATGCCAACGGCGATGTCACGAACGACCTTTCCGGGCTCTGCCTCGACGTCACAGGCATGGGAACGGCAAACGGATCGCCGGTGCAACTGTGGAGCTGCACCGGAAACCCGAACCAGAAGTGGAGTGTCTCCAGCGGCGGATGACCCGGGCCTTGCGTGCTTACCACCGGTGGCGCACTCCAACGTGCGCCACTGCGGCGTCCTGACCGCCGCAGGCGGAGCATGCGCCCGCATCCGACAGCCAGAAGGGGCATCCGCCGGGGCGAACGCCCGGCCAAGACTCCCTGCCGGACGAAGAACCTGCCGCGCGCACTCCCTCGTCGGCAACGGCGAAGCGGCACAAGCCCTTCGGTGGCCCTGACGAGCGTCCCCGACGCAGCAGCCGTCGGCCGCCCACCCGCCGGGAACGAACTCCCTCGCACCACCTTCACCTGCCGGGAGGGCAGGCCCTGCGACGGTGTTAGCTGTACTGTGCTGCCGCTTTGCACCCTTGACGTCAGGGAGGACGGCGGCACTCGCGTGCGGGCCCCGACCGTGGCCTGGAAGATACGGTCGATCACCTGGCGGTGACCCGCCATTGGTCACAACGCCACACAACCGACCGCGTCTCGCTGCCCCCGCGAACAGCGCGGTCATCGGAGGCCACGCGCACGCGGGTCGCTCGTCCCCCAGCCTCAGTCGCACACCTTTCGGTACGGCGCGTCCGGTACGTACGTGGCCCACTCCGCCCTCGTCAGGTCCTCGTTCCCGGCTCGGACGCAGACCTGCTGGATGATGCGGGTGGGATCGACGGTGTAGCGGCGAAGGGGGACGTGGCTGCCAGCGGCGAAGAGCGTGGTGTTGTCGGGGCTGAAGGCGAGTGAGGCGATGGGCTCGGCGGGGGTGGGGAGCGGGCCGCCAAGGGGCTGTTGGGTGGTGGTGTCCCAGAGTTGGAGGGTGCCGGCGTTGCCGCCGACGGCGAGGGTGTGGCCGTCGGGGCTGAGGGCGAGGGCGCTGACCGCCTCGGGAGTGTCGCCGAGGGGGGTCGGGAAGACATTGCCCAGGATGCCGGCGCGGCGGCGCAGGTCGCCGTCCCACAGGGCGACCCGGCCGGTACGGTCGCCCGCGGCCGCGAAGCTGCCGTCGGGGCTGAACGTCAGCGCGGTGATGTGGTCGCCCTGGACGAGGTCGAGCGCGACGCTCCGCCTGGCACCCTTGCGGCCGACCCGGTTGTCCCCGACGACCAGTTCGTCGCGAGGGCTGAGGGTCACCAGTGCGCTGGCGAGACCGGGGGCGGTGAGGGCGCCCAGGCGGCGGCGGTTCACGGTGTCCCACTGCTCGTTGCTCGGTTCGCCGGTGGCCGGGGTCCGGGTGGTGAACAGGGTACGGCCGTCGGGGCTCAGGCCCAGGGCGGTCACCGCCGTGCCGGACTGGGTGCGCGCCAGGTCGAGCGTGCTCTGTTCGCGGTCGCGTGCCAGGTCCCAGATGGTGAACCGCTGGGGCGCGGCCCGTCTGCCGGGTGAGGTGACACCGTAGATGATCTTTCTGCCATCGGGGCTGAACGCCATCTGCGGGACTGTGTCCCCGGGGGCGAGCGGCGCGGCCGTCGCCTTGCTGTGGGCGTAGTCGGCGTCGGGAGCGGCGCGGCCCTCGGCAGGGGCTGAGGGGAGCGGCCGGGGAGGCGGCGGGGGTGGCAGGGTGCGCAGCAGGTGGCCGTTCTCGGTGGCGCGGACTTCGAAGCCGAAGCCGGTGCCAGCGCGTTCGGCGGTGACGAAGACGCGGCCGTCGGGGCTGAGGAGCACCCCGTCCATGGGGTGGTCGCGCCAGGCGGCGGTGACGGTCGTCGACAGGTCGAGAGTGTGGGCCGTGCCGCCTTCCAGATAGCGCAGGACGGGCGGACCGGGGTCCCAGGCGAGGCCGCCGTGCAGATGCTGGTTGCTCAGGGGATGGCGCAGCACGGGCGCGGCCGGGGCTGACAGACGCCACACCCTGACTTCGCCGGCGGAACCGGCCGTCGCCAGGAACGCGCAGTCGCGGCTGAACGACGCATACCGCACCTCGGGGTCCCGGATCTCCGCGACCTGGGCGCCGGAGCGGACGTCCCACACGCGCACGCCGTGCTCGCCGACGACGCCGAACCGGCTGTCGGCCCCGAACGCCACCGCCGACTCGTCGTCACACACCCCGTTGGCCCGCTCCCATGTGCCGTGCACCACGCGACGGTCGTCGACCTCCAGCACCTGCGGCGTCTTCCCGGCGGGGCACACCGCCACCAGTCGGTCGTCGCCGCTGGGCGCCACGTTCGCGGGGGTGGCCCCCCGCGCCTCGAACAGCACCGCGCCGTCCGTGACGGAACGCAGTTGTACGTGGTCGGCGCCGGAACCGGTGTCCGTGCCGACGCCTCCCACGACGTAACTCCGTCCGCTCGCCCCGAAAGCGATCCCCTTGCCGCCCGGCGGGAGCGGCGGGCCCCCCGTCCACCGGCCGGCCCGTATGTTCCACAGACGTACGCCGTCGCTGTCGGTCCCCGAGATCGCGAGGACCCGGGCGTCCGGGCCGGCGGCCAGGACCTCGCCCTCGGGGAGGCGGCCGGAGGCGATGGTGCGGCGGGTGGCGAGGTTCCAGGTCTGCCAGGTGCGGTCGTCGACGCTGAGGAGGGTGCGGCCGGAGTCGGCGAGGAAGCGCTGGGAGCGGTAGCCGGAGGCGGGGTCGCTGAAGGAGTCGGACTCGGGCTGGGCGAGGGAGCCGAGGAGGGCCCGGCGGGTTTCCGGGAGCGGGGCGATGCGCCAGGCGGCGACGCCGAGGAGGAGGGCGGCGCGGGGGTCGGTGGTGCGCAGGCCGTCGGCGACGGCGGCGATACGGCGGGCGGTGTTCTGCGTCTGTTGCCGGCCGTTGTCGTTGTGCTGCTGCCAGGCGGCCAGGCCGGCGACGCACGCCATGGCGAGGACGGTCGAGAGCGCGCCGATCAGGAACCGGGAACGTCGTGTGGAGCGGACGGCGGCCTGGTGTTCCGCCTCGCGGACGTCGAACGCGGTGGTGAGGAAGGCACGTTCGGCCTCGGTGAGCGCGAGGTCGGTGGCATGGCCGGGGAACAGCTCCTCCGTACGAGCCAGGCGGGCGCCCCGGTAGAGGGTGCCAGGGTCGCGGTCGTGCTCCAGCCACGCGCGGGCCGCCTCCGTGAGCTGCCGGTGGTGGCGCAGCCGTTCACGGTCCCGGTCGATCCAGCTGTGCAGTCGGGGCCAGCCGTCGATGAGGGACTCGTGGGCGAGGCGGACGCCGTCCTCGTCGACGGTCAGCAGCCGGGCGCGGGCGAGCCGTTCGACGACCAGGTGCAGATCGGGGTGGCCGCACTCCTCGAGTTCGTCCCGGGTCAGCGGGCGCCCCGTGTCGGCGGTGCCCCGGCCCGGCTCGACCAGCCGTAACAGGAGCTGCCGGGCGGCGGTGGCCTGCGGCGCGGACAGCTGTCCGTACACCTCCTCGGCGCTGGCCGCGATCGCGCCGTTGAGGCCGCCGGCCGCCTCGTACGCGGCTGTGGTCAGCATGCGACCCCGGCGGCGGCGCCAGGTCTCCAGCAGGGCGTGCGACAGCATGGGCAGCGCGCCGGGCCGACCGAGGATCTCCTCGACCACGCTCGTGGCGAGTGACCGCTCGACCAGGAGCCCGGCGGCCTGCGCGGGCCGTACCACCACCTCGCGCAGCTCTTCCGCGGTCATTGGGCCGACCGGCAACCCGGCGTGCCGCAGCGTGGCCGCGAGGTCCGGGTGTTCGGCGCAGCGGGCGTAGAAGTCGGCGCGGACGGCGATGAGGACGCGCAGCCGAGAGTGCGGGTCACGGGCGGTGAGTAGAAGGTCGAGGAAACGGGCCCGTTCCGCCTCGTCCCGGCAGAGCGTGAACACCTCCTCGAACTGGTCGACCACCACCCAGCTCTCCGGCTCGCCCTCGGCGGTGACCAGCAGATGCCCGTACGTCTCGGCCGGCCGAGCGCCCGGGGTGAACACTCGCAACACCGCGTCACGCCCCCGCCGCGCGAGTCTCTCGCGGATCCGGGGGAGGAACCCGGCGCGCAGCAGCGAGGACTTGCCGCTGCCGGAGGCGCCGAAGACGGCCGCGAAGCGGTGTGCGGAGACCAGCTCGCACAGCTCCTCCACCAGCCGGTCGCGGCCGAAGAACAGCGCGTGGTCGTCCAGTTCGAATCGGGCGAGGCCTCGGTAGGGCACCAGTCCGTCCCCACCGTCGTCCACGGGGGCCTCGGTGGATGCCGCCTCCGCTTCCTTCCAGCGCGGTTCCCACTCCCCGGGGTCGCCCCCGCAGGCCTGTACGTACCCCCGGACGACGGCGAGCGAGGGGAGCCGTTCGCCGGCCGCGGCCTGGGAGAGGGTCGTCGCCGAGAAGCCGGCGCCCTCGGCCATCGCCCGGTAGGAGGGGCTACCGGCGGCCCGGCGCAGATCGCGCAGCTCGTGGGCGAGGCGCTGCACGGGACCGGCCGCCGGATCCAGAGGTCTTTCGGGACGCCCCACAGGACTCATCTACTCCCAACACATCGAAGTTTGCTGCCATTTGGCGCGACTGAAAGGCTCAGTGAACGCTTCAGGCGGCGATCAACATACGTATCGCGGTCAACACCCGTAACCCTGACCGCACGAAGTGTGGCGTTGATGACAGCGGCCGTACACGCCGCCGAACAACCCGGGGCCACCATCCCGAGTTGATTGTCCTGATGGAAACAGGTGCCGATCAATTCTCCACTTGCCAGCCTCTGTCCCGCCAGGCCGGATTACCGGCACCCCCCACGCGGAAGCAAGTGGAGAACCGCTGATGTCCCAAGTCACGAAGAAGCCAGTGAAGTCCCGTCTCGGCCGTCTCGGCAGGGCCGCACTCGTCGCGGGCAGCGCCTGCGTCCTTGCCGTAGGCTTCACGGGCAGCGCGCAGGCCGCCGTGCTGTCGCCGCTGCCCGTGAGCACCACGTCGTTCCAGAAGACGTTCCAGCCCCTGTTCGACTACGACTCGGACAGCTGCTTCCCCGTCGCGGCGATCGACAAGAACGGCACCCTCAACGGGGGCCTCGACGACAGCGGCCCGGTCACCGGCCAGTGCCGCTCGGGCCACCTCGGCAAGGCCAACACCTACTCTCGGGTGAAGTGCAACAACGGCTGGTGCGGGATCGTCTACACCCTGTACTTCGAGAAGGACATGAGCTGCGCCGGCTGCACCCCCACCTCGCACCGCCACGACTGGGAGTCCGCGGTGGTATGGATGCCGCAGGGCGCGAGCACGCCCCAGCACGTGTCCGTATCCGCCCACGGCAAGTACACGAAGGCGTCGTTCTCCTCGGTACAGAAGGACGGTGTCCGGCTCAAGGTCGTCTACCACAAGGACGGCGCCTCCACCCACACCTTCCGCTTCGCCAAGTCCGGTGAGGTCCCGGAGGCGTGGGGTGACGGTGGCTGGGACCGCCCCGGCCTGGTCAGCTGGAACAGCTTCCCGGCCGGCAACAACGGCGTGAACCTCCAGAGCAAGATGCAGAACGCCACCTGGGGCGATGCCAACTTCCCACTGAAGGACGGCCGCTTCGTGGAGGAGCTCAAGCGCGCCAAGCCGGAGGGAATCCCCTTCGACCCGACCGGCGCGGGCTGATCCCCCGACCCTGACGGGCACCAGAACCGGCCGGTCCCGACGGCGCTCACCGGCCGTCGGGACCGGCCCATCCCCGACGGCGGCCACACACCCGCCGATACAGCGCGTCCGGCGCACAGATCCGCCACCGCTCCCGCGTCGGCCCGGTGCCGACGCGCCCGCGGGGATATGCCGCCCAGGGCCGTGCCGAGGTCGGCTTGGCGTGCCTCGATGACCGCAAGGCCCGATTTGGTTCTGCGGAGTACAGCTTGTTCCGGTTGCGGACCAAGCTCCTGGTCGCCAACGGCCTCCGGGAGCAGGCGATCGGGGAGGCTCAGGCGCGCCCTGAATCGGACAATTGGTTCGAGGAGCAGAGCTTCGCAAAGCTTCTTTCAGACGCCGGACGTGGAGGAGGCCATCGCGATCCTGGCTCGGGCCATCCCGGAAACGTCCGGCCAGTCGCATCGCCTGGTCGAGCTGGTGGCTGCGGACGAGCACGTTGCAGCAACCGCAGGTACGTGCCGCCTCGTCCGGCGCGCGGTCGGTGGACCGTGTCACCGATCGCCGAGGACGCCAGCGAGGGCAGTCCACTTGCCGTCGAGGTTGCCGTTTGTGCCAGAACAGAAGTAGCGCCGCCCGATCGCCCCGGCGCGTTGCAGAGGACCTGCGGCGCGGCACGGTGACCGACGCGGACCGACTCGGATGGCGGTGAGGTCCAGGGAGTACAGGAAAGGAAGCTCCGTATTCGGGGCCTCCGACGTTGCGAGGGCCGTAATGCCCCTGTCACCACCGTGGCCAGTCGGCAGCCGAGGGATCGCCCGGGAGGGTGGCAGGAACCGGCATGGTCACGGACCGGGTTCTCTCCGGCGCTCGTGCACCGCGTGAAGGGATTCCCCACTTACCGTCATCCGGCTTGTGAATGCTGCGATGGCCGCGCGGCCTGCCCGGTGAAGGTTGCCGCGACCCGCACGGCGGTTTCGCGCAGCCAGATGTGCGCCGCGTCGAGGGTGTGGACCGGGTGCCGCCAAAGCGCTTGGCGGACGGGGACTGCCTCATAGGGCGGCTCGATGATCCGCACGGGTGCGACGCAGCGCAGGCGTTCCGCGAGGAGCTTCTGGACGAGGGCGATGCGGTGGGTGCCGGCGACCAGGAAGGGCGGTGACTGGAAGCTGTCGACGGACACCTCTCCCCTCGGCTCGATGCCGAGCATGCCCAGCTGGCGGACGGCCGGGGCGTCGTAGGTGCGCTGGTATGTCACCCAGGGGAGCCGTGCCAGATCCTTGCGGGTGAGGCTGTCGCCGACCTCGGGTTGTCCTCGGCGACGAGGAAGACCCACCGGTCCTCATGGAGCTCGGTGGCGGGGAAGTTGCTGATGATGCCGTGTGGCATCAGAAGCCCGTCGGTCGTGCTCAGGAGGGTGCCCGCCTTCTCGACGATGCCGGGCGGGGCCTGGGTGAAGCGCAGCCGGATGCGGGGAGCCCTGTGGTGCATGGTGCGGGCGAGTTCGGCCCTGAAGACGGCGACCGCGTAGTCGGAGGCCACCAGGGTGAACTCGTGTTCCTCGCGGGCGGGGTCGAAGTCGGCCTGGCTACGTGATCTGCGGCGTCACTGCCCTCGGACGGGCGCGACGCGTTCCTCGCCACAATGGCCGACCTTGGCATGCATACACTACGTCTCACCTACCGGCCATTGACGCCCTCCCGCTCGCCGCTACGCAGAGTTGCGCGCATCGACGACCTGCCGCCGGGAGATGGACAGGCGACAACAGACCCACGCGCGACAACAGGTACGACGCTCGCGCCCCTGGTCCTCCCGCCACAGTCCCAGTCGGCGGCTCGCACCCGACGGGAACTTTCCGCTGCATCCACGAACCCCACGGAATCCGGGTGCCGGGAGCGCTGCAGTGGTTCGCCTTGCAGCGGCGCGGGGCGGAGAGCATGGTGGAAAAAGCCGGTCACCCCGCCCCGGATCAGGTGAGGCACGACGATGACGTTCCCCGCGTTGCCGAGCCGTCTTTCCCCGGTGCCGGCCGGCCACCTCGTTGACACGACCGCGGCCTTCGCGGTCGCGGACTCCCGCGCCATGGTGATCGGCTGGAGCGTCGGGGCGCAGTCGCTCTGGGGGTATCCTCCGCAGGAAATCCTCGGCAGGCCGCTGACCGATCTCTTCGCCGGAGACGGCCCGGCTCTCCAGGACCGTGCGGGCAGGGCACTGGACGCCGAGGCACGGCTGTACCCGTTGCCGACCGGTGATCAACCGGTCGGCTTCCTCCTGACGGCGGAGCCCCGGACCGAAAGCGGCGCGCCCCCGACGGACGACGAGCTGACGCGGTGGCTGTTCGACCAGCACCCCTCGCAACTGGCGATCTACGACCTCCAGGCGCGGGTGCGGCGGTTCAATCGGGCCGCGTCACGGGTGGTCGGTCTCAGCGAGGACATGGTCCGTGGCCGGATGATGACCGACTTCCTCGAAGGCCCCGCTTACGTACCGGTCTACCGACGGTTGCTGCGGGTGACGCAGACCGCTGAGCCGCAGTCCATGGAAAGCTTCGTCAAGCTCCCCAACGAGCCCAGGGCGCACGCATGGTCACTGGACGTCTTCCCGCTGAGGGACGTTGACGGCCGCCCACGAGCCGTGGGGCTGTCGGTGCTTGACTACTCCGAGCAATATGAGTCCCGCGAGCGGCTGGCGCTGCTGGGCGAGGCCCGGACGCGTATTGGCGAAAGCCTGGATGTGACGGGCACCGCCAGCGAGATCGCGGAGGTCGCCGTTCCGCGCTTCGCGGACGCAGCCATCGTCGAACTGCTGGACCCCGTCTTCCGGGGCGATCTGCCCGGGCCTGTGCCGTCAGGACCGGTCCTGCTGCGCAGGGCGGCCTGCCGCGCGGTGAACGAGACCGATGAAAATGTCCCCGGCCCGAGCAGGGGCACGCTCTACCCGCCATCGTCGCCCATCGCCCACTGCCTCACCACCCACCGCGCGGAACTGCACGACGTCACCTCCTCGGACATCGCCCAGTGGTTCGGCGCGTGGCCGGCCGAAGCAGGCCCTGCCCCGGGGAGGTATTCACTGATCGCGGTACCCGTAGTGGCCCATGGCACCGCCCTCGGCGTGGTCGTCTTCCTTCGTCATTCCGACGCACGGCCGCGGTTCGACCCCGACGACCTCGTCATCACCGAGGACCTGGTCGCCCGCGCCGCGGTCTGCCTGGACAACGCCCGTCGGTTCACCCGTGAAAGCGGGATCGCGCTGACGCTGCAACATCAGCTGCTGCCCCACGGACCGCCGCTGCATCCGGCCGCGGAAATCGCCACGCGCTACCTCCCGGCGGGCGGGGAAGCCGAGGTGGGAGGCGACTGGTTCGACGTGATCCCACTGCCGGGCGCACGGGTCGGCCTGGTCGTCGGGGATGTCGTCGGGCACGGCATCAGCGCCTCCGCCACGATGGGACGGCTGCGCACGGCCGTGCGGACCCTCGCCGACATCGACCTGCCGCCCGACGAACTCCTCACCCACCTTGACGACATCGTGGCCCACTCCGCCGATGGAGAAGACGCCGACGTGACCGAAATGGACCTGGTCTCCGGCGGTATCGAAGGTAGCTGCCTTTACGCCATCTACGACCCGGTGGCCGGCACTTGCACCTTGGCCAGGGCGGGTCACCCGCCGCCCGTGCTGCTCACCCTCGACGGGACCGCGCGGGTCGTCGACGTGCCGGTCGGGCCGCCACTCGGTTTCGGCAGTCTGCCCTTCGAAGCAGTGGACATCAGCGTCCCCGAGGGCAGCCTGCTGGCTCTGTTCACGGACGGGCTCATCGCGTCCCGTGACCAGGACACCGACGAACGGCTCGATGCCGTGTGCCGGGCGCTGGCCGATCGACCGGCGGCCTCACCCGATGAGCAGTGCGACGCGGTGCTCGCGGCACTGTGCACCGACGAGTCCCGCGCCGACGACATCGCGCTGCTCTTCGCACGCACCCGTGTCCTGGACCGGGACCGTGTCGCGTCCTGGAAGTTGCCCGACGCCCCCGAGGCCGTGGCGGAGGTCCGCAGGCAGGTGGGCGAGAGGCTCGCCGAGTGGCGGCTGGAGGCGGCTGCATTCACGACAGAGCTGGTGGTGAGCGAACTGGTCACCAACGCGATCCGGTACGGCACCAGTCCGATTGGTCTGCGGCTGATCAGGGATCGCTCCCTGATCTGTGAAATCTCCGACGGCAGCAGCACCTCGCCCCATCTGCGCCGGGCCCGGCTGAGCGACGAGGGTGGCCGAGGCCTCTTCCTTGTCGCCGAACTCACCCACCGTTGGGGGACCCGATACACCTCGGCCGGCAAGACCATCTGGGCCGAGCAGCTCATCGAGAGCATCTGAGCCGTGTTCCTAGGGTTGGCCTGACGGTGGTTCTTCCGCAACCCTCAACTCACGTGCTTCGTGAGCCGGTGCGCCTCCTCCAGGAGCAGTCGGCCCAAGACCCTCTGGCGGCCGGGACGGAAGCGCGGTTCGATGCCTGTGAGCGTGAGTGCCCAGCCCGGAGCCCCTCGACCGTTGAACCCTCAGCTCACCCCACAGGTGGGCGAGGTCATGCACTTCATGCGGATCTCCAGCCAGCACCACTCCGTGGCCATCGCGCAGGGTCCGCACACCTCCCTGCATCACGTCTACTTCTAGATGCGCGCGGCATCGACGCGTACATGCGCGGCTCCGGCCGCGTGATCCGGGCCGGCCATCGCAGGATCTGAGGCCCCGGGCGGCACATGGCGGGCGACAACACCTTCACGTACTTCCTCGACCCGCAGGGCAACACCGTCGAGTACACGACCGAACTGGAGCTCCTCGACGAGGACACCTGACACCCGCACATCTACGACTTCTCCCAGCCGGAGGTCGCCGACCAGTGGGGCACCGCCAACCCGATGAACGAACTGATCGTCAACGAACCGATCGTCAGTAGGACTCCGTTAGGTCTTCCTGTCGGGCCTGTTCGGGAGCATGTTGGGTGTGTGGACGCACATGAAGTGAACCGTGTACGGGCGGCGTTGGCGTTCTACGTGGCGGATGTGTTCGCGTCGGTACCGCGCAAGGACCAGCGGGCCAAGAGCGACTGCTATCTGCGGGGACTGATGCTTGAGGGCCGCCGTAAGTCGATCCAGGCGATGGCCACGCGGCTGCCGGACGGCAACGAGCAGAACCTGCAGCAGTTCGTGAACCAGTCGACCTGGGATCCGGTGCCGGTGCAGCGGCGGATCTGCGAACGGATGCTGCCGCTGATCGGTCCGGCGGCGTGGGTGATCGACGACGTGTCGGTGCCCAAGGACGGGAGGATGTCGGCCGGGGTGGCCCCGCAGTACTGCGGGGCTCTGGGGAAACGGGCGAACTGCCAGGTCGCGGTCAGCGTCCACGCCGCGAGCGATACCGCCTCCTGCCCGCTGCAGTGGCGGCTGTTCCTGCCCCGGGAATGGGCTGCGGACACCGGCCGCCGGGCCCTCACCCGCGTCCCGCCCGAGGTCACGCACCGCGAGAAGTGGCGCCTGGCCCTGGAGATGCTCGACACACTGGCAGGCTGGGGCATGAACCCACCGGTCGTGGTGGCCGATGCCGCCTACGGAACCAACGCGCACCTGCGGGCCGCCCTTGCCGACCGCCAACTCGCCTACGTCCTGGCCATCCGTTCGGACGTGAGCGCCCACCCCTTCGACGCCGAGCCCGAGGCCCCGGCCCGCAACGGGGATACCGGCTGCTGGCCCCAGCCCCGCTACCGGCACCCCGCGCCCTCGGTGGCAGCCCTTGCCGCCGGCCTTGGGCAGGAGGCGTTCACCTCTGTCACCTGGCGGCTCGGGTCGAGAGGGGAGTTGCGCTCCCGCTTCGCCGCCGTGCGCGTGCGGCCCGCGGGCAAGGCCGTCGAGCGTCCCATCAGGGCTGCGGCCTCAGCTGAACAGGGGTGGTGGGACGGGATCCTGCCCGACTGTTGGCTGCTGGTCGAGTGGCCCGCCGATGCCGAAGCGCCTACCGACTACTGGCTGTCCAACCTGCCGGACGACACCCCGATCGCCGACCTGGTGCGTCTGGCCAAGGTCCGCTGGCGCATCGAGCACGACTACCGCGAACTCAAGCACGGCCTGGGACTTGACCACTTCGAGGGCCGTTCCTGGCCTGGCTGGCACCACCATGTCACCCTCGTGACCGCCGCCCACGCCTTCCTCACCGAACAGCGCCTGGCCCCAAAAGTCCTCGCACCGGTCTCACCCTCTACCAAGTCCTTGACACCCTCCAGGACGTCCTGAGGTGCTGGACCGGCATCTGCACCACCTGTCACCAACCCCTACCCGCCAGGACACACACGACGCCAAGATCAAGACAGACCTAACGGAGTCCTATCAGGGAGTCCTTCAACAACGTCGACCGTGGTTGCTTCGTCGTTCCGCCGGTGTGATCCCGAACCTCCTGGATGTGTTCTTCGAAGGCCGTGGAGTGAAGGCCGCGGAGTCTGGAGTCCCCATGCGTTTCGCCACCTACACACACCTGGGCCGGACCGGGGTTGCCGCGGTCGAGGAGGACGGCAGCCTCAACTCGTCCCGGGCACACGGCCGCTGCAGGAGCTGGTCCGGCTCCGCGACCGCCTCCCCGCACTGCTCGAAGCCGACACTGTCGCCCTCGACACCCCGGCGGAGGTCCTTCTGTCCCAGGTGCGCCTGCTGCCATCACTGGAGCCGCCGACCATCCGGGACTTCGTGATCTTCAAGGAACACCTCGAAGGCGTACGGCGGTCCGTGGATGGTGCCGACGGAGTGGCCGAAGCCTGCTATGAAGCTCCCGTCTTCTACTTCATCAACCCGTACGCGGTCATCGGCCCGTACGACGACGTCCCCGTGCCTCCTGGGTCACATGTCCTCGATTTCGAACTCAAGGTCGCCGCTGTCATCGGCCGCGGTGGTCGCGACCTCACTCCCGAGCAGGCCCGCGAGCACATCATCGGCCACACGATCCTCAACGACTGGTCCGCGCGGGACCTCCGGAACCGCGAGAAGCAGGTACGCCTCGGCTCCTGCCGGGGAAAAGACAACAACACCGTGGTCGTGGGCGTCGATTCGGTTGCACTGCCGGGCGCCCGCCGCCGTACCCGGGAGCGGCCGTGAACGCACTGCCCCGAGGCCGGGCCGTGATCGCCACGACGCCTGCTGTTGACGGTTGAGGCAGCGGACACCTAACCTACAACAGAATCAAGATTCTAAATTTGATGTAAGGTGTCCATGACGGCCAGGAGTATCAACCCGGTGGCCCGATGAGGCCAGGCGGTCAGGCTCAGTGCAGCGCTTCTGCCGCACGTCAGGACCAGGATCGTCCGGCCGCCCCGACCTTTCGCGACCGCCTCACTCGATCCGCAACCCTGCCCCGACAATCGCCGCGTCCCCGGTTCGCCGGGGCGCCAGGAGGCCTCCGTGCGCTTTTCCGCGTTTCTCACCAGCCGGTCGGCAGGTCCGCACGAGGACCGCGCCGTCATGAACGCGATGGTCCAGCACGCCGTCGACGTCGAGCGACTCGGGTTCGACGCGGTGTTCCTGCCGGATCACCACTTCACGGGGTATGCACCGCCGGCCAGCGACCCGATGATGTTCGCGGCCCACCTGGCGGCCAAACTGCCCCGGCTGCACTTCGGCTTCTCGGTGCAGACCATTCCGCTGCACCACCCCGTCCGCTTCGCCGAGCGCCTGAACCTGCTCGACCAGCTCACCGACGGCAAGATCCTCGTCGGAATCGGTAGCGGCACCACGCCCGAGGAGATGATCGGGCTGGGCATCAACTACAAGGACACACCGCGGCTCTCGGTCTCCAACCTCGAGATCGTGCAGCGGCTGTGGGACAAGAAGACGGACGATGACCCGGTCGTCTTCGACAACGGGCACTACAGGGGTTCCGTCGTCTCGCGCATCGTGCCCGCCGCGTACTCCCCGCAGGGACCGCAGCTCATGTCGGTGGCGCTGCGCCCCTCCAGCACGCAGCGCGCCGCAAGCCTCGCACAGCCCGCCTTCATCCCCGCCTTCACTCCGCCTGTGCTCGACGACGGAGCCCCGCTCACACACCTCCGCACGTACTTCGCCGCCTACCGGGAGGCGCTGGAAGCAGCCGGGCATCCGCAGGAGCTGGTGGACCACGCGCTGAGCTGGACCACGCACACTTACCAGCACATCCACGTCGCACCGACCGACGAGCAGGCGGAGGAGGAGTTCCAGCAGATCATCGACCTGTACCAGACGGCGGTCGAACGCGAGCACACCGCCAACAAGGCCGCCGAGAGGCTCAGCGGGGTCGAACTCGGCCCGGTCCACGATGCCCGCAACCCCGGCTGGCAGCGCACCTGGTGCCTGTGGGGCAGCCCTGAGACGGTCGCGGAACATCTCCGCGAAGTCGCCGACGTGGGCATCGGCAACATTCTTGGTGCTTTCCTTGGTGGAACGCTGACGCCGGAGCGTACGGAATGGGGCAAGCGCTCGCTGGAGCTCTTCGCCACCGAGGTCATGCCGAGGTTCCGGTCCCGGTGAGCCGGAACAGCCACCCCCGGGAGGCGGACCCGGACGCGGTGACCGCCGCGCACATCGAGGAGCCGGACGGGCTTCAGACTGATTCCGCCCACAGCAATCCGAACGGAGCCGGCGAGGACCTGCCCGGTCTGCTGACCCGGCTCGACCCTCGGCAGCGTGCCGTGCTGACAGCCGGTGCCACCGGCTGGAGCACGCTGCCCGCCCCGGAGGCCGGGCTGCCCGCGCTGCTCATGGGAGACGGCCCGCTCGGCCTGGTCTCTCCGACCTTCGACGAACGTGAGACTTCGCTGCTGCTGCCGTGCGGTACCGCGCTCGGTGCGACCTGGGACCCCGAGATCGTCCACTCGGTGGCGCTGGCCCAGGGGTCCGAGGCGCTGCGACGGGGCTTCGCCGCGGTCTACGCACCGAACCTCAACCTCGCCCGCACCGGACAGTCGGGCCGCACCTTCGAGATGCTCTCGGAGGACCCGTTGCTCACGGGAGTGCTCGGCAGCGCGTTCGTGGCGGGGCTGCAGAGCCAGGGCGTCGCGTCCTGCCCCAAGCACCTGGTCTGCAACGACACCGAGACCGAACGGCAGCGTATGAGTGTCACGGTCGACGAGGTGACACTGCGCGAGGTGTACCTGCGGCCGTTCGAAATGGTGCTCGGGGCCGGCGCGTGGATGGTGATGGCCGCCTACAACCGCCTCAACGGCGTTCCGTGCACCGCCCATGCCGACCTGATCGCGATCCTCAAGGACGAGTGGGGCTGGGACGGACTGGTCGTCTCGGACTACTTCGCTCTCGGTGAGACCCTGGCACCGGCTCACGCCCGTCTAGACCTGGAAATGCCGGGCCCGGCGATCCACTTCGGCGAACGCCTCGCGGACGCGGTGGCCGCGGGTGAGGTGCCTCAGCGCCACGTGGACGACGCGGTCCTGCGTCTGCTCCGGCTCGCCCGCAGGGTCGGCGCCCTGACCGGCTCCGGCCCCCGTCCGTCGGAGCCCGCCGGGCATGTGAGCGCGGCCGACGCCTCCTCGGTGCTCGTTGCCGCTGCCGCCGCTTCGTTCACGCTGCTGCGCGACGACGCCGAGGCACTGCCCCTGCGCCCCCGGGAGCTGCGCCGCCTGGCCATGCTCGGTCCGAACGCGCAAAAACCCTGCTACCAGGGCGCGACCTTCGGGCGGGTCCGCCCGGCCGGCCGCGCCGTCACACCGTGGGAGGCGGTGCGGGAGAGATTCGGCCCGTTCTGCGACGTCGTGCACGAGCCGGGCGTTCCCCAGACGCGGCCCGAGCCGCTCGGCGGCTACCGGATCACCACGCCGGACGGCCATCCGGGAGTCCTGCTGGAGTACGGCCGGACGGCCGCCGGACCCGATCCCGTACACAGCGAGGTACGGACCGACAGCAGCTTCGTCTGGTTCGGCTCGATACCTGGGGTGGGCGCCACGGCGGAAGCCGGTTATCTGCGGCTCACCACCGTCTTTGTCCCCGAGAGCACGGGCCGGCACGTCTTCGCGGCCGGAGGGTCGGGGGAGACCGTGCTCACGATCGACGGCGAGGAGATCGCACGCCGTGCGGCGCCCGCCCCGGGCGACATCATGGGCCAGGTCGCCCGTGCCGAGATGACGGGGGGAGAGGCGTACCTCACCGCCGGTGTTCCCGTCACGGTCGTGGTGCGGATGGACTCCCCGGGGGCCCGGGTGCAGGCGCTGACCGTCGGATGCCTGCCGCCGCAGCCGCGGAACGCGCTGGAACGCGCGGTCTCGGCCGCGTCGTCGGCCGACGTGACCGTGCTGGTCGTCGGAGACACCCTGGAGACCTCTCGCGAGAGCCGCGATCTCGACGGGTCGGCGCTCCCAGCCGAGCAGGAGCAGCTGATCCGCAGGGTCGCCGAGGTCAATCCCCGCACTGTCGTGGTCCTCAACGCGGGCCGGCCGGTCGACATGCCCTGGGCCGACGACGTCGCCGCCGTGCTCTACGCCTGGCTGCCCGGACAGGAGTTCGGTAGCGCGCTGGCCTCCGTCCTGGCGGGCGACCTCGAACCGGGCGGGCGGCTGCCCGTGACCGTGCCCCGGCGGGACGAGGACCGCTCGACCTGGGGGGAGCGTCTGGACGCCGACCTGGCCCTGGACTACACGGCGGCCGAACCGACCGGCTACCGTCACCTGTGGCGTGCTGGACTCCCCGCCCGCTTCGCGTTCGGCTCCGGCATGGGCTACACGCGGTGGCGGTACGGCAGCGCCCGCCTGGCGGTGACCGGGAACGCGCCCGAGCGGCGGTTCGAGGTCAAGGTCCCGGTCACCAACACCGGGCCGCGGACCGGGCGTGACGTCGTGCAGGTCTATGTGCGTGGGCCGGGTGAGCCCGACATCCGCCTGGCCGGGTTCGCCGGTGTCAGGACAGGGCCGGGGGAGACCGCCGAGGTCATGGTGGCTCTGGAGGAGCGGGCCTTTGCCCGGTGGGACACCGCCTCCGCACAGTGGTCCGTCGCCCCCGGCCGGCACGAGATCCTTGTGGGCAGGTCGTCGACGGACCTCCCGGACCGGATGGCGGTCGATCTGTGACCGCCCGCTTGGAGCACACCGACGACCACGCCCCCGACGCGGTGGCCCGCGGACGCCCCGGGGTGATCCTGCTGATCGCGTGCGCGGCCCAGTTCATCTGCGTACTGGACGTCTCGATCGTCAATGTCGCACTGCCCTCGATGCGTGAGAGCCTCGGGCTCTCACCCGCTGGGCTGCAGTGGGTGGTCAACGGCTACGCCCTGACCTTCGCCGGATTCCTGCTGCTCGGCGGGCGTGCAGCCGACCTCCTGGGAACCAGGCGCGTGTTCCTCGCCGGGTTGACGCTGTTCACGGCTGCCAGCCTGGCGGGCGGCCTGGCCCAGGAGGGCTGGCAGCTGGTGGCGGCGCGTTTCGTCCAGGGCCTGGGCGGAGCGCTGCTCGTCCCCACGACGCTGACCGTGCTGACGACGACCTTTCCCCGACCGCGTGCCAGAGCCCGGGCACTGGCGGTGCTGACGGCCGCCGCAGGGGCGGGCGGCGCGCTTGGCGGTGTCTTCGGCGGCCTGCTCACGGGGCTCCTCGGATGGCGCTGGGTGCTGTTCGTCAACGTGCCTCTGGGAACGGTGCTGTCGCTCGCTGCCGCCGGAGCACTGCACGGATCGGCGCGCAGCGTGCTGCGAGGGCGGTTGGACCTGCCCGGCTCGCTCATGGTGACTCTCGGAACGTCCGCCTTGGTGGCGGCGATCGTGATGTCGGAGGGCCACGGCTGGACCTCGGTGTACCCACTCCTTCTCCTGGGAGCCGCGGCGATGCTGCTGACCGGCTTCCTGCTCTGGGAAAGGCGTGCGAAGCATCCTCTCGTCCCCCCGGCGGTGTTCCGCGTCCGTCCGCTGATGACGGCCAACACCCTGGCGCTCCTCACCAGCGGTGTGATGCCGGCGACCATGTTCTTCGTGTCCCTGCACCTGCAGTACGTGCTGGACATGACTCCCCTGCGGGCCGGTGTGGCCATGCTGCCCGGTGCCGTGGGAGTCGCGCTCGGCGCGGCGGCCGCGTCCCGGCTGATCGCCGTCCTGGGACCTCGCCTGCTGTTCCTGACCGGATCTCTGCTGACCGCCGTGGCGCTGGCCTGGCTGTCCGGGCTGCCCCCGGACGGCGGCTACACGGGGCACGTCGCGGCTCCGCTGTTCCTCTGCATGACAGGGCTCGGCATGGCGGGCCTGCCGCTGACACTCACGGCGGTCGCGGGGGCCGACCGGGCGGGGCTCGCCTCCGGGCTGCTCAACACGTCCAAGCAACTCGGCGGCGCGGTGGGCCTGGCCGCCCTGGTCACGCTGGCGACCACTCGTACGGCCGCCCTCACGGCCGAGGGGAGTACGTCCGCGGACGCGTCCACGACCCAGGGCTTCGGCCTCGCTCTGCTGGTCGCCGCCGGGGCGGTTCTCCTCGCCGGCGTCTGCGGCCTGGCCCTGCCCCGCGCCGCACGAGCGGATCCAGCCCCCTCTACAGCGGTCCCCCCGTCCCACGACACGGCCTGAGCATGTGCTGATCGTGTCCCACCGAGCGGCGACGGCCCGATCGACGGACCGGAGTTCGTTGCTCCGGGCGTTTGCCCCGCCCCCGTAAGGTCACTTCCGGCGTCCCACCGGGGCACTGCGCGTGCCGCGCCCGGCTGAGCGATCGTCGGCGAACCAGGTACGGGACGGCGAAGCTGTTCCGGTGACCTCTGGCCTCTGCCGTCTCGACAGGCTCGCGTGGGGTCCAGGGAACCCGACCGCGCAGGCCGACCACCGACGCGCGCACCCGCACGGCTGTCAGTGAGAGGGCCGGTTCCTGGGTTGCGAGGCGGCGTCGTCTTCGAGGCGCGCGGACACAGGTCGTGGGTGCAGCGGGCCGACCGCCCGCCCTGAGACACCGCGAGCCTTGACAAGGCCTCACAGGCACAGCATCGGGCACTCAAGATGTGACCCACGCCACACTCTCATTTTTATAATCAGAATCTTGAATTTGTTCGTCATGGCGCGCACACTCGCCCGTAACGTGATGCACACGCCAGGGCGGGTCACTTACGGCAGAGGAGCTGAAATGGCTGATCCCATTCCATATCAGATGCTCTCGGCCAGGCGTCGGTTCGCTGCCGCCGATGTGACACCGTTCAGTCGGCACACGCCAGCGGCGAAAACCGAACCCGGTGCGTTACCCGCCGAGTCCGGGGCTGAACGGCTTCCGTGTCCGTCCCACGCACCGCTGGACAGGCGCCCGGCCCGCTGACCTCCGCGCCGATCCCCCTCACCGTCCGGTGCGACCACGTCGTACCGCCGATGCCACGCCATCCGGACGCAGCCGTCCACAACGGTTCTTCCGCGACAACCGCACCTGCACACCACGGTGGCCCCCACGCCGAACCCCGCCGATGCCCCACCGCGCCCTGACAGCAGGGCACGCCTCTTCGTCCATCCGCACCGCCCTCCCGCCGGGGCCGGGCCGCCCATCCGAAAGGCAGCACCAATGAGACCAGCTTCCCGTCCGACCATCGCCGTCGCGCTCGCGGCGGCCGGAGCACTGATGCTGTCCGGCTGTGGGGGCGGAGGTGGCACCAAGGACCAGGCCGCCTCCGTGGCGGCCGCGGCCGCGCCCGCCGACAGCGGCACCGTCACGCTCATAGCCCAGGCCAGCGGGAACAAGCCCGAGCCCCTGGCGGAGGTCATCTCCTCCTTTGAGAAGAAGAACCCCGACATCAAGGTGAAGGCGGAGTACCTGCCAATCGGTACCACCTACGCCAACTCCCTGCGCACCCGGCTCCGCGGTGGCAACCAGCCCGACGTCTTCTACGCCGCGCCCGGCGGCGGAGGGCTGACCTCCCTGCTCAACCTGGCCGATGCCGGACTCACCGCCGACCTGACCCGGCAGTCCTGGACCAAGGGGCTGGTGGACGACAACGCTCGCGAGCTCTTCTACAAGGACGGCCGCCTGTGGGGTGTCCCCTTCGACCGGGTCGTCGTTGCCCAGGTGTACAACGGCGCGGCTCTCAAGGAGAGCGGCATCGAGATCCCCAGAACGATGGACGAACTCATGGCCGCCTGCGAGACGGCGAAGAAGCAGGGCAAGACCATGCTCACCCTGGCCGGTGCCAGCACGGAGAACGCCGGCCTGATGGCCTCCGCCCTCGCCGCCAACTACGTGCTCGCCGACGAGCCGCACTTCAATTCCGAGCGTACCCAGGGCAAGACCTCGTTCGCCGGTAGCAAGGGCTGGCAGAGGACCACCCAGGCGATCGTTGACATGAAGAAGGCCGGGTGCTTCCAGAAGGGCGCCGAGGCGGCGGACATCCCTCAGGCCGCCCCGGCCCTCGTGGAGGGCAAGGCCCTTTCCTTCATCATCCCCACCGGCGCGTTCGGCGCCCTGCGCGGCATCTCGCCGGACCTGAAGCTGGAGGCACACCCGCTGCCCGGCGTCACCGCCGAAGGGACCAACCTCTACTCCTCCCAGTCCGACGCACTGGCCATCTCGGCCAAGGGCGCCAAGAACGGCGCCGCCACCACGTTCCTGAAGTACGTCAGCACTGGCGGCGGCGACAAGGTCTACGCCCAGGTCACGGGTAACCTGCCGCTGAAGGGAACGCTGGACGACCCGGCGCTGGACGGGCTGTCCGGCCTCCTGGCCGACGAGAAGCACATCTTCCCGCTGATCCAGCTGCCATGGCCCAACCCCGAGGTCTACAGCGAACTGGGCAAGGGCGTGCAGGGACTGCTCACTGGCCAGCAGAGTCCCGAGGACGTCCTGAAGGCCATGGACGCCGCCTGGCAGAACTCATGAGACCGGTGCCGGCGGACGAACCCGTCCGCCGGCACCCGTTTCCTCCACCACCGGGCGCCCCTCCAGGGGCATGTCCGTTCGCCCTGGCCCCGATCCCGCAGGGAGATCCCGTGACCACAACCCTCGACGCGCCACCGGCCGCCAAGACCGAACGCCCACTGCGGCGCCGCCCGCGGCGCCGCCCGCGGCGCCGCGCGACGGCACCGCTGACCTGGCTGGTGCCAGGACTGCTTCTCCTGCTGACCGCGCGATACGTTCCCACGGTCCTCGGGGCCAACTACGCGTTCACCGACTGGAACGGGCTCAGCTCGGTCTACAACATCGTGGGCCTGGACAACTTCACGGCGATCATCAACAACCAGGACTCCCGTCAGGCGCTGGTCAACACGCTCGTGCTCGCGGTGACCGTCGTGGTCGCCGGTAACGTCCTCGGCCTGTCCCTCGCCCTCGCCCTCGACTCGGCGATCAAGACACGCAACCTCGTGCGTGCCGTGTTCTTCGCGCCCGCCGTCCTCAGCCCGCTGGCCACCGCCTACATCTGGCGCTACATCTTCCAGGTCGACGGACCGTTCAACCGCCTGCTGGGCGCCGTGGGGCTGGACTCCTGGGAGCGGAGCTGGCTGGCCGACCCCACATGGGCCCAGTGGGCGGTGGCCGTGGTGGTCGTCTGGCAGTTCAGTGGACTATCCATGATCATCTTTCTGACCGGTCTGCAGTCCATCCCCGCCGAGCTGGCAGAGGCGGCCGCGGTCGACGGCGCGGGCGCCTGGCGCCGCTTCCGCCTCATCACCCTGCCCCTGCTGGCCCCCGCCACCACCATCGCGCTCACCCTGACCACCATCATGGCCCTCGGCATCTTCGACCAGGTCGTCGCGCTCACGGGGGGCGGCCCGGTCGGCAAGACGGCCACGCTGTCGACGGTCATGTACGAGCAGACGTTCAGCCTGGGCCGGTTCGGCTACGGCACCGCGCTGGCCCTGATCCTCACGCTCGTGATAACCGTCGCTTCGGTCACTCAACTTCTCGTCCTGCGGTCCCGCGAGAGGCGGATTCGATGAGCACGGGCATTCAGCGCTACACCCGGCGCACCCTCGCCCGCGAGATCCTGCTCATCCTCGCCGGGCTGGTGTGGCTCTTCCCCTTCTACCTGCTGCTGATGACGTCGGTGAAACCGGACAGCCAGATCTTCAGCGCCCCGACCGACCTGCCCACCAGCCTCGACATCGGCAACTACGCCGAGGCGTGGAGCACCGCCCACCTCGGCCGCGCCCTGCTCAACAGCGTGATCATCACCGGTGGCAGCGTCGCCCTGCTGATCGTGGTGGGCTCCCTGTGCGCCTACACCATCGCCCGCCGGCCGGGGCGCTGGAGCGCGGTCTTCTACCTGTTGTTCGTGGTCGGCATCATCGTGCCCTTCCAACTCGGGCTGATCCCGCTGTACTCGATGATGCGCTCACTGGGCCTGGTCGGCAGCTACGTGGGGATCATCCTGCTCTACGGCGGCCTGTGGATCCCCATGGCGGTGTTCCTCTACACCGGGTTCATCCGGGCCATGCCCCGGGACTATGAGGAAGCGGCGCTGATCGACGGGGCGACACCCTTCCGCACCTTCTGGCGTGTCATCTTCCCGCAGCTGCGGTCGGTGACCGCGACGGTGGCCACACTGTGCGGAATCCTGGTCTGGAACGACTTCTTCACACCGCTGATCTTCCTGTCCGGCACGGACAAGGTGCCGCTCCCGTTGGCGATCTACGAGTTCGTCGGCTCGGTGGCGACCCGCTGGAACCTGGTCTTCGCCGGGATCCTGGTCGCACTGCTGCCCGTCCTCATCCTCTTCGTCGTCGCGCAACGACAACTGATGCGCGGCTTCTCCGGCGGGATCAAGAGCTGAGGGGTACCACCGCGGCATCGTCCCGTCGACGACTCCCCGGTCGCGGCTGTGACCACGAACGGCCGCTCCTGACGCCCTGACCTTCGACCCACCGACACCGGGCTGGCGCCCTCGGGACAGCCCTGCCCCGTCTCGACAGCGGTCCCGCGCCGCGCACAAGAACAGGACACCACCAGCGAGATGACGAGGACCTTTCCCCAGCACGTCGATGTGGCTGTCGTCGGCAGTGGCCCCTGCGGTGCGGCCTACGTCCGGATCCTCAGCGAGCAGCGTCCCGATCTGTCGATCGCGACCTTCGAGGCCGGACCGCTGCTCGCCGATCCGCCGGGTTCGCACGTCCGGAACATCACCGACACCGCCGAACGCGAGAGCTGCCAATACCGTTCCGAGGGACCCGCCCCCGCTCACGCCGCCTCCCCTGCCGGCGATCGGGAACCGGACGGGAGACTCGCCCGGCCGGGCACCTTCCTGCTGCCCTCCGGTTACCGGCAGCAGGACGAGGACGGCCTGCCCCTGGCGGCGATGTCGAGCAACGTCGGCGGTATGGGAGCCCACTGGACCGCCGCGTGCCCCCGCCCCGGCGGCAGCGAAAGAGTCCCCTTTCTCCCCGCTCTCGACGACCTGCTGGCCGAGGCGGAGCGGCTGCTCGGTGTGTCCGCCCACGCCTTCGACGACGCGCCCCTGGCCGACGAGGTACGAAAGCGTCTCGGCGCCGCCTTCGACTCCGGCCGGGCCCAGGACCGGCAGGTCGCGCCGATGCCTCTCGCCGTGCGCAAGCACCCGGACGGCCGGGTCACCTGGTCCGGCTCGGACATCGTGTACGGCGATGTCTCGCGTGCCAACCCGCGCCACACCCTTCACCCCGAGGCACTGGCCGTGAAGGTGCTGGTAGAAGACGGGCGTGTACAGGGCCTGCGGGTCCGGGACCTGCGTGACGGCACCGAGCACGAGATACGGGCCGCCCGTGTCGTCGTCGCCGCGGACAGCCTGCGCACTCCGCAGCTGCTCTGGGCGTCCCAGGTTCGCCCGGCCGCCCTGGGCAGGTATCTCAACGACCAGCCGCAGGTCATTTTCGCCGTACGGCTGCGCGACACGCCTTCCTCATCCGAACCGGCCGTCCCGGCGGACCGCGACGAACCCGGCGTCGTCCCCTACAGCGGAGTCAACTGGGTCCCTTTCACCGACAAGGAACCCTTCCACGGCCAGGTGATGCAGCTGGACACCTCCCCGTTGCCGCTCCCCGGCGCCGACCGGCCGGCGCCGGGGTCCATCGTCGGGCTGGGCTGGTTCTGTGCCAAGGAACTGCGGGAGTCCGACCGTGTGGAGTTCGACGAGCGGGACCGTGACGAGTACGGGATGCCCGCACCACGGATCCGCTATCGCCTCACCGACCGGGACCACGCCTCGCTGGAGGCGGCCCGCGACGCCGTCCGCCGCGCCGCCGAAGCCCTGGGCGAACCGCTCGACGACGAGCCGCGGACCCTGGAACCGGGCGCGTCGCTCCACTACCAGGGCACCGTGCGCATGGGAACGCATGACGACGGCACAACCGTCTGCGACCCGGACAGCCGGGTGTGGGGTGTCGACGGCCTGTACGTCGCCGGCAACGGCGTCATCCCCACGGCGACCGCCTGCAACCCGACGCTGACCTCCGTGGCCCTGGCCGTCGCCGGAGCCCGCCACATCGCCCGCACGACCGCCGCTGAGGAGACCCGCTGATGTCGAGCAGCAACAACGCCCGCGACAACGGTGACGAGAGGGCCGGCACCACTGGGAACCCGCGGCGCGCCGACGCGCCGCCCGCCCGTCCCACGCTCACGGTCGGCATCGTCGGACATGCCTTCATGGGTAACGCCCACTCCCACGCGTGGCGTACCGCGCCCCGCTTCTTCGACCTGCCGTTGCGGCCCGAGAGGGCGGTCCTGGTGGGCCGCGACGCGTACCGCGCATCCCAGGCCGCGCGACGGCTGGGGTGGGCGGCCGCGGAGACCGACTGGCGCCGGATGATCGAGCGAGACGACATCGACCTGGTCGATATCTGCACGCCGGGGGACACCCACGCCGAGATCGCCGTCGCGGCGCTGGACGCGGGTAAGCACGTGCTGTGCGAGAAGCCGTTGGCGAACTCGGTTGCCGAGGCGGAGGCGATGGCCGAGGCGGCGGCCCGCGCCGCGGCGCGGGGTATCCGCTCGATGGTCGGCTTCACCTACCGGCGTGTGCCGGCCGTGGTGCTGGCCCACCGCATGATCGCCGAGGGCCGCATCGGCCGGATCCATCACGTCCGCGCCCAGTACCTCCAGGACTGGCTGGCCGATCCCGACGTACCCATGTCCTGGCGTCTGGAGAAGGACAGGGCCGGGTCGGGAGCGCTCGGTGACATCGGGGCGCACATCGTCGACCTGACGCGTTACATCACGGGGGAGGAGCTGACCGGGGTGAGCGCCCTGCTGCAGACGTTCGTCCGGGAGCGCCCCCTGCCCGCCACGGCGTCGGGGCCCGCCACCGGCGGGTCGCTGACCGGTACCGGCGGCGACGGTACCGGCGAGGTCACCGTCGACGACGCCACCGTCTTCATCGGTCGGCTCGAAGGTGGCGCGCTCGCCACCTTCGAGGCGACGCGTTTCGCCCTCGGCCGCAAGAACGCGCTCCGCATCGAGATCAACGGCTCGCTGGGCAGCCTCGCCTTCGACTTCGAGGACATGAACGTCCTGCAGTTCTTCGACGGCTCCGAGCCCGCGGCCACCGCCGGGTTCCGCCGCATCCTGGTGACCGAGCCGGAGCACCCCTACGTCTCGGCGTGGTGGCCCGCCGGGCACGGTCTCGGCTACGAGCACGGCTTCACCCACCAGGTCGTCGACCTGATCGAGGCCATCGCGGCCGACGAGGATCCTGTGCCCTCGTTCGCCGACGGACTGCAGGTCCAGCGTGTCCTCGACGCCGTGGAACGCAGCGCCGCGGCCGACGGCAGCTGGACACGGATCCCACGCTGACGGGCCCGGCTCACGCTGTGCCCCCGTCCGGCAGGAGGCCTGGGAGCGCACCGCGACCGCCCTGCTTCAGGACCGATGTGCCCCCCACCCCACCCCCGCTCGGTGACCACCGGGCCCGACCGCGACAAGGACGCCACCATGCCCCGACCCATCACCCTGTTCACCGGCCAATGGGCGGACCTTCCCTTCGAGGAGGTCTGCGCCCTGGCCTCCGGCTGGGGATACGACGGTCTTGAGATCGCCTGCTGGGGCGACCACCTCGACGTGCTCCGCGCCGCGGAGGACGACTCGTACATCGAGGAGCGCAAGGCGCTGCTGGAGCGCCACGGGCTGTCCGTGTGGGCCATCTCGAACCACCTCAACGGCCAGGCGGTGTGCGACGATCCGATCGACGAGCGGCATCGAGGCATGGTCAACGCCCGTGTCTGGGGCGACGGCGAACCGGAAGGCGTCCGGCGGCGGGCCGCCGAGGAGATGAAACTGACGGCTCGTGCGGCGGCGAGGCTGGGTGTGCGCACCGTCGTCGGCTTCACCGGCTCCAAGATCTGGAAGACGGTGGCGATGTTCCCGCCGGTGCCCGAGTCCATGATCGAGGACGGTTACGCCGACTTCGCCGCCCGGTGGAACCCGATCCTCGACGTCTTCGACGAGGTCGGCGTGCGCTTCGCCCACGAGGTGCACCCGTCGGAGATCGCGTACGACTACTGGACTACCGTGCGCGCGCTGGAAGCCATCGGTCACCGGGGGGCCTTCGGGCTGAACTGGGACCCGAGCCATTTCGTCTGGCAGGACCTCGACCCGGTGGGCTTCCTGTGGGACTTCCGGGACCGCATTTACCACGTCGACTGCAAGGACGCTAAGCGCCAGGTCGGCAACGGGCGCAACGGACGCATGGGTTCGCACCTGCCCTGGGCAGATCACCGGCGCGGGTGGGACTTCGTCTCCACCGGCCACGGCGATGTCCCGTGGGAGGCGTCCTTCCGCATGCTCAACACCATCGGCTACGACGGGCCGTTGTCGGTCGAGTGGGAGGACGCGGGGATGGACCGGCTGGTGGGCGCACCGGAGGCGCTGGAGTTCGTGCGCAGGCTGGCCTTCGAGCCGCCGGCCTCCGCGTTCGACGCCGCGTTCTCCAGCGGATCCTGAAGACGGTCGCGCGGCTCTCCGCAGGCGGCCCGGTCCTGTCCGTTTCCCCGACAGGACCGGGCCGCCTGCGCATTCCCCTTCCGAAGGGCGCGGCACATCGGGTTGCGGTCTGCGGGGGACAGGACAACGGAGCCGGACGCCCTGTCGGGTGCCCGGCTCCGTTCGTGCGATGTGTGCCGCTCCGTCGGGGCGGCGTCTGTCAGAGAGCCGCGGCCACGTCCCTGATGTGGGCGAGGGAACGGAGGCTCTCCGTTGTGGGGACGTACTCCAACCCGATCGGCCCGCTGTAACCGAGCCCGCGCAGCGCCCGCAGCCGGTCCGTCCAGTCGATGCTCCCGGTGCCGGGCTCCGTACGGTCGGGTAGGTCCGCGACCTGCACGTGCGACACCAGGTCGATGGAGCCCGCGAGTTCCTCCTCCGCGACCTCTCCCGTCTGCAGGGAGTGGTACAGGTCGAAGAGGAGCGCCAGCCCCGGTGAACCGACCGTGCGGATGGCCTGGAGGCATTCCGCGGTGGTGTCGAAGAGGGTGCCGGGGTGGTCGACGCGGGTGTTGAGGTTCTCCAGGACGATCACCACGCCCTGCTCGGCGGCGATGTCCGCGCCCGCCTTCAGCGCTTCGACGACGATGCCGTGCTGCTTCTGCCGCTTGGCGTAGGGAAAACCGATGCCCGAGCCGGTGACGATCCGCTCGCAGCCCAGACGCCGGGCGGTCTCGGACGCCCTGCGCACCTGCTCCAGAAAGCCCTCGTGGGTCGAGGCGTCCGCCAGCGCGGCTCGTCCTTCGATCAGCATGGACCACAGGCGGGAACCGGTGTCGTTCAGTGCCTTCTCGATGCCGACCAGATCCTTGTCGCTGTGCGACCAGATCTCGACGATCCCGATGCCGGCGTCCGCCGCTGCGCGGATGCGGTCAGCGTGGTCGTCGCCGGCTTCTTTGAACAGCAGTTCCACATTGGCGGAGAGATCCATTGTCCATCGTCCTTCACCGTTGTACGGGGCGTGCGGGGGAGAGGGGTATGGCCGTCGGTGCGGACCGGGAGGGTCAGCAGCCGAGGACCCGCTCGGCGTACCAGCCGTTGAGCATGACGCTGCCCGCGGGGTTCGGGCTCTGCTCGCTTTCGAAGATCAGCCAGCCGGTGTAGCCGTGGTCACGGAGGCGGCCGACGAACGCCGGGAAGTCGACGAGACCGCCCCTGGTGCCGCATTCGTAGAACCAGCGGTCGATCTCGCGGGAGCCGCCGGCCTGGAGCATCGCCGCCTCCGCGTGGGGGCCGAACCGTTCTCCAGCCTCGTCGCGGTAGCGCGTGTCCTTGAGGTGCACGTGGTCGACACGGTCGGCGTGCCGGTCCAGGACGGCGACCGGATCGAGTCCCGCCAGGGTGAGCTCGGCGGTGTCGATGGTCAGGCCCACCAGTCCCGGATCGGTGGCGGCCAGGAGACGGTCCAACGTCTCGTCGTCAGCGGCGGCGCTCAGACAGTCGACGTGCAGCGACACCGTGACGCCGAACTCCGCGGAGCACGCCCCGATCCGGTTCCACGCGGCGCCCGCGACGGCGATGGTGTCCTCGGAGAGACGCCCTGTGCTCCAGGCGGAGGGCAGCGCGCGGACCACGAGACGGGAACCACCGCTCACGGCGAGGAAGTCGGCGAACGGTTTGACCGACTCGATGATCGCGGCATGGTCGGTCTGCTCCAGTACCGACCGTCCGTGCGTGAGCTCCTCGTCGATCGGCTCGCCGGGGTCGAAGTACCAACTGCTGACCGTCTCGATGCCGATGGCACGGGCGAGGTCGACGAAGGCCTCGGTGGAACCGTAGTTCGCCACGATCGAGGTCGGCCGGCCCAGCGGGTTCCACCGCCCCGTACCGGCGCGGAGCTCCACGGCGGTGAACCCGCACGCGGCGATGACCTTCAGTGCCCGTTCGTGCTGTTCACGCCGGGTGAAGTCGTCGAAGTTCGGCTTCCACTGGTTGATCGCGTAACCGCGGCGCAGAGCCGGGGCCGGGGTCTCCGTCATGAGTAGATCTCCGAGAGGACGTTCTGGGCGTACCACATGGCCAGCGCGGTGCTCTCCGCGTAGTCGCCGCCGATGTTGACCTTGTCGTGTTCGACGGTGATCCAGCCGCTGAATTCATGCCGCTTGAGCGCGCGCATCAGCCGCGGGAAGTCGACCAGACCGCCCTCGGTGCCCATCTCGTGGAACCACTGCGCGGTCTGCGGGGCCATCAGTTCCGCGTCGGGCCGGTTGTCGTAGGCGCCTGTCGTGTCGACCTGACGGGTGTCCTTGAAATGGAAGCCTGAGCACCGGTCATGCAGCTCCTCGAAGAGCGCCACAGGGTCGATGCCCGCGATGCAGTGCTGGGCGGTGTCGCAGAAGAAGCTGACGTAGCGCGGGTCCGTCCACTCGTAGAACTTGCGGATGTCGTCCTCGGTACGGATGGCGCAGAAGAACTCGTGGTGACAAGTGGTGCGCACGCCGTACTCCGTGAGGGTCATCTCGCCCACCCGGTTCCAGCACTCGGCCGCCGCCTTGATCTTGTCGTCGGTGACGGGTGCGGTGTCGATGTAGAGGCTGGCCGGCATGACGATGAGACTCTCGATCTTCAGGCCCTCCCACATCCCCAGCATCCGGCGTGTGCTGCCGACGATCTCGTCGTGGGTCTCGCGGACATGGGCGTCGGCCACGCGTGGGTCGTACATGATGCCGCGGAAGAGGTTGACGATCTTGTCGATGCCGTGTTCCCGCAGGTACTCCTGGTACTTCTCGATCGAGCCGAACATCTGGCTCAGGGCGAAGACCTGGAAGTCGAACATGTCCAGACCCTCGAACCCGACCGAGCGGATCTGTTTGACGAAGTCGTCCATGTGGCGCCGTGAGGCGTACTGCGTGACGGGACCGCGGGGCGTGTTCACCCGCCAGTGGTCCATGTAGCTCCAGCGTAGTGCGCTCATCGGGCTCCGGCCTTCGGATCATGCGGGGAGGGAGGTGACGCGGGATTTTTCCGAATCATAGTTCTGATTCTTACAATGGGGAACTCGTTCCGGCAATGCTCGCGTCGCCCCCGTCGGCTTCTCGCGTGACGGGTTCGGTCGCGTGGTCGCAGGTCGAGTGGCGGTGTGCGTTGACGAGTGGTAAGGGTCGAGGTAAAATCAGTATCACGATTCTGATTATTCTTATGGTCGACCCTCGGAACCGATCGAGGTGACCGGTACGGAGTCGATCGCCGGGGACGCGCCGCGCCGGCTGCTCACACCGCCCTTGAGGAGGAGCGATGAAGGATCACCCCGCCAGGTTGAGCGGACAACTGATCGTCGGCATCGGTGGCACCACCCGGCCGGGCTCCAGCAGCGAGTTGGCGGTACGCGAGGGATTGCGGGAGGCGGAGGCGTGCGGAGCCGAAGTGCTGCACTTCGGCGGCGCGTTTCTCGGCGGACTGCCCCTGTACGCCCCGGAGGATCCCAGGCGGACCGACGCTCAGCGGGAGTTCGTCGACGCCGTGCGCCGGGCGGACGGCCTGATCATCGGCTCTCCCGGGTATCACGGCGGAATCTCAGGACTGGTCAAGAACGCCCTCGACCTGCTCGAGGACCTGAGAGACGATCAGCGCGTGTACTTCCACGGACGTGCGGTGGGGCTTGTCGTGACCGCTGCCGGGTGGCAGGCCTGCGGGACTACACTGGCCGCCCTTCGCTCGGTGGTCCACGCGATGCGTGGTTGGCCCACGCCTCTCGGCGTGACGCTCAACACGGGTAACGGCGCGAGACTGTTCGCCCCCGACGGCACTTGTGTGGACGCCGCTGCCGCACAAACACTGGCCGTACTGGGGCGCCAGGTCGTCGACTTCGCCGCTGGCGTCAGCCCTTCGGGCGCCGCCCTGAGTCTCGTCTGACTCTCTTCGTTCGTGTTCACCGTCTGGGTGGCGGTCCTCGCGCCTGCCGTACCGACGGCCCGTCGGCGGTAGGTGGTCGGCCCCCTGGTCTCCGGAGACGAAGGCCGCGTTCCGCTGCGGGGCGCACCTCCGCACCCAGCGGCGGACCGCGGGGCCGGAGCGGGGAGGCCGTGTGTGACCCGGCGACGGCCGCCGCCTGTTTGTCCGCTCCCTCTAGGATGAATGGCGTGACCTCTTCAGCCCGACGCTCGACTCAGCCCGTGGCCCGCGCTCCCAAGCAGGAGCGCAGCCAGAAGTCCTTCGACCGAGTTCTCGACTCGTCGTTGGAGCTGCTGGCCGAGCGTGGGTACGCGGGCTTCGCCCTCACGGAGGTGAGCCGTCGTTCTGGTGTCTCCACCGGCTCGATCTACGTCCGTGTCGACGGCAAGGACGACCTCCTGCGAGCGGCGCAGGAACGCTTCCTGGAGAAGATGGCCGGCGAGCACGCCCGCCTCACCGACCCTGAACGCTACGAGGGCAAGAACCTGGTTCAGGTCGTTGGTGAGCTGGTCAGTGGACTCGCCACGATGCTGCTCCGAAACGCTCGTGTGCTGGGCGCCTTCCAGCAGCGGGCGGTGAGCGACCCGTTGGTGGCGCGGGCGGGCAAGGCTTCCTATATGGACCTCGTCGGTCGGTTCAGTCAGCTACTGCTGGGGCACCGTGACGAGATCGCTCATTCCGACCCCGAACACGCGGTCGTGTCGTGTTTCCAGGTGGCGTATGCCACGCTCGCACGCACACTAGCTCTCGATGTGTCCCAGGACGCGGCTGAAGACCATGAACTGGCAGCCATCACGGAGGACCTCGGCCTGATGTGCATCGCCTTTCTGACGTGGCCGGGCGGGGACGCGACGAACTGACCCGCCTCGCAACAGGGTGCACCCGGAAGCGTCGTGCTTGCGGGGGATACATGAGGCGACGAGCCGCTCCGCGTCGTGCGCCGGGCCGAGAGAGGCCGGTCACGGGCGACCATCATCGATTGGCATCCGGGTCTGCGCCGCCACCCTGGTCACGGCGGAGCTCGACGCACCTGAGCTCGTCCCCCTCCCGATCCCGCCGTCGGGCATGAGAATGCCGTCCGGGTGGGTATCCATGAGACGAATGGCGAGAATGCGAATTTTGAATTTACTTCGTCTTGTGCGCCACGCGCCTCATGGTGTGCTCTGTCCCTCACAGGTGCCGCGACGCGGCGCCGTGCACGCCGGGGAGCAGGCGCCTTGGGCAATCACCGGCACTGAGATCGAGTCGCGGTCGGCTTCGTCGCTTGGTCGCGATGTACCCGGCCGAGGGCACCTTCCCGGTGTTTCTGGTCTTCTACGTCATCGCCACGCTCGCGATCGCCGTGTCGATGGTGTCGATGGTCGCGGACACCGTTGAGTACCGGCAGTGGCAGTTCGGTACACGGTTCGAAGGACTGCTGTCGTCGGGTGTCACCTTCGCCACCAAGGTCGGCTCCGCCATCGGCTCGGCCGCGGTCGCATACGGACTCGCCGTGGCCGGGTACCGCCCCGGAGAGGAGAGCGGAGGCGTGGTCACTGCGATCCGCGTGATGTTCTACGGCATCCCGCAGCTCCTCGCCGCCCAGGCCGTGGGGATGGCGTTCTGGGACCTGGACGGGCGTCACGAGGCGATGCGTGCAGACATCGACCAGACATCGACCGGGCGGCGCGGTCGTCCGGGGCATGAGGCTGGAGGCCGCGGCCTCGTGCGGTCCCTGCTGAAGCGCGGGGCGCGCTGGTTCACCTGTGCGGCGGAATTTCACGCCACACAAACGTAACCAGAATATTGAATTTACTTCTTGCAGGTTGCAGACTGCCTGCGGGACCCACGAACGAGAGGTCAGCTCCATGACACCCCCGACACCGACCTCCGGCAGCCGGCACGCCATCAGCCGCGGGGTCAGCCTCTACTCCTTCCAGGAGGAGTACTTCCTGCGCACGATGTCCGTCGAGGACTGTGTCGCCGCCGTGGCGGACATGGGAGCCCGCGGCATCGAGGTCATCCCCGAGCAGTCCATTCCGGGATACCCCGTGCTCACGGACGCGTTCGTCACACGCTGGCACCACTGGATGCGCGCCTACGGAACAACCCCGGTCGCCACCAACGCCTTCCTCGACACCAAGCTGCACCCCGACCGTCGGCTCACCCTCGACGAGCAGACGTCTTCCGTCCGACGCGACATCGACATCGCCGTCCGGCTGGGGGCCCCGATCGTGAAGGCCACGATCAACTTCTCCCCCGAGGTCATGGAAGCCGCCGCGCCCTACGCCGAGGAGCACGGCGTCCAGTTGCTCCTCGAAGTCCACGCTCCGTTCCACTACCGGCACCCGTGGATCGTCGAGCACCTAGAGGTCATGGACCGGGTCGGGGCGCACGTCCTCGGCCTGATGCCCGACATGGGCATCCATGTACGCCGCTTTCCGCGCGTGGTGAGCGACCGCGCGCTGCGCGACGGGGCACGGCCGGAACTTGTCGACTTCATCGTGCGTACCTACGACGACCGGGGCGACACCCACGCGCTGATGGACATCGTCAACTACCGCGGCGGCGGACCGGTCGAGTTCGCCCTGGCCCGGCAGGCGACCCACTACATCTGGACCGACCCCAAGGAGATGCTCGCGCACATGCCCTTCATCGGGCACGTGCAGGCGAAGTTCTACGAGATGACCGACGACGGCGGCGAGTACAGCATCCCCTACGAGGAGATCGTCCCGGTCCTCGTGGAGGGCGGTTTCGCCGGCTGTCTCTCCAGTGAGTACGAGGGCAACCGCCACATCCAGGACGCCTATGACGTCGACAGCGTCGAGCAGGTGCGCAGGCAGCAGTCCATGCTCGACCGCCTGCTGGGCGAGACCGCCTGACCGCCGCCCACCGCACCGCAGGGAGAAACAGCGTGTTCGACAAGTACATCATCTGTGAGGACGGCTTCCGCGCCCGCCGTGACGGCCGCCCGGGCGGAGAACTCGACGTCAGGATGCCCTACTACCGGGGACTGTTCCTGTCCATGGTCGAAGCCGTCGATCTCGTCCTCGACGACCGGGCTGTGCCCAGGGAGCACACCACCCTCATCGTGCACGGGACGACCTACACCTTCGACGAGATGCCCCATGTCACCGACGACCGCTGGGAGATGGGCGAACGCGCGGTCCTGGCCTTCGAGACCGACGAACCCCTCACGCCCGGCGAGCACGACGTTGCCGTCTCGATCCGGCTGCGGATCTCCTACATGCCGGTGCCCGGCGGCGGCCACAGCCGCAAGCGGCTCCCGCTCGCGCCGGGAGCGGGGGAGGCGGCGTGACAAGAGGGACTCCTTTGCACGCCTGGACGGGCCGTCTTCGGCAGCGATCCATGCGGCGCCGCGTACACGCGCGTCCTGTCCGAACGGCTTCCGGATCCGGACTCGGTCACCTCCGGATCCGGACCAGGTTACCTTCGAGGCCGGACCCTGCGGGCGGGCCGACCCCGCCCGGCGTGATGTGACGAACATCGCCGATCCCGCAGAACGCGAGCGAGCCCCGGTGCGCTCGCAGAGATCGGCCCCGGTCCCGCCCGACGGTCATCTCGTCCGCCCCGGCAATTTCCTCCTCCAGGACGGTTACCGACGCAGAGGCGAGGACGGCCCGAACGCGGCAATCACCAGCAAGGAGCTCGACGACGACCCGCGCGACGACTACGGGATGCCCTCACGGAAGTCCCAAGTCGCAGCTCACTGATCCCGGCTCTGGCTCTGGATCTTCGGAAATTCCTCTCGTCCCGAGGTTGGGCCTGCCGCCCACCGCAGGAGGTGCATGTGTTGTCCTCATTTTTCCGCTCAAGAAGCAGACGACTCAGTGTGACCGGTCTGGTCGCCCTGGTCGCGTTCGTCACACCCTCCCTGGTGTCCGCGTCCCCTCAGCACAGTGCTGCCGCCCTGGTCAGAACCCATAACGGCTGGGTCCGTGGGGCCGTCGGCGCCGAGGTGGACAAGTTCCTCGGTATCCCGTACGCCGCACCGCCCACGGGGGAGCGCCGCTGGCGGGCGCCGGCCGCCTCGACCTCGTGGCGGGGCGTCCGTGACGCGACCACCGACTCCCCGGCCTGCGCCCAGCCTGCCGGCGGGCTGCTCCCCGGAGAGTCGAGTGCGGACGAGGACTGCTTGTACCTCAGCGTCTACCGGCCCGCCCACGTCGCCGGGAAGCGGTTGCCGGTGCTGTTCTGGATCCACGGCGGCGGGTACGGCTCGGGAGCCGCCCGGCTGTACGACGGCAGCAAACTCGCCGCGAAGAACGACGCGATCGTGGTGAGCATCAACTACCGGGTCGGTGTGTTCGGCTTCCTGGCCCTGGAGTCCCTCGGCCATGAGCAGGGGAACTCCGGGAACTACGGGTTCCTCGACCAACTGGCCGCGCTGCGCTGGGTCAACAAGAACATCGCGGCGTTCGGCGGTGACCCTCAGCGTGTCACGATCGACGGCCAGTCGGCCGGCGCCTTCTCCGTCTGCAACATGCTGGCCGCGCCGGCCGCCAAGGGACTGTTCAGTGCGGCCATCATGCAGAGCGGGGGCACCTGCCCTACCGCCTCGAAGGCATCGTACGAGGCCGGCATGAAGGTGATCGTCAAGGAGGCCGGCTGCCCCGACAGCGATGCCAAGGCTCAACTGGCCTGCATGCGGCACAAATCCGTCGCCGAACTGATCGACGCGATGGCGAAGGCACCGCTGACTGAATCCTGGAGCCCCGTGGTCGGCGGAAACGCTCTGCCGACCGAGCCGCTGGAAGCAGTCAAGTCGGGCCGATGGAACAAGGTGCCGGTCCTGATGGGCACCACCCGGGACGAGGCACGGGCGATGCTGCACTTCATCGGCCAGTCGTTCCCGCAGACCGAAGAGGCGTACCGGGAAGTGATCCGCTCCTTCTTCGGGGACCAGGCAGACAAGATCCTCGAGGAGTACCCGGCCGCCGACTACACCGACCCCGCCTACGCCACGGCCGCGGTCCTGACCGACAGCGGCACGCCCGGAGGCCTGGGCGGCTGCGGACAGTCGGACGCGGCGGACGTCTTCGCGGCACACACCACCACCTACTTCTACGAGTTGTACGACCCGAACGCGCCCCCGCTCACAGATCCCCCGGCGCCCAAGGGCTTCCAGATGGGCTCGGCGCACAGCGCGGACCTCGCCTACGTGTTCCAGGACGGCTTCGCCCAGCAGGCAGCGCCGTTCACCCAGGCGCAGAGGGCGTTGTCCGACAAGATCATGCGGTACTGGGCGAACTTCGCCAGGCAGGGCAGCCCCAACGGCCACGGCGAGGCCGACTGGCCGAAGTACCGGGGCGGCGGGAACGGCATCGTCCAGTTGAGCCCGGGCAACGTCTCGGTCATGCCCGACTACGAGGCCGAACACCACTGCTCCTTCTGGCGTTCTCTCGGACGGGCGTAGCCGGACAGGGGTCCGCGCGTCACCGCGCGGACCCCTCCCGCTTCCGCGGCCGGACCGTCTGCATGAGCGCCCAGTGTCGGCCGCAGGCATCCGGCGACACCGGTACGGGCTGGTAGGCAGGTCGACATGCCATTATCACATCACCTGACGGTGAGTCAGGGAATGCGTCAATGAGCCGGCATGAGCTCTGCTGGGGAGGGTGGAAAGGTAGAACGGTACGAGGACCCAGACCCTGGCCTTCGGGTACATGAGCAGATCGGCGCCGAGACTCCGGGTACCCGCACGCCACGTACAACAACATGCGGGAGTGCCCCAGCCGGTCCGCGATGTTGGAGCTGCCCCTGAACCCTCATCGGAAGGCTCGGCTCTTGGCTCGACAGCTCGCTCGCTGCATGAGCAACGCGAGGAGACCGGCCACACTTCACGGGATGCCGCGATCGAACTGCTGACGGCCCTCTGAGCGGAACGAAGGAAGACGCCCCCGCCCGTGGCTGAGGCTCGCCGTGAGCTTGGGCAGCGGACGATCGAGGAGTACGCCAAGAAGTGGTTGCCGCGTCAGCGGAAGATGACCGAACATTCAACGGCTCCGTGACTCCGAGCGTGGTGGAAATTTCCTCGATCACCTGGAGGCCGAGGGCGGCCCGGTTCGGCTGGTAGTCGAGCCGGTCGGCGGCGGCCCTGGACCCGCTCCCGAATGACTGGACCGACCGTCCCGGCGGGTGCCAGCGCTCGCGACACCGTGGAAGGGGAGACCCCCGTCGCCCTTGTTGCTTCTCGCATCATCACCAGCACGTGCCGAGGTTCACACCCCTGTCCACGAGCGTCAACGCACGGTCGTCCGGTCTCGCCCCGCTCGAGAGCATCTTCTGGCCCCTCGTGCGGCACCTCGGCAGTGGCCCATCAGCGGGACCGAGCCGAAGTCCCACCAGCACCGTTGTGTCCGTGCCGACGATCGCGATCTTGGATCTGCAACACCAACTTCCGCCGGTTGACATCCATAGGGGCATCAAGAGTGGCTGTGCCTCCCTAGGGCTGCCACGGTCGCGGCCTGCCTCGTCTGGTAGCCGTCATGAGGAGGATGGCACGGGACCGCCCGGACGAGCTCTGCTCGGTTCCGAGCGGCCACCGATGACCGACATCATGCAGCTTCGCGACGGACGTCCCTACGAGGTCGTGCTCCCCTGCCGGCTGTACAAGCGGCACGAGCGATCACTGTAGGCCCGCGGATCAGGCCGCCCGCAGCACGAGCGGCAGCTCGTCAACCGAGAGCACGGGAAAGCTCCGACGCTTCACTTCTCCGTTGACGGCGAAGTTCGACGTCCTCGCGAGGAGCTCCTCCAGCGTGATGCGCATGTTCATGCGAGCGAAGTGCTGTCCGAGGCAGGCATGGAGACCGAACCCGAAAGCGAGGTGGTTCTTGTCCTCCCGATCCAGGTCGAACCTGCCAGGGTCGGGAAAACGCCTCGGGTCGACGTTGGCGGAACCGTAGCTCGTCAGCACGAACTCGCCCGCCGCGATCTTCTCACCGGCGATCTCCATGTCGGCGACGCACTTGCGGCTCAACGTCTGCTGCGGCGTGTCGATCCGCAGGCTTTCCTCGATGGCGTCGGGGATTCGATGCGGCTCGGCGCGCAGCAGACTCTGCAGCTCCTGATCGCGGGCGAGCCGGAGGACCGTGTTCGACAGCGCGGCCGTGGTCGTACCGTGACCGGCCAGCATCATGGCGATGATCAGCTTGCTGATTTCCTCGTCGGTGAGTGCGCGACCCTGCACCTGACCCGTCACAAAACTGTTGACGATATCGTCCCGGGGGTTTTCCCGGTGATCCACGATGACCTTCTGCACGTACGGAAGGATCTTCGCCATCGCGGCCACGAAAAGCTGCTCGCTCTGCTCGTCGTTCACGGCGAACCCGACCTGCTCTCCGGTCGTCATGACGAACTCGTGGTGAAAAGGCCAGTCCGAGTCAGGAACTCCGAGGAAGCGACACAGCACGCGTGTGGGGAAGGGATAGGTGAACTGCGCCGAGAAGTCGCCCTCGGCCGCCGCCACCAATTCGTCGATCATGGTGACGGCGATTTCGCGGTTGCCTGCCTCCAGACGGCCGACTACCTCAGGCGGGAAGTTCGGGTTCAACAGCTTGCGGAACCCTGTGTGAAGTGGAGGGTCGGCGAAGAGCGGAAGGATGGCCGGCGTGCCGTCCGGTTCGGTCGTGACCGTGCTGCTCATCTTTCGGAAGTCACGCAGGACGGTCGTGAGCTCGGCGTAGCCCAGGGCACCCCACCAGTTCACGTCAGACCCTGCGATCGTGACCCTCGCCATGGGGCACTGACCCAGCACTTCGCCGTAAGCCTCAGCGGTCCCGGCCTCGGGGTCCGACTTCAGGTGCTCCAAGGCTTCCGTAGCGTTCAACTGGCCACTCATGCTGTCGCCTCCGTGACGTGGCGGACGTTGCTGCCCATTGCATTGTTCCTTTCGTGCCGCATTGCGCCGTGCACCTGGGCCGAGCGGACTGCCGGCCTCATGGACAACGGATGTCCTTTATTCAGGACATGTTGTCCTGGATGGGTGAAGTTACCCCCCGGCTTCACTCCGGTCAACAGTCCGATCGTGAATGTGGCCCCACGCCTGAAATCTCGACCCCTTCCAGGGCTTCCGAGGTGCGCAAGGCGGGTTAATTGCTGGTGATGGCCGTCAGTCCCTGGCGTCAGCCGGTGGTGGGTGCGGTGGGGGTGAAGCGGTGGGTGATGCAGGCGTGCGTCATCTCGCGGATGCTGCTTGACCTTCTTGCGAGAGGTAATGTCCTTTACTCGGGACATTTGATCTATGCTGGGGAATCGAGTGCCCGAAGGTCGACCCGCCGGGCGCCAGGGGGAACAGGACGAACGTGCTCGTGCGGGGTGTGCTGGTCACGGTGCGACCTGGGGTGCCCTACCTGGCAGGCGAACAAAGGGATTTCGGGGGGGCCTTGAAGCCAAGCGTGATCGTCCTGGCGGATGGGTGAACACAGGGTCCGATGTCCGCGCCACGGAAGTGCCTGACGAACTGCGCGAGCGAGCCGTCCGCGAGACGAGGACCTCAGGTCGCCCGGTCGCGCCTGCCGCCCGGGACCTGGGCATCCACGAGGCGGCTCTGCGGCACAGGGGTTCGCCGCGCCAGGGCTGACCAGGGCGGGCGGCCCGATCTGCTGACCACTGCAGGGATGGGTGAACTCGCCCAACTCTGCAAGGAGAGCACCGAGTTGCGGCAATCGATGAAATCCTCAATGCTGCGCCGTGTTCTTCGGCAAGGATCTCGGCGGACTACGCCCGCCGCATCGGACCGGAGTCCGCTCGACGCCGGCCGGACGAGCAACCGGCCAAGTGGATTCGCGCCATCATGTGGGCGGGACACCCACGGGGCTCGGTGGATCCACCGTCGGTTGTGGCGCGAGGGCGCGACCTGGACCGTGGAAAGGGGGAAGCCGAAGACCGCGTCGGCGTGGACGGACATGTGCGGCCGGAGGCGTCGAAGCGGGTCGGTCCCAGAGGCAAGGTGTCGGCGGTGGCATCAACGGAGATCTCCTGCTTCCGGCCGTTGACGGCCCATGTGACTTCCTCAGCCGCGCGGGCGTCGAGAGGCCGACGACCTTGTCGCGGTGTACGCCGGTGATGAAGGGGCCATGCCACATCCGACTTGCTACCCGACCTCAGGTTCAGGTGTAGGTGTGGAAGCCGCGGCCGGTCTTGCGGCCCAGGAGTCCAGCCTCCACCATGCGCGCGAGCAGCGGCGGCGCGGCGTACAGGGGTTCCTTGAACTCCTCATAGAGGGACTCCGCGACGGCCTTGGTGGTGTCCAGGCCGATCAGGTCGGCCAGTGCGAGCGGGCCCTGCGGATGGGCGGCGCCGCGGACCAGGCCCTGGTCGATGTCCTCGGCCGTCGCGAAGCCCGATTCGAGCATCCTGATCGCGGCGAGGATGAACGGGATCAGCAGGGCGTTGACGACGAACCCGGCACGGTCCTGGCAGTCGATGGCGTGCTTGCCCAGGTCGTCCCGTACGAAGGCCCGTGCTCGCTCGGTGACGGCCGTGTCGGTCATCAGCGACGGCACCAGCTCGACCAGCGAGAGCACCGGCACCGGATTGAAGAAATGAATGCCGAGCACATGGCTCGGCCGACGGGTCATCACGGCGAGCTTCATGATCGGAATGGAGGAGGTGTTGGACGCCAGGATCGCCTCCGGGTCCGTGACGATCGAGTCGAGGCGGCGGAACAGGTCGGTCTTGGCCGCCTCGTCCTCGACGATCGCCTCAACCACCAGCTGCCCGTCGGCGACCCGCTCGATTTCGGTCACCACGTCGATCCGCTGGAGGACGGTCTTCGCGGAATCGATCTTGCCGCGGCTCTCGGCACGTTTGAGGGAGGCCTCCAGCCGCTGCCGCGCGGCGTCGGCCGCGGCGTCGGTGGACTCCACGACCGTGACGTCCCGGCCGGCACGGGCGCACACCTCCGCGATACCCGAGCCCATCAGCCCGCCTCCGATCACACCGACCCGCCGGATGTCCTTCACACTCGCTCCTTCTCGCGCTGGACGGCGTGTGCGGCAGGTGCCGCTACGGGGTCACCGATGTGGATCCGTCCGCTGGTCATGGACAGTGACGCGCCGGTGCCACCCCAGCGACCGGCGATCATCTCCGCCACGATGCTGACGGCGGTCTCCTCCGGGGTCCGCGCCCCGATGTCGAGTCCGATCGGGCTGCGCAGCCGCGCCAGCTCCGTCTCGTCGAGGTGCGCCTCGCGCAGCCTTGCCATGCGTTCGTCATGGGTGCGCCGGGATCCCATCGCCCCGACATAGGCGATCTCCGGGGTGCGCAACGCCACTTCGAGCAACGGCACGTCGAACTTCGGGTCGTGCGTCAGCACCGCGACGACCGTACGGTGGTCGACGCGGCCCGCCTCGATCTCCGTACGGAGGTAGCGGTGCGGCCAGTCGACGACGACGCGGTCGGCGTCCGGGAACCTGCGGGCCGTCGCGAAGACGGGCCGGGCATCGCACACGGTCACGTCGTATCCGACGAAGGAGCCCAGCCGGGCCACGGCCGCGGCGAAGTCGATCGCCCCGAAGACGAGCATCCGCGGCCTCGGAGCGAACGTGGCGACGAAGATTTGCATCCCGCTACCCCGCCGTTGACCGTCGATGCCGTACGAGAGCACCCCGCTGGACCCTGCCGCGAGCATGCCCAGGGCGTCGTAGCGGACGGCGGTGTCGATGCGAGCAGACCCCAGGCCGTGGTGACCCGTGGTGCCGTCCGGCCGCACGATCATCCGCCGGCCGACCCGGTCGGAACACGGATGGGCGACGACCGTCGCCACGGCCACGGGACGTCCCGCCTCGACATCGGTGACGACGTCACCAAACTCCGGATACCCGGCCCGGGAGACGACCTCGACGAAGACGTCCAGAATGCCGCCGCAGGTCAGCCCGACGCTCAGGGCGTCGTCGTCCGAGACGCCGTACCGCGTCAGCGACGGCGCGCCCGAGGCCATCGCGGTGAGGGCGCGCTCGTACACATCGCCCTCCACACAACCGCCCGAGACCGATCCCACCACGGAACGGTCCGGGCCCACGAGCATGGCGGCACCCGCGGGGCGCGGGGCAGAGCGGAAGGTCGACACGACCGTCGCCAGTGCGACGTCGTCCCCCGCCTGCCACCACGCCCGCAGATCACCGAGCACCTCACGCATGGCGGTGCCCCTCTCGCCGCGTCCCGTGGATGTCCTCGACGCGAAGCCGTTCCATCACAGGTCCAGGACCAGCTTCGGCCCACGGCACCGGGAGACGCAGATCATCAACCGGTCGCCGGCGGCCCGCTCGCTCTCGGAGAGTACCGAGTCGCGGTGATCGATGTCGCCGGCGAGCACCATCGTCTCGCACGAGCCACAGGTGCCCTCGGCACAGGAGCTGATCACATCGGCACCGGCGTCCTCCAGGACGGACAGCAGCGTCTGGTCGGCCGGGACCTGCAGAACCGTGCCGCTGCGGGAGAGTTCGACCTCGAACGCCTGGTCGGCGTCGGACGTGAGCTCGGTGTCGGTGCGCGCGCTGAACCGCTCGATCCGGAGTGCTCCCGCGGGCCAGCGCGCGACCCGCTGCTCCACGGCGTCCAGCAGCGGCCCGGGGCCGCAGCAGTAGATCAGCGTGTCCGGCTGCGGGTCGGCGAGAAGACGTTCCAGGTCGATGAGGCCGGCCTCGGACTGCGGGACGACCTCCACCCCTGCGTGAAGTTCTATGAGTTCGTCGACGAAGCCCATGGACTCCCTGGTTCTGCCGCCGTAGACGACGGTGAGATCAGCGCCCATGCCGAGTGCGGCGCGCACCATCGGCAGGATCGGCGTGATGCCGATGCCGCCGCCGATGAACAGGTACCGGCGGGCGGGTTCGAGCGCGAAGTGGTTGCGCGGGCCGCGGGTGGGGACGAGGTCCCCCTCGGCCAGCCCTTCATGGACCCAGCGCGAGCCACCGCGCCCCTCCTTCTCCAGCAGTACCCCGACCCGCCAGGTGTGCCGGTCGTCGGGGTCACCGCAGAGGGAGTACTGACGAGCGGCACCGTCGGGCATGACCAGGTCGATGTGAGCGCCGGGCTCCCACTCGGGCAGCGGCCCGCCCGCCGGGTCGACGAGTTCCAGGGCCAGGACATCCTCGGCTGCCTGCCATTTCCGTGCGATGCGCACCACCCGCTCGGCGCGCTCGGTGACCTGGACGTCTGACATCATCGTGAGCGTGGTCATGCGACCTCCGAAGGTGCGGCCGCGTCCATCCTGAGCGGCATCTCGTTGACTGACAACACCGGATAGCTGCGCCGAACCACATCACCGCTGAGGCTGAACGACGAGGTCCGGGCGAGGAGTTCCTCGAGGGCGACCAGCAGGTCCAGGCGCGCAAGGTACTGCCCGAGGCAGGAGCGGAGTCCGAAGCCGAAGGCCAGGTGACTCCTGTCCGCGCGGTCGAGGTCGGACTTCCCCGGGTCGGGGCAGCGGGCCGGGTCGACGTCCTTCGACTCGTCGACCTCGACGCGTTCCGCGGGGCACTTTGCCGGCACCTCGCCGTAGACTGCGGCGGTTCCCGCGCTGGGGTCCGAGTCGAGGTGCCGCATCGCCTTCGTTGCGTTGTACCGCACAGTCATACTTCACCTTCCGCGGCGTCCGGCCCCAGAGGCACATGGATCCCTCCTGGTTCAAGATGGACGTCGGCCGTCCCGGCCCGTCTCGATTCGACAGGCTGACCGAAGCGAGAGTCGCGTCTCATCTGGAGGACGTGATGTCCTGTATTTGCGACATTAGCTATCGGTCACAGTGGCGTCAAGACCGCTATCCGGCTCGTCTCGTGCGAAATTCTCCGGATGTTCTCTCGGGGGGAGGAGGGGGTTCGGTCGCCACCTTGCCCCCTCTGTCTGGTGTCTGTAGGGCGACCGGGAACTCCCTGCGGGATGGGTGATCCTTCGGGGAGGACTGGTGCATGTGGCTGCATGTGGCGTCGGCTCCGCGTCCAGCCATGGGGACGGGTTCGGGGGACAGTCTGCCCTCCATGGCGGACATTTCGACAGAGTGGCGGGCTGGAATTGCCTAGACGTGTCCGACGGGAGAGATGTAGCGTCCCGCGGGCGATGCACTGGTAGTGCGTCGCCCTGCATCGGCGCTCCGATGGACATCGCCTGCCGGCCCGTCTCGCAAGGGGCGGACCGGCGAGACCCGGGGCGCGGAGCCGACTCCGGAAAGGGAACATCGAACATGGAGATCAAGGGCATCACCTGGCACGCCGTTGTCGTCGATGGAGAGGCGTTCGGCAGTACGCGTCGGTTCTTCGGTGACCTCCTCGGAAGCGGGCCCGCTTGGGAGGCTGATGGCTACAGCGCATTCCGGACGTCGGACGGCTCGAACCTGGAACTGCTGGCGCCGGCCCACGTCCCGGCGTACGGACTCAACGACGGCGTCGCCTTCGGCTTCATGGTCGACGACATCGACGAGGCGTCCGCGGCCGTCGAGAGCGCCGGCGGCACTCTGGTCGGCGAGGTGGTGCGTATCGACGCCGTGGCCTACCGGCACTTCCAGGATCCGGCCGGGCGTACCTATGCCCTCACCCAGTCCCTCGGCTGAGCCTCGGGCTGTCGGCCGGGATCGCGGTCGGCGGGGGTGGAGGGCGAGGGTTTCGAGCGTCGCGGGGCTCTCGGCCGGTGACATGCTCGGTCGGTGGCATGCGCAGCGTGCGTGTTCGCGTTTTGACTGGGTCTCCGGGGCCCGGTCGCCTCGCCACTCCGAGCAGGTGGCGGTCATGTGGCCCGTCCCCCTGGCTGCGAGCGCCGCGCCCTCCCGAGAAGGTTGACCGTTATACGAGATCCCTTGTCTTGCAGTGAGGACGGAAATAGCATTGCCCCGGCCTCCTGGGAAGCGGTGAGGCCGACGACCTCCATCGGAGGAGAGGCGGCAGTCATGACCGAGCAACCTGTTTCCACGGCCGATCTTTACGACGAGTACGGATACCGGCTGCTGGTGTGCGACCTCCAGTTCGCGCAGTACGGCGGCCGTCGCGCATTCCAGGGGCCGATCGTGACGGTGCTCTCCTACGAGGACAACGTGTTGCTCAAGCAGGTCGTCGCCGAACCCGGGGACGGCCGTGTCATCGTCGTCGACACTCAGGGCTCGCTCCGGGTGGCCATGCTCGGGGACAACATGGCGAGGAAGGCCGCCGACAACGGGTGGGCGGGCATCGTCGTCAACGGGGCCGTCAGGGACGCGGCGGCCCTGCGGGAGCTGCCGATCGGCGTGATGGCGCTCGGGACCAACCCGCGGCGCAGCCTCAAGCAGGGGGCGGGCGATCTGAACGCGCCGGTCGCCTTCGGAGGGCTGACCTTCCATCCGGGGGCGACGCTGGTGAGCGACGACGACGGGATCGTCGTGCTGCCCGGTCAGCCCTGAGGCCCGCCCGCATCCGGGGTGCGTCACAACGACTCCCGCAGGCCGTTGCCGGATCCGCGCCGGGTCAGACACTCGCCCGCTGACGGGTGACCCACGCCGCGATCCGAGCCCGGGGCGTGTAGCCCAGCTTGGACAGGACGTGCTCGACGTGCCCCTCGGCGGTGGGCAGCGAGATGACGAGGGATGTGGCGATCTCCCGGTTGGGCCGGCCCTCGACCGCGGGGTCGGAGACCTGGCGCTCACGGCGGGTGAGTCTGACCGGCTCGTTCGGGACCGTAGCCTTCTTCGGGCTTCGGCCGGTCCGCTCCGCCGGCAGACTCGCCGGGGTCATGCAGGTCTCCAGTCGCGCACCCGGCCTGGTGCGGGACACGTTCACCCGCGCCACGCCCGCGCCGCTGCTCTGCGTGCCGTGAGCATGGCGTACGGCTGGACACCGACACTGCGTTGCCGGGTCCCCGTCTGTCGCGGTCAGGTGCGGGCCGGGTGCGTGTCGCGGGCGGCTGTGTCTGATTCGCCAGGAGTTCAAAGAGAGATCCGTCCGGCCTGCGGCGGCCTTGGCGAGCGCGTGAGGCCGACCGCCCTGACGGCTGACAGGCCGTGCCGCCGGAAGGAGGTCGCGGACGTCCTCGCCGACGGGTCAGGAGCGGCGAGGACGTGGCGGCGTGATCGGTCTTGGTCGCCTCGCCCTCGATGAAAGGTCCAGGACGAGGCCCGCGTCCGACTTGACCTCCACGACGAGCACGGCGACCGCTCCCCACGAGGACACCTGCTACTCAAGCTGCTCGGAGACACCATGGCGAGGAAGCCTGCCGACAACGGCTGGGCCGGGACCCTCCTCGACGGCGCCTTCCGAGACGTCGCGGCCCTGGACGGCCGATCGGCGCGCGGGCGCTCCGAACCGACCCACGGCGCGGCCTCGTACTGGGGTCGGGCGATCTCAACGTGCCGGTCGTCCCTGAGTCCAGTCGATCAGGTGGTGGCGTGCGCCAAGGACTCCCGCCCGGGTGCCGAAGCACCGATCCGGGCGGTCGCCCGTGCGGCGGCGTCCCGGATGGACGGGCCCACGCGGTCGAGGTTGTCCCAGTCCAGCTCGCTGGAGAACGTCATCGTCATCAGCGCGAGCATCGGCTTGCCGCCAGGGCCGAAGACGGTCGAGGAGGCTCCGCTGTGCGCGACGTTGAACTGCCGGATGCTGCATCCGTATCCGCGCTCGCGAACCTGTGCGAAGACGCTGGACAGTTCGTCCAAGCCGGTGATCGTGAACTCGGTGAAACGTTCCACAAGTCGGCTGCGGGCGAGATCGACGAACTCGTCGAACGGGCGATAGGGCCAGAACGCCTGCATCAGCCCCGGCGCGGAGAAGGGGAACCGATCGCCGACGTCGACCGTCACCCGCACGCCGCGGCCCGGGTCGCCGACGGCGACCACGGTGTAGCTGCCGGATCCGTCCTCCTGTGCGGCGAAGACGACCAGGCCCAGCCGGCGGCAGAGCCGTTCGACCTCCTCCTTGATCACGTAGAGGATCGCCTCGTCGCCGAGCACGGCCAATGCGGAGAGTCCCGGCCCGAGCGTCCAGCCGGAGCGATTGCCGAGGTTGTTGACCCAGCCGGCCTGCTGGAGGGTCGCAAGGATGTTGTAGCAGGTCGAGCGGTTCAGGCCGAGCGCCTGCGCCAGGATCCCCGCCGACACCGCCTGGGGTGCCTCGGCCGCGATGTGCTCGACCAGTCGGATCGCCGCACTGACCGCGGGCACCTCGTTCGCCATGAACTGCTCCTCAGGCCTTTGTTGCTCCGATGGAGGGAGCGTGGGGGGCAGCAGTGTCCTCGACACAGGACATCAGTGGCAAGTGGAACGACCGTATGGGGTGCCAGTTTCTGGGATTTCATAGCTCTTGCGCATGTCTGCAGCGGCAATTAGTGTTCGTGACGAGACATCTTGTACTCTAGGGCGGACAGAAGTTCCTATGGTTCTACAGGAGGAACGCAAATGATCTTCCATGTGTCCATCCCGGCGGACGATCCTCAGCGCGTGGCTGAGGTGATCGCCGAGATCTGGGGCGGCGAGGCCTTCCGCTTCCCGCCGTGGCCGGGCGCCTGGGTCGCCATCGCCGGCGACGAGCACGGCACGACCTGCGAGGTCTACCCGCGCTCCCAGACGATGGCCCCCGGCAAGGGCGAGGACGACCCGGTGTGGCCGAAGCTGGACGAGTCTCCGTCGAAGTACGTGGCCTTCCACTTTGCCACTTCGACGGACAAAAGCCAGGACGAGATTATGGCGATCGCCGAGCGTGAGGGATGGCGTACGCTGCGCTGCCCGCGCGGGGAGTTCTTCGACGTGATCGAGGTGTGGGTCGAGAACCGGCTCCACGTCGAGGTTCTCACGCACCCGATGCAGGACGACTACCGCAAGAACGTCAACATGGAGATGTGGCGCTGGACCCAGGAGGACGCCGCGTGAGCGGCTCACCCGGATTGCCGCAGTTGCCGACCCTGTCCCTGGCCGAGCGGGACCGCCGGTGGGGTCTGCTGCGCGAGATGATGCGGCGCAACGACGTGGAGTGTCTCCTCGTCCCGCCCGCCCCGGTGCGCTACCCTGCCGACACCTACTTCACCAACGACCTCCCCGGTTCCGCGGTCGTCCTCCCGCTGGAAGGCGAACCCGTCGCCATCCAGCGCGGAGCGTCCGTCGCGGGCTCTTGGCTCCAGGCGCAGGAGTGGGGCGAGGGCACCTGGATCCCGGACATGCGGTTCGGACCGCGCGCTCCCGCGATGGTGCGGGTCCTTGAGGAGATGGGCCTCGCCCAGTCACGGATCGGGACGATCGGGATCCTCAGCGGCCCCAATCTGCTGCCGTACGGATGGACCCCGCAGCCGATGTGGGCCTACCTCCAGAAGGAACTGCCGAAGGCCACGTTCGTGGACGTCCTCGACGACTTCACCGGGATCTGGCTGGTGAAGAGCGAGGAGGAACTCGCGCTCTTCCGCTACGTCTCCCAGCTGGCCGAGCAGGCGTGCCAGGTGATGCTGGACGTCACCAGGCCAGGGGTGAGCGAAGTCGAGATCTACGCGGAGGTGCTGCACGAGTTCCACCGGCACGGCGCCGGGATGGCGCACGACCTCTTCGTCCACTCCGGCCCGGACAACCTGAGCTGGGACGCGCCGCGCTGGCTGTACCGCGCCCAGCCGGCGCGTGTCGTCCAGGAAGGGGACATGGTCCTCTCCGAGATGATGCCGACCGTCGGCGGGCTTGAGGCGCAGGTGCAGATGTGCGTGGCGGTTGGGGACGTCCATCCTGATTTTCGCCGCGCGGCCGAGGTCGCCAGGGAGTCGTACGACGCCGGTCTGGAGGCCCTGCGGCCCGGAGTGAAGTTCGGCGAGGTCGCCGACGCGATGGCGGAGCCGCTGCAGCGGGCCGGAGCGTGGCACATCACGCCGCTGATCCACAGCCTCACCCCGCTCACGATGGTCGGCCGGGTCACCCGGGGCACCGACAGCAGCATCACGGACCGGTTTAAGCAGGTGGACGAGCTGCCGGGCACCGATCTCGATGTCGTCCTCGAACCAGGGATGACTTTCCAGCTCGAACCCGACGCGGTCTTCGGGCGACGTCAGGTCAACATCGGCGGGAACGCGATCGTGACCGAGGACGGCCACGAGGAGCTGAACGACCTGCCCACCCGCCTCCGCTTCGCCCGGATCTGACAACGCCGGCCGTACCGGAGCAGCTGACCACCGCCCCACCGTACGAGGAGCACGACGCAGTGACCGAACTGGAGTACGACGTCGCCGACCATGTGGCGACCATCCGGCTCAACCGCCCCCACAAGCGCAACGCGTTCACCTTCGAGATGGTCAACGACTGGGCGGACCGGCTCGTCGACGCACAGACCGATCCGGAGGTACGCGTCATCGTCGTCACCGGCGAGGGCAGCGGCTTCTGCTCCGGAATCGACCTGTCGTGGGTGGAGGACCACGAGCAGGCGCCCCTGGAGTTCAAGCAGGCCCTGACCGATCACATCCACCGCGTGCCGCTCGCCCTGGAGGGCATCGACAAGCCGGTGATCGCCGCGGTCAACGGCGACGCCATGGGCGCGGGACTGGACATGGCGCTGATGTGCGACCTCCGACTGGTCTCCACGACAGCGCGGATGGCAATGTCCTACGTGAAGGTCGGTCTGGTGCCCGGTGACGGGGGATGCTGGCTGCTGCCCAGGCTGATCGGCATGCCGCGGGCGCTGGAGCTGCTCTGGACCGGGGACATGATCGGTGCCGAACGAGCCGCCGAACTCGGCATGGTCAACAGTGTGCACGAGCCCGACCAGTTGATGGACGCCACATACGCCCTCGCGGCACGGCTGGCGTCCGCGCCGCCGGTGGCGGTGCGGATGATCAAGCGAACGGCGTACCAGTCGCAGCGCCTGGACTTCCGCACCAGTCTGGACCTCATCTCCTCCCACATGGGTGTCGTGCGGTCGACCGAGGACTCCGTGGAGGCATACCGGGCGTTCACCGAGAAGCGGCCCGGAAAGTACGTGGGCCGATGACCGCGCTCAGCGGACTGCGTATCGCGGACTTCTCCAGAATCCTCGCCGGACCGCTCACCACCATGCTGCTCGCCGACCTCGGCGCGGAGGTCGTCAAGATAGAGCGGCCGGACGGCGGCGACGACACCCGGGCATGGGGGCCGCCGTACACGCCGGACGGTCGGGCGACGTACTTCCTCGCCGTCAACCGCAACAAGCACAGCGTCGTGCTGGACCTCGCGACGCAGGAGGGCCGCAAGCGTGCCCAGGACCTGGCCGTGGACAGTGGCATCGTCGTGGAGAACTTCCGGCCGGGCGTGATGGACCGGCTCGGCCTCGGTTACGAGGAACTCGCGGCCCGGCGGCCGGATCTCATCTACTGCTCGATCAGCGCCTTCGGCTCGGCCGGCGGCGCGTCCCTGCCCGGTTACGACCTCATCGTACAGGCCGTGGGCGGCCTGATGAGCATCACGGGATCGCCGGACGACGAGCCGCAGAAGGTCGGCGTGGCCGTGATCGACGTGATCACCGGCCTGTACGCCGCGGTCGGCGTGGTTTCCGCGGTGCGGCACCGCGAGCGGACCGGAGAAGGCCAGCGGATCGAGGTGGACCTCCTCAGCTGCGCCCTGGCGGCGCTGTCCAACCAGGCCTCCGCCCACACCGCCGGCGGTGTCGTGCCCAGGCGACTGGGCAATGTGCATCCGTCCATCGCGCCCTACGAGACCCTGCCGACCAGCGAGGGGGAACTCGCCGTCGCCGTGGGCAACGACCGGCAGTTCCGTTCCATGTGCACCGTCCTGGGCGCATCGGAGCTCGGATCCGATCCCCGGTTCGTGGTCAACGCGGCTCGGGTTGCCCACCGTGAGGCGCTGCGCACCGAACTGACGGCGCGCCTGGTCACCGACGGCGCACAGGTGTGGGCGCAGCGCTTGAACGACGCCGGAGTGCCTGCGGGGCCGGTCAACGACATCGCCGCCGCGTTCGAGTTCGCACGGACCCTCGGGCTGGAGCCGACCGTCGACATAGACGGCACGGTCGTCACCCGCAATCCGCTCCGGATGGGCCGGACCCCGGTGTCGTACCGACTGCCTCCGCCACCCCTGGCCGAGGACGGCCAGGGGCCCCGGTGGGCCGACCAGGACGCTGCCGGAACTGAGACAGCCGGAGCACCGGCACCACACGAAACCTGAGGAGACGAGCGTGGAACCGCAGACGACAGATCCCGTCGCCGCGCGATCCGTGATACCCGGGAAGGTGAGCCGCAGCCCGTTCGGGCCGTCCGACCAGATCGGCATGCTCAATCTGATGACCGAGGAGTCCCGGGCCGCCGCGTGGGCCGCTGCCGACCCGACGACGATGTACGACCTCTCGGTCGACTACCACGTCGGGATGCCGTCGTGGGCGGGTCTGGGAGACCCGACCTACCAGATCTGGATGTCGCACACACCGCAGGGCAGTGTGAACGAGAACGTCCTGGGCCTCGGTGCCGAGCAGAACCGGCACGTCACCTACTCGGCCGACTGCATCGCGATGTTCACGCACACCGGAACCCACCTCGACGCGCTCAACCACTTCGGGCTCGACGGCATGATCTGGAACGAGGTGCGTGCCGACCAGGACCTCGGGAGCCGGCACTGGCTCAAGGCCGGTGCGGAGCAGCTTCCCCCGGTGATCGCCCGCGGGGTCCTGCTCGACGTGGCCGCGGCGGCCGGTGTCGACGTCCTCCCGGACTCCCACCGCATCACCGCCGACGAACTGAGGTCGGTGATCGAGCGCCAGGGCACGGAGATCCGCCAGGGCGACGTCGTACTTGTGCGGACCGGACGCATGCGCCTGTGGCACGACAACACGCGGTATCTCCACAACGAGTCGGGACTCGACCGCGAAGCCGCCGCACTGATCGCTGAGGCGGGAGCGATGATCATCGGCGCCGACAATGTCGCGCTGGAAGTCATGCCGAGCGTCGACCCGGACAACTGGCACCCGGTGCACACCTACCTGCTCGGCGAGTGCGGTATCCCGATCATGGAGAACGCCTACCTGGAGGACATCTCCGAGGCCGGGCTGTGGGAGTTCGTGATGTTCGGTGCCGGGCTGCGTCTGCGTGGCGCGACGGCGGCGCCGATGAGGCCACTGGTGTTCCCGATCCGCCCCGGCGCCACCTTCCGGTAGGCCGCCTGCACCACACGCCCTCAGCAGGGCTTTGAGGGTGAGCGATTCGCCGCCCTGGCGGAGTTGCCGTCCTGCCCGCAGGACGCGCCTGCCGCCTGTCGCTCGTCGACCACCCTGCATTCGCCACTTGCCACTTGCTGCTCGCCACCCGCCACCCGCCTCGTCATCGAGCGCGGGTGGCGGGTGGTCGTCATGTGTTGGTGGCCTCGCAGGGGGCTCCTCTCCTGCATCTTGACGGCACGGAAACGTACTCGTAGTGTCCTGTATACAGAACAAGCTATCCTCTATGGCGGTCATGCGATGAAATTGGCATCCTCCTTCACGATTCCCGCAGCGGCAGACAAGGTCATGACCCTGTTCCTCGACCCGAACACCATGCGCTCCTGCATCCCGGGGTGTGAGGAACTCGTCCAGACCGACGAGACGCACTACAAAGGCAGCCTCGTCAACGAAGTCGCACACGTGCGGTTCAAGGCAGGCTTCGCGGCCGAGATCACCTCCATGGCAAGGCCGCAGAACACGTCCGAGCCCATCGTGGTCAAGGCCGTCCTGCGCGGTGAGGACCGCCGCCTCGGCAGCACCATCAAGGTCGACGCGACGCTCACCGTGACACCGCTGACCGGGAACGGCGGGGAGACCGGCGAGGCGTCCGAGGTGTGCTACGAGTTCGAGCTCGGCATCCGGGGCAAGCTGGGCCGGGTCGGCGAGGCCGTCGTCCGCAAGCGCACCGCGGAGGTGGAGAAGCACTTCGCCGAGGCCCTCACGGCGATCTGCACCGGCCGACCAATGCCGCAGAGCGGGAACGAGGGCAAGAAGGCGGCCACCCCCGCACTCCGCGCCGTCTCCGCCGCCCAGGCGACGGGAGCCGACAGCGCGACGGCGGGACTCCCACAGGCCCAGTCGGCCGACGCGGTCCAGTTCGTCGCGGCGCCCGCCGCCGAGCGGGCGCGCCAGGACTGGTTCGTGCTCGCCCTCTCCGTCGCCGCCGCGTTCGCCTACGGCATCCTGTTCGGCCGCCGCAAGGGCGACCGTCGGTGAGCGCCGGCCGCGTCCACCGCCCGGAGACCCTGGAAGAGGCGACCGCGCTGCTCGGCGAGCTGGACGACGTGATGGTCTACGGAGGCGGCACCGCCATCCAGATCCTGCGCAAACAGGGACTGCTCTTCACCGAGGACTACGTCGACATCGCCGGGATCCCCGGCCTGCGCGACCTGACCGTCACCGACGACGACATCACCATCGGCACACTGGTCCCGCTGCGCCGGGTGGAGACCGACCCGCGGACCCGCCGGCTCGTCCCGGTCGCCGCGGCGGCCTACGGGCAGGCCGCGAACCCCCGGGTCCGCAACACCGCGAGCGCGGGCGGCAACATCGCCCACGGCGACTACCGGCTCGACCCGCCCACCGCGCTCGTCGTCCTCGACGCCACAGTCCACCTCGCCTCCGCCGCAGGCAGTCGCGAGGTGGCGGTCCGGGAGTTCTTCACCGACTTCCAGGAGACCGACGTCCGGCACGGCGAGATGATCACGGCCATCACCGTGCCCCGCCAGCCCGACGGGTCCCGCAGCAGTTTCGTCAAGATGCGCAGCCTCAGTGAGAACGACTGGCCCTGTGCCTCCGCCGCCGTCCTCGCGGTGCCCGAGGACGGTTTCGTCGAGATCCGGATGGGGCTCGGCGCCGTCGCCCCCACCACGGTCTACCTCGCCTTCGACGTCACCCCGGACATGGACGAACAGCAGGCCGTCGAGGCCGCCCTCGACATCGCCGACTCCGTCATGGATCCGATCGCCGACATCCGCGGCAGCGCCTCGTACAAGGCGCGGCTGGGCCGGGTCGCCGTCGAGCAGGCCGTCCGCAGCAGTCTGAAGGAGCTCTCCCGTGACTGAGGTTCTCCCCGACGCACAGCCCGCCGACACCCGACAGGCCGAGACCGAGCCGCGCTACGGCGTCGGCGAGCGCCGCAAGCGCTTCGACGCCCTCGGGCGGGTGCGCGGCACGATCCGCTACACCGGCGACGAGGCCAACCCACCCGGCACGGCGTTCGTCGGCGTCCACCGCAGCACCGCCCCGCACGCGCGGATCGTGGCCGTGCACACTGAGGACGCTCTGGCCGTCGAAGGCGTCCTCGCCGTGGTGACCGGCCGCGACCTGTACGAGGTGCTCGGCGACCGCATCTACACGGGCCCCGCCTTCGCCGACCAGCCGTGCCTGGCCGTCGACAAGACACGCTTCGTCGGCGAGGCGATTGCCGCGGTGCTCGCCACCGATCCCGACACCGCCCGCGCCGCGGCGGACGAGATCGCCGTCGAGTACGAGGAGCTGCCGCCCGTCTACGACATCGACGACGCCCTGCGTGGCGAGGCCTTCGTCCACGAGGAGCTGCGCCCGAGTTCGGTCTTCGCCGACCTCGCCCATCTGCGCGGGGTGCGCGGCACGAACGTCAACTACGAGTACCGGCAGATCCTCGGTGACGCGGCCGCCGAGCACGAGCGGGCCGCCACGACCGTCACCGCGACGACATGGGCGCCGCCCACCCACCATGTGCCGATCGAGCTGCCGTCCACTTCGGCCTGGGTCGACAGCGGCCGGCTGGAGATGCTCTCCACCACCCAGACCCCGTCGTACGTCCGGCAGACCGTCTCGGACCTGCTCGACATCCCGCTGTCCCAGGTGCGGATCATGACCCGGCCGCTGGGAGGCAGCTTCGGCTGCAAGATGTACGACCGCCTGGAGCCGCTCGCCGCGGCGCTCGCCTGGACCACGGGCCGCCGGGTCCGCATCGACGCGACCCGGGAAGACGCGTTCCTCCTGACCACCCGGCACGGCGCCCGGGTCACCGGCTCGATGTCGGCGGACGCCGACGGCAACATCGTGGCCGTGACCTCGGACGTCCGCTACGACACCGGCGCCTTCGCCGACGTCGGCCCGCGGATCGCCGCCAAATCGGGTCTGGTCGCCCCGGGGCCGTACCGGATCGCGGCCGTGGATGTGCGCTCCCGCTGCATCTACACCAACAAGGTCTCGGCCGGGCCGTTCCGCGGCTTCGGCGTACCCCAGGTCACCTGGTCGCATGAGACCCTCATCGACGAACTCGCCCGCGAACTTGGTGAGGACCCCTACCGTTTCCGTCGGCGTCACCTCCTGCGCGAGGGCGACATCGCCACAGTCGGCACGAAGATGCACAGCGCCGACTTCCTCACCTGCATCGACGAGGTCACCAGGGCCGTCGGCTGGGACGACCCCACGCCCGAGGGCGACGGCCGGTGGGTGCACGGCAAGGGGGTCGCCGTGGGCATGAAGGCGGTCCTGACACCGACCATCGCCAACGCCACCCTCAACCTCAACCAGGATGGCTCCGCGACCCTGCTGATCAGCACGGTCGACATGGGCCAGGGCAGCGACACGATCATGTCGCAGATCGTCGGCGAGGTCCTGTCCCTCGACAGCCGCCGGATCCACGTCGTCCGAGCCGACACCGACGCGACCCCCTACGACACGATCACCGCGGGCAGCCGTTCCACCTACCACACCGGCAACGCCGTACGGCTGGTCGCCGAGGCGATGCGGAACAAGCTGCTGGGCTTCGCCGCCGAGCGGTGGGGTGTGCCCGCGGAGGAGCTGGTGCTAGACGCACAGGGCGTGGTCCACGAGGCGAAGGAACTGCGCGGCAGCCTGTCCGACCTGGTGCGCGCGAAGTTCGGCGCCCGTGGGGCCACGGTCACCACGGCGGAGAACTTCACCAGCTGGTGGGTGCCCTACGACCACGACACCGGCTTGTCCGAGAAGGTGACCGAGCACTGGTTCGCCGGTGCCGCCGCCGTCCGTCTCGCGGTCGACATCTGGACCGGGCGCATCCGTACCCAGCATCTCGCCATCGCCGGTGACGTCGGCCGGGCCATCAACCCGACACTGGTCGAGCAGCAGCTGACCGGCGCGGCGATCATGGGCATCGGCCACACGCTCTTCGACGAGATGGTGTTCGACCAGGGACAGATCACCAATGCGACGATGCTGGACTACCAGCTGCCGTCCATCAAGGACCTCCCCGAGAAGCTCACACCGGTCATCGTCGAGAGCGCCCACCGTGACGGCCCGTTCGGCGCCAAGGGCGTCGGCGAGACCACCATCCTGCCGATCGCTCCGGCCTACGCGGGCGCGGTCCGGGACGCCTGCGGTGTACGGATCACCACTCTGCCGCTCACCCCCGAGCGGGTACTGAACCACCTCGCCGACGCGGCGGACCCCGGGAAGGCCGGACGATGAACGAGATCACCCTGGACGTCAACGGCACCCCGTACAAGGTCGCCGTCGAAGACACCACCCTGCTGCTGGACGCGCTGCGCCGGCGGGTCGGCGTCACCAGCGCCCGCGAGGGGTGCGGGGTCGGCGCCTGCGGTGCCTGCACCGTCCTCGCCGAGGGCCGCAGCGTGTCCTCGTGCCTCGCGGTGGCCGTACGCTACGACGGCACGCCGCTGACCACCGCCGACGGACTCCCGGAGGACGACCCGGTGGTCTCCTCCTTCGTCGACAGCGACGCCATGCAGTGCGGCTACTGCATCCCCGGCTTCGTCCTCATGACCAAGGAACTGCTGTCCGAGAACCGCTCGCCCAGCGACGAGGAGATCAGCGATCACCTGGAGGGCAACATCTGCCGGTGCGCCACCTACCCAGAGATCATCAAGGCCGTCCGCCTCGCGGCGAAGAGGAGTGCCACGTGACCCTGGAACGCCCGTGGGGCTCGCTGAACTACCTCGACGAGGGATCAGGCCCCCTCGTCGTCCTGCTCCACCCCCTCGCTGAGGCCGGTGAACTGTGGCGCCGGTGGATCGACGAACTCACGCCGCACTTCCGCGTGGTCGCGCCGGACGCCCGCGGCCACGGGGACTCGTCCTGGGGCGGACAGCAGTTCTCCGTCGCCGACCTCGCCGACGACGTCGCAGCCCTCATCGAACACCTCGACGCCGGACCGGCCCGGGTGGCCGCCCTCTCCATGGGCGGCTGCACGGCGGTCGCCCTCGCGGTACGGCACCCGCGGGCTGTGCACAGCCTCGTTCTGGCCGACACGACCGCCGACTACGGGCCGGACAAGGCGGTGGCCTGGGGGGAGCGCGCGGAGAAGGCCGTCACGGTGCCACGGGAGAAGCAGCTCCTCTTCCAGGTCGACCGCTGGTTCTCGCCCGGCTTCCTCGAAAGAGACCCGGCCGAGGTCGAACGGGTCTCCCGGATCTTCACCGAGACCGACTCCCGGGCGCACGCCGCCGCCTGCCGGGCCCTGGGCGCCTACGACGACTCTGCGCGGCTCGGCGAGATCACCGCACCCGCCCTGGTACTCGTGGGTGAGGACGACTACGCCACGCCACCGGCCATGGCAGAGGCCCTGCATGCCGGCATCCCCGCCTCACACTTCCATGTGCTCCCCGAGGTCCGGCATCTCAGCCTCGTCGAGAGCCCGCACGCCCGGGCGCTGGCCCGGGAGCACCTTGATCGCTGAGGAGGGGTCTCGGTGAAGAGAGGCGTAAGTTACTCTCACGTGTCTCGCCCGAGGACGCTACAGTCCTCTCTGTAGGACTTACGCAAGCGGGCTCGACCATGCGGCAGCGAACGTGGCGACGCTCGTGACTACCAGGGAAGATGTCCGTGTCTAACGAGGTTCCTGCTGTGAGCGCAGCGGTCCGCATTCTTGAGCGTCTTGCCGCGGAACTGCCACGAGCCGTTTCGCCGACCGTCCTTGTCAACGAGCTCGAACTCAATCGCTCGACTTGTTACAACATCCTGGCGACACTGCAGCAGGCCGGCTGGGCGAACAAGCTGGAAGCCCGTGGCGGCTGGACGCTCGGACCTGGACTGCTGGCTCTGACCGGGGTCAGCGACGACTCCGTCACAGCAGTGGTGCAGGAGGAGATCGACAGGCTCAGCCACCGCCTCGGTTACGTCGTCTTCGCCGCCAAACAGGACGGATCGGGGGGATACACGGTCATCGCGACGGCGGATCCCCGGCGAGGCGTGCGGGTTGTGGTCGACGTCGGCGACCGCTTCCCCTTCTCCGCCCCCGCACTCATGCAGGCGATGTACGCACATCGGCCCTTCGGCGACTTCCTGGCGACCGCCCGGAGCAAAGTCATCGAGAAGTTCACCGAACACACGGCGGTGGATGTCGACGTACTGGAGAGGATCTTCTCCGAAGTGCGCAGGCGTGGCTTTAGTACGAGCGTCCGTCAGTTCAACCTCGCCCAGAGCGGTGCCGCGGCCCCGGTCTTCGACCGGGACGGCAAGCCTCATCTCGTGGTGGCCACGCTGGCCTTCTCCAGTGAACTGGACGAGAGCAACATCGCCTCGGTCGGACAGTTGATCAGCACCACCGCGGGTCGCATCACCGACCGCACCGGTGGAACGCATGTGCCTGACGCCGGACGCGACGAAGCAACGGTGGCGTCCGCCCCGTAAACGAGACACCCGGCGCCTCCCGCGACCGTTCACCCCGGACGCGTCCGGCCATCCAATCTCGCGCTGAGCGCAAGGATTGGCGCATAGTGCAGAACGTGTGGGTGATCTGCCAAGTCGTTCGTGCCATCGTCGCCGAGGTTCTCCACCCCATGGGGCGGATAGGACGCGTTGTTCCAGGCGAACGACGCACCCAGGTCGCCCCAGTACGGATTGAGCACACTCAGTGTTCCGTGCGACGCGCACAGCACCGGACCCACCAGGGTGCGCAGCAACGAATCGGGCTGCGCGATCCCACGGCTCTGCCGCGCGGACGCGCGCGTTCTCACGCCATGAATAAAACCACCGGCACAATAACCTCCCACCCCTGAGCGGAGGCCGCACTCATGGCGAGCCTGCGGCCGTTCACGCTCAGAGAGATGGTAAAGGCTGCGCGCTGTCGCTGATATCCAGTCAACAAACCGTCCTGCGCGGGCCATTGGTACCGAACGCCATGCTTCAGCCGAAAGTGCACGTCCTCGACAGCTGCCCGAAAGCGCAGCATGCCTGTGGCCGAACCGGCAGGCGCGAGTCAAGCGTCTCGGGGCACAGCGTCCACGGCGCGCCAGACCGCGAATGGCAGCTGCTGACTGGCACGTCGCGGCTGATTCCGGTGGAGGCATCGCACGGGGGTTCGCGTCGGAGGTGACCCCTGCTTCTGACCTCGGGATCACCGTTGATATGTGCCCGGCGTGCTTCCTAGCCAAGATCAGCTACACCACGTCACGGGACGCCATCGAGGCTGCCGACTCGCTTCGGTCGTAATTCGTCTTGGGCACCCCAGGGATTCAGCAGAATCATGGTCTGTGGCCAGCGGGGCCGCGAGGTGTCCGTCGCCACGGTGTTCGCGCAGGATCGTGGCCGCCCGCCAGAGCTGGAGGTGGGTGAGCTTGAGCCAGGGAAACTCGGGGAAGCGCGTTTGCGGTTCCTCGCTTCGCGAGCTGGCCCACCAGAGGATGAAGGTGAATCGAGTTGGACCAGTCTCCGATGTCGATACAAGCCGTGCAGTCATGATCGCCGGTTGGGTCGGCCCCACGTCAGCTGTTCCCACAGAATCCAGGTCGGCAGCGCCTTACGAGGCGTCTGCGTGGCAATCTCAACGTGTGGGCTGACCCAGCAGTCAGCGTCGACGGCTCGTCGGGAGGCGAAGGGCCGGGGCCGGGGGTGTGGTGTTGATCTGGCCTTTGCGCCGGGTTGCTTGATGGGGGTGGGTCTGGCGGGTGCCGCTTCCGTGCGCGAGTTCTTCAGCGAGGTGGGCGAGGATACCGGCGGGGGTGTAGGCGGAGGCGTGGATGGCCCAGGTGGGGTGGTTGATGGTGGGGCCGGCCAGATGGTCCAGCTGTCGAGGTGGGTGTGGGGTGTTTGAGCGGCGAAGGCGTCGAACTGCACGCCGACGTCTTCCTGGTTGCTCTGCCAGCGCAGCCAGCGTCCGTCCATGGTGTGGGTCCAGCCCGCGTCGGTGAGGGGGCGGGTTGCCTCGGTGGCGGTCTTGTCGATGGCGGGGGTGCCAAGGGCTGTCTCCCAGGCGTCTCCGGAGGCGAGAACCGTGAGCAGGGTGTTCAGGACGGGGGCAGGTGCGGCGGCGGTGATTGCCATGTGCCACATGCGGTCGCTGACCGGTGTTTCGTAGGCGGCGATGGTCCACTTCGGGCCACGGGATGTGGCGTCGTGGTCGAAGAGGATCCGCAGGGTGAGCGCCTCGTGGGTGGCGACGGTGGTGTGGTCTTCCCGGGTGCGGTACTTCTCCCAGTCGTTGTTCTCCGTGAGGAAGTCGTTGAGCAGGGCTTCGTGGCCGCCAGGGTCGGCTTCGTAGGAGGGGACCCTCTCGACGTGCGGGGCGGCGGGGGTTTGCGCCGTGTCGGGTGAACGGAGGGCTGGTGCGTGCCTGGGCGGTCTGCTGTTCGATGTCGGTCATGGGTGCGGGTCCGGGGCGTACGGCGTCGCTGTGAAGGCGTTGGAAGGAGGTGAGGGCCTGGGCGGGGGATTCGAATCTGTCGGCGATGGAGCGCAGGTGGTTCTCGCCGTGCAGGGCGACGGTCCCTCCGTCGAAGTAGGTGCCGATGGCGACGGTGGTCCAGCCGTCGTGGGCATGGGCGTGGATGATGAGCCGGCCGTGGCGGATGTCGTCGTAGATGGTCTGGGCTGCGTTGGAGACCTCCCGTACCTCAGCGCGGGTCAGCCAGTGCATGGGGTAGTTCGCCCAGGTCCATTCCTCGTCGATGGCTTCACGTAGCCGGGGTGTGGTCTCGGTGGTGATGCCTTCGGCGTGCAGGGCGTGGGTGGTTTGGTGGGCCCAGTAGGGCTCTTCGTGGTCGATCCGGGCCAGGACCATGGTGTGGTCGTCGAGGTTCTCGAAGCCGCGGGCGGCCAGGAGGGCCTGGGCGGCGCGGTGGTGGGTGCCGGTGAGGGTGGCGGTCACGGCGCTGGTGTGGGCGGGGTGGGTGTCGAAGCGGACGTGGGCGTCGATCGGGTGGTCGGACATGGAGGTGGGGCTCGATTCGGGTTCGGTCCCGGCTGGTGGGTTGGCCGGGTCCGGTAGTTGAGGTCATCGGTGGGCGCGTGCGGAGGTGAAGGCCGGCCGGTTGGGCGGACCGGCTCGGGGGGCCGGGGTGGGGCGTGCCGAGGGCCGGGTGGCGGGCGATGGGGCTGGAGTGGTGGCGCGGTTCCAGCGGGTGTGCAGGGAGTTGAGCTCGGCCAGGGCGCGGCGGCTGCCGGTGATGAGCTGGTGGGGGGTGTTCGCGGGGTCGTCGGTGTAGGCGGTGATCCGGTCGGCAACTGCGCGGGCGCGGGCGAGGAGGGCGCGTCGGAGGATTCTCTCGCCCCAGTACTCGGGGGAGCCGGCGGGTGTGGAGACCAGGGTCATCAGGTCTTTGGGGGTGAGGGAGTCGGTGAGCAGTCTGCGGTGCTGGGCCTCGCCGAGGACGGTGACCGGGTCGACCATGTCGCCGCGGTGGACCAGCGCCGTGATGGACTGCCAGAGCGCGGCGTGCAGCGGCAGCAGGAAGTCCGCATCGGTCAGCCACCGCATCTGCTGGACCTCTGCCGGATAGGCGGTGGCTGTCGCCAGGAGGAGGCGCTCTTCGTCGAGGTCCTCCTCGCCGGCCTGCCGTGGGACATCCGGGGGGAGTGCCGTGCGGGGGAAGGAGCCGGGGTGCGGGGCGAACTGTTCGGCGAGGGAATCCAGGACGCGGCCGATGTCGTCGGCCAGGCCGAGCGTCGCGGCTACCGGGTTGGGCAGGCCCGGGTCGGTTGCGGTGGACGCGAGGCGCTCGGCGTGCCCGCGCAGAATCCGGCGGGCGTTGTCGGCGCGGATCATCCTGGCGTATGCCGCAGCGTGCTTGGGCTGCGGGCAGAACTGGATGAGGGCGTGGAGGTAGGAGGCGCTCAGGCCGCGAGCGTGAGGACGGGCGTGGTCCAGCACCGCGTTGAGCCAGGCGGTGTCCTTGGCGTGGGCGGCGGGGTCGGGCGGCGGGAGCGTGCGGATCGCGGTGAACAACGCGGCGTGGGTGTGGCTGTCGAAGTGGTGGGCGATCAGCGGCTCGGTGTCGGCCAGACGCGCAGGCTCGAGGAGGAGGGCGCCGAGCAGGGCCTGCTCGGCGTAGTGCACGGGCTTCGGCGCCGGGACGCGGTCGAGGCCGTCGTCGTCATGGGGATCGGGGGTGTGGGGCATCAGGCGGCGAGGGTGAAGTCAGCAGGGTTGAAGGGCATGTTGAGGTGCGGGGCGAGCAGGTGTGCGGCCAGGCGAGGGGGGACGGCGTTGCCGATCTGCGAGAACATCTGGCCCTTGTTGCCTTGCCACGGATAGCCGGCGGGGAAGCTCTGCAGCACGCCCGCTTCCCGGGCGGTGATCTTGATCGGCTCCGGTGCCGACCCCGCTGCCTCGACGGTGGGTTCGGCGACCCAGGTGCACTCGTTGGCTCGGTGGCCGAAGAAGAGCGTGCCGGCGGGTTCGTCGGACCGGCGGATGGTGGCGTTGGTCTGGTTGTTGCTACGAAGCGACCACGACCAGCGGTGCGCCTCGGCAGTGAACGTGGGGGCTGGAGCGTCTGCGGGGCGGTTGTCGCGGGCGCCGTGCCGGGCGGTCCAGCCGGAGCCCTCTCGCCGGGAGGCCAGGACGATCTCGGAGTCGGGGCGGGGTGCCCAGGTGCCGCGGGCGCGTGCGTCGGTGAGGGTCTTGCGGGAGCCGGAGGGGAAGGGCTCTGGGCCTCCGCCTGGTCCGCCGCCCGCGCACACAGTGGGCACGGGCCGGTCGGTGGCGCCCCAGCCCAGAGCCTCCGCCATGGACACCCAGCGGGCGCGGCCGGGCCCGAACAGGCTTTCCGGCTCGGCCAGTTGTGCATGCGTGGGAGGTGGGGGCTCGGCGGTCCGTACCCGCGAGGCGAGCAAGATCGCCCTCCGCCTGGTCTGCGGGACACCGTAGTCAGCGGCGTTGAGAATGCCGACCCACACCGAGAAGCCCCAAGTGCGCAGGATGGCCGCGTACTGCTTCCACAACGGCAGAACGTCGGGGACCTCTTCCATGGCCACCCATTCGGGCTCGCCCACGGTGTTCAGGGCGTGCAGGTAGCGCATGGGCTCGGCCGCCAGGAGAGAGCGTTCGTCCGCGCACGCGCCGAGCAGCTGCTCACGGGTGTCGCGTCCGGCCGCGAGGTCGGCGACGGCCTGGTGGACGAGCGGCTGGTCGACCAGACCGAGGCGCTTGCCCGCCATGCTCCATGCCTGACACGGAGGGGAGGCGATCAGCCCGAGGATGCGGCCGGAGAAGATCCACGTCGGATAGCGGGCGACATCGGTCCGGATCGTCAACTGCCCTGCCATGGCCCTGGTCTTGCAGGCCCACTCGTCCCACTCCAGGCCGATGTCCCGCGCGCCGAGGACGGTGAGCGCGTGGCTCCAGCCGCCGGGACCTTTATCCCGGCACTTTCCGTGTCCCCCGCAGGTCGTGTCGCTTAACTCCCCGCTAGCCGAGGGAGAGATGTCGGATACACCAGCCGGGCCATGAGTCTCATTTTACTTCGGCGTCAACCAGCTCACGTGACGCATATCACAACCGATCGCGCGTCCTCGATGGGCGTAAACCTCCTGCCGTGACACGCCTCCGATCGCCCTGCGCCTCTCGTCGCCAGCCCGTCCGGACCCGATCTAACTTCCGCTTGCTGTAGCCACCCTGCCGCCTCACCAACACGGAGAACAACCATGCGCCGCCCCGACCGGCCCTCCGTCGCGCGTCAAAACTCCGACGGGCTTGCTCCTCCTTGAGGAGCTCTACGAGAGCTTCCGCACCCAGGAAGGTGTCGCCTGGGACTGTTCTTCGCGCGCAACACGTCTCATGAGACATCCGGCGTGAAGCGAGGGTGTGTGACCTGGGGCTAGGTTCAGCCTCGTGCGGCGACGGCACTGGCCGGAGCGTATTTGTCGCGTGGCAGAAGTGGAATGAGTTCCTGACAGTTCGCCCTGGGACAGGCAGTCAGATACGTTCCCGCTGTAGGGAAGAGAGAAGAAGGGGGCTGTGATGAGCGACGCAGACCGTGCGGAGCAGGATGGGATGGACCTGGCGGACGCAATCACGCTGCTACGGGACCAGGTCGCCGTAGCGCAGAAGCGGATCGCTACTCCTGCCGGTACTGGGGACGACCCCACGAAGCAGGTGCTATTCACTCTTGGAGAGATCACGGTGGAGCTCGGTATGGAGCTGGCGCACACCCGCGAGAAGAACGGTGGGCTGAGGTGGAGCGTTGTCAGCTTGGGGGGAAAGAAGAGCACCGCAGACCGGGCGACCCACACGGTCACGGTGAAGTTGCAGCCGCATCAGCCGGGCGGCGGCGACATCGATGTTAGCGACGAGGAGTAGATCCGACCTAGTTCGGCATCTATGGGGATCTGAAGGGCGAGGGCTGTGGTGGAGTTAGACCGCAGGGTTCAAATCCGGGTCCGCAAGCCCGGCAAGGATAAGCGAGGCTTCGGCACTGGCTATCTGCTGGCGCCGCGCCTGGTGCTGACAGCCGCACATGTCCTTGACGGCATGTCCGCGGTGGGGCGAGACGCGGTGACTGTGTCTCGCCCGGATGTGGGAGACGAAGAGTTTCCCGCGGCCGTTTGCTGGCAGCGAAACGATGACATGGTGGATGCCGCGCTGATCGAAGTCAACGACGGCCACGGCTGGCATACGCCTGAGTCGCTTACTGATCTACTCGCCCGGCCACCCCAGCGGTTCGGCCGCCTGATCGGCACGCGCCCGCACCCGGTCACCCTGGTCGGGTTTCCCCGCATGCAGAAAGCCCCTGGCGACGGGCGCCGCCTGGATGAACAGCTCATCGGGCACATTCTTCCTGGCACTGGTTCCCTCGCCGGCCGCTACGAAATCTCCAGCACCGTGCCCACCTTGCCCGCCGCCGTGAGCGACAGCCGTTGGTCCGGAGTATCGGGAGCCGCAGTCCTTAGCGACGACCCCTTCGGGGAGGAGCTGTTGTGCGGGGTCATCCGTCGCGACCGACAGAGCGACGACGGAACCCGTCTGTCTGCCACTCCCACTGCCCACCTCTTGGCCGACGAGGACTTCTACACACTGATCACCCGGCACACTGGCTGGGAACCGGTTCTGGAACCGGCCGAGGCAGTCAGTCTGTTCGCCCCGGCCGCCTCAGAACGCGATCTAAACTCAACGGCCGCTCTGCTGCGCGCAGATGCTGAAGTCGTGGCCTTCCACGGCCGTGAGAGTGAACTCGCCGACCTGCGCACTTGGTGCGAGACAGGGTCGGTCTCCCTGTCGGTACGAGCTTTGACCGGTCCCGGTGGCCAGGGCAAGACCCGCCTGGCCCGCCGCCTAGCCGACATCCTCAGTCAACAGGGGTGGGCCACCGGGCATCTGCGCTCCGAGCTCGTGGACCACGACACCCCGTCCGACTTCTCCACGCTAGCCACGGCCCTGCCCCTGCTGGTCGTCGTCGACTATGCCGAAACCCGCCCCCGGTTGATCCGCCGCCTCGCGGACCAGCTGCGCCGCTCCCGTCACCGCGTGCGGCTGCTGCTAATCGCCCGCTCCGACGGCGAGTGGCGCACAGACGCGCTCAACGCTGCCCCGGCTGTCCGCACTCTGCTCACCGCAGCCATCATGACGCCACTCGCCCCCCTCATCCCTCGCACTCAGCCTGCCAATGAACGTCTGAGCGCCTTCACCCGCGCCGCCCGAGATCTTGCCCGTTTGTTGCCCCGCGTGCGCACCGTTCCCGCGTATGACTGGGAAGCTCTTGCCTCCGCTCTACAGCCACCTGACGACCTGGGCGATCCTCGCTACGACAACGCCCTTACCCTGCAGATGACGGCACTGGTCACCCTGCTGCAGCGTGGCCCCAATCCCGCCGACTCCGCACCAGAGGCCCCCGCGGAAGAGATCCTCCTACTGCACGAGGAACGTTTCTGGGAGGAGAGCGCCGAAGCCCCCGCTCACAAGCTGGACCTGACTACCCCCGCCCTGGCCGCAGCCGTTGCCGCCGCTGCCATGTGCGGGGCCACCAGCGAGGAGGAGGCTGCCGCAGTCATCAACACGGTTCCGGGCCTGCCCGCCGACAGGACGCTCCGCACCGCGTACTGGCTTTCCAAGCTGTACCCGGCCGATGCCGGCCGCTACTGGGGTTCCTTGCAGCCCGACCGCATCGCGGAACACCACGCTTCGCGCACCCTGGCCCGGGGCGGCATTCGCCTGCCCACTCTCCTCGAAGCGGCCACATCGAGGCAACAGGTCCAACTCATCACAGTGCTGGCTCGTGCCGCCATCGCGCACCACAACGCCAGCCGCATCATCGACAGCAGCCAGCTCCTCCAAACCGTCGACGCTGCCCTGGACAAAGCCACGCTCACCTATCAAACCGTTGAGGCCGCAACAGCCGCATTGCCTGACTCGTCCCGCGTCACCGCCCTGCTCGCACTGAGGTTCACCGCCGGCCTCGTCGAAGCTGACCGACAGCTCGCGCGGGACGACCCGGCGCAGTACGAGCCCAACCTAGCTGCCGCGCTGTCCAACCTTGCCATCCGGTTGTCGGATGCGGGGCGTAGGGCTGAGGCTCTCGCCGCCGTCGAGGAGGCGGTGGATATCCAGCGTCGCTTGGTTTCGGATAACCCGTCCGAGTACGAGCCCGACCTTGCCCTGTCACTCTCCACTCTTGGTCTTAGGTTGTCGGATGTGGGGCGTGGGGCCGAAGCTCTCGCCGTATTGGAGGAAGCGGTAAATATCCAGCGTGGGTTGGTTGAGGATAACCCGACCAAATACGAACCTTACCTGGCCTCCGCGCTGTCCAACCTCGGCATCCCGCTAGCGAGATTGGGGCGGCGTGCCAAAGCTGCCGCCGCTGAGCAGGAGGCGGTGGATATCCGACGTCGGTTGGCGGCGGATAACCCGGATGCGTACGAGCCCGACCTCGCCCGCTCGCTGTCCAACCTCAGCAACCGTCTCTGTGAGTTGGGACGTGGGGCCGAAGCTCTCGCCGCCGTGCAGGAGGCGGTGGATATCCAGCGTCGGTTGGCGGCGGATAACCCGGATGCGTACGAGCCCGACCTCGCCCGGTCGCTGTCCAACCTCAGCCTTCGGCTGGGCGAGGCGCAGTTGGAGGACGAAGGGTTCGCCGCTGCAGAACAGGCGGTGAAGATCTACCGCCGGCTGGCAGCGGCTAACCCGGGCTCGTACGCAGCCACCCTCGCCGTTTCGCTGTCCAATCTTGGCATCCGGTTCTCTACAGCGGATCGTGGGGCCGAAGCTCTCGCCGTCTTGGAGGAAGCGGTAAAGATCCAGCGTGGGTTGGTTGAGGATAACCCGGCTGCGTACGAGTCTCACCTCGCCGCCTCCCTGACCAATCTCAGTGCTGAGCTATCGGGTGCCGAAGGGCTTACCATCGCAGAACAGGCCGTGGAGATCTACCGCCGGTTGGCGGTGAATAATCCGGCGACATATGAGCCTTACCTTGCCACCGCACTGACCGCCCTTTTCCAGCGATTGTCGGAGATGGGGCGGAGAGGCGAAGCTCTCATCGCCGCAGAGCATGTTATGGAAATTCGAAGTCGGCTGGCGACGGATAACCCCAATGCGTAAGAGGATGATCTTGCCCGTCACTGACCCTCCTGACAGCGGTGTCAACTGCACGATCCGTACGGGGCCGTTCCGGGCCGGGCAGCGGGCAGGTGGCGGACGTTGCCGAGGGCTGTGGCCTGTTCCCGTAGACGTACGATCTCGTCGTGCTGTGCGGCCAAGCGTGAGACGGCGAGTTCCTTGAACGTTGTGAGCTCGGCAACGGTCTCGTCCCGCTGAGCCAGGCGTTCCTTGAGCTCGGCGACCTTGGCCTTGAGTCGCTCGATCTGTGCGATCCGCGGGTCGAGGATCTCTCCGGCCTCCTGCAGAGTACGAAGTCGCCGCTCGAACTCTTCGGCGAGGTGCTGGTAGGGGCCGGGGCGGGTGGTGCCGTCACGGTTCTTCTTCGGGTAGAACGCGGTGCGGGTCACGCCGGCTTCGGCGGCCAGTGTCTTCAAGTCGCAGCTGCCACCGGGCGGGAGGTCACCCTTCAGGAGCCGGTCCATCGCGGCCCGGACGGCCTCCTCGTTGCGGGCGCGGGTCTCTGCGCTGATTCGAGCCATGAGGTGGGGAATCTCCTTACGCGGTGGCGGCGTCGATCGAGGCCAGGACCTTCACGTCCCGATCCAAGTCGGCTTGCAGTCGGGCCTTTTCGGTCTTGTGGTTGCGGCCGATCGACCCGATGAAGACCTTTTTGGTCCGCACGCTCTCGGCCCACACCGGGCGGTGGCAGGGATGGTGGGTAGCCTGCGGGCAGCGGGCGGAATCGCACATGCCCGCCAGCGGCTTCGTCGCGTTCGGGGTGCCGGCCAGCTTCAGGCACAACGCCTTGGAGGGGTCGATGAACCAGCAGTAGTTCGCCACCCCCAGGTGTAGGACGCTGGCGATCTCGGCGAGGAGGGCTCTGACCTCCTGGTCGCTGCCGACGACCGTGGGGTCCTCGGCGGCAGCGCGGGCCAGCTTCCCGTCGACGCTGGCGAAGAAGCTGATCAGATCGCGGGCGCCGGGACCTGACGGCATCTCGCCCTGCTGGTAGCGTCGGTACTCGGCCAGCACGAGGTCCTTGTTACGCTCCGCCTCCTCGGCGTTGACCTCCGCGAGGAACTTGGCCTGTGCCCCGCCCGGACGGGCCGCATATCCTTCCGTTGTCACCACAGACAAGTGCTTGAGCTGCACCTTTGCGGCCAGCAGGCCACCGGGACGGTAGGCGATCTCCAAGGCGAGTGTGCGCCTGAGCATCCTCGTCGTGAGTTGTCCCTCCGGGATCGGAGCCAGCCCCAGTGCCTGTCCCGCGGCGCCGTTGACCCACTGGCGGAACAGCGTGAAGCGGTCGCTATCGAGTGGCGAGGTGAGCAGGGGGTCACCGATCTGGGCGTCCGGGCCCAGGAGTTGCTCGGCAACCTCCGCCGCCTGATACGCCTCCCGGATCACGACCCATTCATCGGGAACGCCGCCCAGAGGTTTTCCCTTGATGACCCGGCTCGCCAGCTTGTACCTCTTCAGCCCCGGGCCGGCCTCGATAGGGGGAACACGGCAACCCACATTCATCTCTCGCAGTTCGCTCTGGCGCATACCGGAAAGCGCCACGATGACCACGTGCGAGGCGGTCTTCACCACGCCGGTGAGCGCCCGCAGACCGCGCTCGGACAGCGGCCCCGACCAGGGCACCTCCCCTTGGCCGTCGGCTCGCTCCACCACGCTGGCCCCGCGGCAGAACGGCTCCTCGATCCCAACGGCCTCCACCGCGCCTTCCAGGACGTCGCGCACCGCCAGCAACGTGGAAGGGCTGATCTCCCTCCGGCCGGCTTCTGCGGCGAGGGCGTAGAGGTTGACCTGGCCCAACGGGTCGTCCTTGCTGATCCACTTCCGGGCCTTGGCCCAGTTGACGTTCCGGTCGAAGGGACGCTGTTCTTCGACATGGCGGCGAATAACCGCCTCAAGTTCGCTCAAATTCATACGTGCTGCGGGCAGCGCTGCCCGATGGGCGACATAGCGCCGCTTGGCGTCAAGTTCGCGGAGCAGGGGCGGGGCCAGGGTCTGGACGAGGTAGAGGGCTGCACCCAGGAGCGGCTGGAACGTCGGATCCGCGACCGGCGGCGTCTTGTTCGCGTTGCCGCTGGGCTTGCTGGTGGCCTGTCCCGGGAACGGCCGCAGCCCGGGGCGATAGCGGTCGGTGGTGAACAATTCGCTGTAGCGGGCCAGCCCGATGATCGTCAGCTCGACGGCCCTGCGGACGCTGGGGCGGTCGTGTGTCTTCTTGCCGTCGGGGCGGTGGGTGGCGCGGTACTGGGCGAAGGACTTGCAGTGGTGTTCGGTGACCTCGCCGAGCTCGGTGATCCCCTGAGCGGTCAGCCAGTTCAGCCACCGGACCAGTTCCAGCAGTTCGCCGTAGAGGCTGTTGACGACGCGGACCGTCCGGTTGGCGTACGGCAGCGTCCGTACGGCTTCATGTCCGGGGGCCATCTGGGCGGCGATGTACTCCTTGGCCACCGTCTTCCACCGCTCATTGGTGATCCCCGAGAAGTCCAGACGCCGGGCGCACTTCGCCACGTAGGCGGGGATCCCGATGACCTGGGTGAAGACCCAGACGTCGTCCTCGAAGACCGAACGGGCCGCCCCGATGGGGAGGACGAAGCCGGCCAGGCCGCAAATGTCAGCCCCGGCGAAGGGTGACGGTGCGGTTTGGGACGGCGGGACCTCGGTCAGAGGTGTGGTGCTCACAGGGTGCTCTCCTCGGGCAGGAGCGGTATCTCGGCGTCGGTGTCGGTGACCTGGGCGGCGGCCGCAGCGAGCTGCGTGGGGTCGTACTTGATCAGGACTTCCTCGATGCGCTGGGCGTAGTGACCGAAGACGGTCATGAACTGTGCGGCGGGCATCTGCTGCCACTGCCGAGCGAAGAACGCCTTCATGCGCAGGAGGTTCGCCGCGTGCCGCGGCGTGAACAGGGCGAGTGGACACAGCAGGCACACCCAGGGGCGGGCCGGGCACGGCTTTCCCTTCGGACCGTGCACTCCCGCGGTGGGATCGGCGCAGGACGCCACGAACACATCGCGCTGGCCACCCACGAGCTCGGCGATCGCCCGATCGTCCAATTCCAGTTCACTGACCAGCTGCGGGAACTGACGGGCCAGGTCGGCGACCTGCTCATCCGACAGCATCATGGGCGGTTGCCCCCTGCGGAGCAGATCGCCCTGGGCCTGCTCGACGATGTCTTCCAGCGCGCTCTGCTGGGCCTCGGTCATCGACGACAGGTAGTGGTCGCCTTCTACTCCCGGGGTGTGGTTGGGGTCGATCGTCGAGCGCCGGGTGCCGATCCAGGAAGAGCGGTCCCGATGGGACTCGAACGTCGTGCGGATCCGGTGACGGTGCACCATGACCGGCGCCCCGTTGGCGTCGACCACCCCCGATTCCCGGGACCAGTCGACGGTGGTGGACTTGTAGGGGCGCCCGTACCTCCACGGCCCGAGGCCCTCGTCGCCCGCGCGACGTGAGGTGTAGGCGAGCCACAGCCACAGCCCGTTGCGCAGCCGCGGTGGGCAGTGCGATCTCGCCAGTTCGGCATACTCAAGCCAGCGCTCCAGCAGCCGCACAGCCTTGCTCGGCAGCGTGATGCTCTCCTCGGACGTACGGCCCTTGATATAGCGGACCAGCACCGCGCCGTCGCCGGCCCAGTCAAGGCCGTCGACGCCCAGATCGGCGATGCCGTCCGGCACGATGCCGCTGTACACGCCGAACAGCACCTGGTAGGCGATGACGATGCGAGGGCTGGGGAAGAGCGCTTCGCGTGCTTCCCCGAAGTAGCGCTGACGGTCACGGCCGATCCGATGGCGCATCTTCTCGTGCGAGATACCGGTGCGTTCGCCCAACTCCCGTGTCGTCACCGGGCCGTGGTGCACCATCAGCCAGAAGATGTTCTCTCTCGTCCAGCCGTGCACGTACGGGTCCTGGCCGGCCTCTGCCGTTGCTCTGGCCGCCCGGTACGCAGCCCATGACTCCTTGACGATCGTTCGGGCTGCACGGGTCAGCCCTGCCCAGGCGACTTCGTCGTACGGCGGCAGTGGCTCACTGTTCGGGTGCCGGTTGTACAGACGCCCTCGGACAAGTTCCCGGACGTCCGGCGCCAGCACGGAGGTCTCGGCGTCCAGGGCGGCGAGCATGCGGCGGCTCTCCGACTCCCGTCGATTTCCCGCCTCCCACCACAGCGCTGCGAGTCCAGTGCGGGTCAGCTCGGCTACCCCGCCCCGATGACCACGCTTTTCCAGTTCGCCGACGAACCAGTCGATGGTCCCCTTGTACTTCTCCGCAGTCCGGTGCGAGTCACCCGGACCGTGCGGGTGCATGAGGTAGACCAGGCCCGTCAGCAACTCGCGGACCAGCACGGGGTTCACCGATTCGTCGACGTTCAAGGTCGACGTGGTGCCGCGGGTGAATGTGCAGAACAGCCGCAGAGGGTTCTCCAGGATCTCCGCGGGCATCAGATATCGTCCTCATCGAAGTCGTCGAACTCGGCATCGGCCTCGCGTTCGGCCTCGGCGAGCAGACCGTGGTTGTGGCCCGCGCGCTCGTATGCCTCGCGGTAGATCCGGGTGGTATCCAGGCGCCGGAGGTACACCTCCGTGGTGAGGGTGCTGGTATGACCGAGGAGGTCACGCAGGATCATCACCGGGTCGTTCTGGCGCAGGTAGAGAGCCAGGGCCGCGTCCGCGTCAGTGTCCCTGACGAGCTTCGCGACCTGGGCGTAGTAGCCGCCGATCAGCATCTCGAGCGTCCTGATCGCGAACGTATGACGGCATCGGTGCGGAGCCGTATGCGGGAACCGTGCATCGAATCGATCCCTGATCCGCTCCGAGGTCCGCTTGAAGACCGTCGGCCAATCGCGAAACGGACTCCCATCACTCTGCACGGCCAGCAGCATCGATCCGCCGTCCGGCCGGACCAGACACCGGCGTTCCCGAGGCGTCAACTCGGCCCACAGCACGCGCTCGCCATCGACCCGGCCACCGACCGCGTCTGCCTCGGTCACCACCAGAGGCGAACCCCACTTGGCTGGCGGTATCCATGACGAGCGAGCCACCGCCACGGCACGCTGCAGCCGCAAGTACTGGTGCAACCGGGCGAGTGGGTCGTATGTCGTCCACGTGGTGCGGAACTTCCGGCCCTTCGTGACCCCGGGCGGAACCGGCACCCAGATCGGTAGCTCTGTCCGGCGGGGCGGCAATGGCGGAACCTCGCACTCCAACATGTACGTGAATTCCTGCCGCCGCAGCCCGCTGGACAAGACATAGCCGCCCACCGCCACGTTGCGTGCCGTCGTCCGGCCCCGGTAGAGGGCGTCCTCGGCGCCGTCCGGGCGCAGACCGCCCAGCCCCTTCAGGAACAGGTCCTCGAAGTCCTTCTCGAAGTACTTGATCGTCACGTGCGGCTTCGGCGTCCGCCGCTTGGAGAGGTTCACCGACTGCAGGCGCACCTGATCGCCGTACGCCGTGACGGCCTGCTTGTAGGTGAACGGCACCGCGGTCGTGAGCTCTTCGCCCTCGGCCCACCCATAGAACAGGGACAGGATGCTCATGTGCTGGTTCCAGGTGGATGCGGCGAACCGTTCCTTCAGCGGGCCGCACGCGCGGTGTACCGCGTAGGCGCTCAGACCGCGCCGCAACTCGCGGCGGCCGTCGAAGAGTTGGAAGCCCCGGCTGGCCAGGAAGAGCGTCCAGTCCCGCACCACCCGAACGTAGGTCTCCCAGGAGTTCGGGGCCGGGCAGCCGTTCGCCGGGAGTTCCTGGGCCCACCGGTTGATCACGGTCGTGACGCGGGGGCCAGCCGAGTCCTCGAAGAGGAGGTCGTCGTCAAGCAAGATCGGCATCCGGTCCGGGATGACCGGTTGGCTCGATAGCCCCCAGGACTCCCAGGTGGCAGACGAGAAGAACGTCATCAGCATGGCGGGGACCGTACCTATGCGACTCAAGCGACTGCAAAGCGCAAACGGGCTGGTCGTGGGGACGCGAGGCAGCAATGAGACGCTGCAGTTCTGCTCACAGAAGGCCCGGCGAACAGATCGAGGATGACCCTCCTCACGAGGCCAGTCCGAAGTCGTCCTGTACCGGCTCGTACTCGGAGGCTCCGCGGCAGGCCCAGGGAGAGCAGCCGTCGAGTACGCCGTTCTCCAGCTCCTCCACCGTGGCGGCACCATCGTCGAGTTCCTGCTGGCGCGCAGCCCACTCCGCGGCGGTGACGTGGTCGATGGGGGCTTGGTCGAGCGGGACACGGGAGCGGTGCAGGAACGCCTGGCCCAGCAGCCGGTTCCCGGAGGCGTTCGCGCGGGCGTTGCCCTGGCGGATGTCTGCGTCGAACGCGACCACGTCCGCCCATTCCTCCGGACTGCTGTCCCGGATATTCCTCCACTGCGCGTTTCCATGGAATGGACAACCGAGGCAGCTCGATTTCGGCGTGTCTGCCAGGCCAATAGAGGTCAAATAGCGGATGCAGTCTGCGCGTGACCAGCCGAGGTCTATGAGTGGATGCCGGTTGCGCATGTACTTGACGTCGGCGTCCTTGGCCCGGTGAAATTCATCCGTCGAGATGCCGACCCACTGTTCGACGAATATATCCTTGGGGATGCGCTGGGGGTAGGGGTAGCCGAGGAGTTCCCGGACCTTCTTCTTGATCGGTTTGATCTTGTATTCACCGGTGCACTGGCGCCTGGTCATGCCCTGTTTCCCGTCCTGGTTGAGGATGTGCAGCGGCATGGATGCGAAGCGGTGTTCGGGATCTAGGGCGTCGTCTCGGATGTTTCCTGCGGTGACGCGCAGGATGGGTATGCCTGCAGGGGTGGCGATTTCCTGTTCGAGGCGGTCGAGGTGGGAATAGACGGCTTTGGGTTCCCAGCCGGTGTCGGCGAAAATGGCGTAGTCGACCTTGGGGAGGATTCCTTCGGCGGACAGGGCGAGCATGGTGCTGGATTGAATTCCGGCGCCTAGTGAAATCGCGTGGAAGGCGGGGAGCTTGGAAATAGATGGTCCTGGGGGTGATGGGGCCGGCCCGGTTCGGCGGCGATGCGGGCGATGCGGGCGCTGATGAGGGCGGCGTGGCGGATGGGCAGGGCGTGTGTGGTGCGGGGGAGGACGTCCAGTGCGGCGGCCGGGAGGTGGGCGGCCAGCTGCTTGGTGTGGGCGGCGGGGATGTGCCGGTCGTCGGCTCCCGCCATGAGCAGCAGCCGGTCGCCGAGCTGGCTCAGGACGGTGAGGTCGCGCGGCTTGTAGTCGCGCAGGGACTGCCACAGGGCGGCGAGATCACCGGTCGCGGTGTGGCGGACGCCGTGGCGGCACGGCGGTGGCCCGTGGGCAGACCGGTTGGGGCGTGGGGCGAGGCTGTGGGGGTGCGTGGGGGCAGCCGCCGGCGCAGGAGATCCACCGTGCGAGGTGCGTGGGCGCAGGTCAGGGCAGCGAGGCTGCGTCCGGCGGCCAGCAGCCAGGCGCACGGGCCGCGGCCGGGCAGCACCGTCGCACCGCGTGCGGTGGGAGACAGCAGCACCATGCCCCGTACGCGGGTCAGGTGTTGGGGGTGCAGGGCGGTGAGTTCCTGCAGGACCAGGGCGCCCAGGGAGTGGCCGGCGAGCACGAGCGGTCCGGTGGGGACGAGACGGGTCACGATCTGGTGCAGGTCGTCGGCGAGCTGTTCGACCGTCAGCGGTGCCCGGCCTCGGGAGGTGTGGCCGTGCGCACGCTGGTCGTAGCGCAGGACGCCCAGGCCCAGACCGGTCAGGTGCCGGGTGTGCAGCCGCCACAAGTCGGCGGTGACGGACGCGCCGTGCACGAGGACGACCGTCGCGCCGTCGCGACGCGGGCGCACAGGCGTATCGCGGTAGACGGCCAGGGGTGTGCCGTCCGCGGCGGAGACGGACAACACCTCCGTGACAGAAGGCGGATGGGACATGGGCGTGGACTCCGGAAGGTGGGATCGCTGGAGGGGCAGCCGTGCGCTGAGGGCGGCGGAGACAGCTGTTGGACACCGCACTGCGCTTGTCGCTGTGAGCGGGGTGTAGGCAGGTACCGGGGCCCCGAGACTCCGAGGGGGCCGGGCGTTCAGCCCCGTACCGCTGGCCTTTGGGCGCCGAGACGATTAGCGGTGGCGTGCCCAGGGCGGCGTAGCGGTGGGCGTGGCGGCGATGGCTGGAGCTTGGTCCTGCGTCGATACCGATGAGGGCAAAGATCCGTCGGCACGCAGCTGGTCGCTGAAGGCGTCGTGCGTGTAGTTCCAGCCGAACAGGTGGATCAACGGACCGAGCGTGTCGCCGATCCGGTCCAGTCCGCCGCCGGCCAGGTGGCGCGGGGAGGCCAGGACGCGGTCCGTCGGGGTGAAGCTCACCGTCTGCGGCCCGCTCCCTGCTTCGTGGCAGGAGGCATCACGGCCGCTGCTCGGGCGGCAACCGTGGTGGGCTTGTGCTGGGCGAGGGCACGCCGGCCGTCGGCGGTGACGTCGAGGCGCTGGCCCTGGTGCAGGGGTGTCGTGGTGTCCACCTCGACGAGTCCTTGCTTGATCAGGGCGTTGAGGGTGGCGACGTTCACGGTTGCCCGGTCCTTGTCGATGGCCTTGAGCACGCCGTGTCGGCTGATTACGTAACGGGTGCCGCCTCCTGCGGACAGCCGGGCGAGGACGGCGTACTGGCTGGCCGTGATCTCCGGCACGGGTGTCTCCTGCTGCTGTTCGGCGTGCTGTTTCAGGTCCCGGGTGATGCCGCTGGCGAGGTAGTAGCAGCCGGTGTAGGCCAGGTCGAGCTGGTGGGCGGCGTCCGCGAGGTGCTCCGCCATGGCGGGGACGGCTTCCGCGTGCCGTGCCGTGCGCACGGCGGCTTCATCGGCCGGCGGGCCGGGGAACGCGGCGCCCTCCAGAGGGTTGGCCTCCAGCGCGCTGGCCAAGTTGGATGCGGCGATGCTGGCGGCGAAGACGACGGAGGTGAGCGCTTCCAGGGACGGGCGGCTGCCGGGTACGGCGGCGTACTGGCTGGCGTCGAGGGCGGCCAGGCGTTCCATGGCCTGTTGGACCAGCTCGTTCGTGGCCAGGATCTTCGACGTGAGCTGCTGCCGGGCGTCGGTGCCGGGTGTGAGGGTGAGTGAGCGGACTTCGCTGTGCAAGTCCTCGAAGGCGCTGCCGAGTTGCCGCAGTTGGGCGATCTCGGTTTGCAGGTCGATCTGGGGAATGGTGCTGCTCCGGGTGAGGGCCGAGGGGCTTGGTGGTCAGCGGCTGCGTCGGTGGGCCGGGTCCGGGGAAGGTGTCGCGGGCGTGGCTGGACGGCGGGAGGGCGCGGGCGGGATGTCCTGGAGGGTCGGGATCCCGAGGTCGACGCGCACGCTGGCGCCGAGCGTGTAGAGGTGGGACTCGGCACAGACCACCGCACCCACGGCGTCGGATTCACCGAACTCGGCGGGAAGTGTGTACTCCCGCGTTGCCTTCGTCGAGGTGAAGCCGTGCTGGATGAGGACACCCCTGGCCCGGTCGGTGACCGCGGTGGCGGTGACAGTGCCGTTGCGGAAGCGCATGGTGGCCTCGGGCTCGGCGTCGGTGGTGCGGGGGTAGCGCGTGGTCCAGGCGAGGTCGACGAGGTCCGTGGTGTGGGACAGGAGCCCGTAGAAGGCGACGCCGGCGCGCTCATGCGCGTCCTCGGCGGTCCCGGGCGGCAGGAGGTAGAGGGTGCGGCCCTGGTGCTGGCGGGCTGTGAAGCCTGCTGCGGTAAGGATGCGCGCGGCGTTGCGGATGGGGCGGTTGAGGACGGCGAACGTCCATCCGTCATCGGTCGAGCCGATGAAGACGTCGTGGTGGTCGGTGATGGCTATCGGTCATCCCGGTGGCTGGGTAAGTGGGGCAGCCCGGTGGGGTGCTCGGGCGTTGGTGGGTGGTCAGGCGGCGGGGCCGTAGTCGCTTTGCTGCGGGGCGTGCTTGGCGATGGCGCGGGCGGTGATGGCCTTCGATGCGCGGGCGGAGGCGGCAGTCAGTGCGTCGGCGTCGGGCTCCGCGTACCAGGGGCGCAGGTCGAGCATGGCGGCGCGCATGCCGGTGGCGAAGCACAGGGCGGTGCCCTTGGGCAGGGCGCGGATCGCGTCCGCGGCAAGGATCCGTTCCTGCCGCATCGACACGGAGGTCGACTTGCCCGAGTCGGAGATGGAGGTCGAGGTGGTCTCCACGTCGTGGTCGCCGATGAGGCGGGAGAGTTTGTCGGCGAAGTCGGGATCGTCGATGCCGGAGCCGATCACCTTGACGGTGCTCGCGGACCACATGGCGTCCATGCCCGCGTCGCCCCAGACTTTCTGGCCCTGGCGGTAGGACTGCAGGATCGTGATGGGGATGATGCCGCGCGAGCCCAAGTGGCTGTACAGGTCGGGCAGATCGGAGATCTTGCAGACGTTGGCGGCCTCGTCGAGGATCGCGAGCATCGGCGGGTCGAGCCGTCCGCCGGCGCGCTCGGCCTGCGCGGTCGCCGCGCGCATGACGGAGTCCGCGCACGCCGCGATCAGGGCACTGGCGCCGCCCCCACCGTCCTTCGACAGCAGGTACAGAGTGTCCGTGGACGAGACGAACTCCGACGGCCGGAACTCGGACACGTCCTTCTGCGGGGTGACCCACGCCGCGATATCGCTGTTGAGGAGGGCCGCGGCGTACTGTCGGGCAGTTTCGTAGATGCCGTCCCGGGTTTCGGGCGGTCCTTCGACGGTGCCCTTGAGCTGGGCGGCCACCGCGGTGAACTGGTGGTCGCGCAGGATGTCGAGAGGGGTGCGGTCGGCGGGGAAGGCCAGCCACTGCATGACGTCGGTGATGGGCCGTTCGTCGAGAGCCGCGGCGAGGAACAGCTGCGACAGGATGTTGCTGCCGGCCTTGGACCAGAAGTCGCCCTGCTGGCTGGCGTCCACGGACGCGGCGAGGAAGTGGCCGGCCAGACGGCCTGCGCCGTCGAGGGTCCTGGCGTCGGCGAGCGGGTTCCACCACATCTCCCGTTCGGCGTGGGCGATCTGCTGCGGGTCCATCGACCACGTCCGGCCGGTCCTCTGCCGTGCGTCGAGGGTGGCGGTGTAAGCGTCGCCGGCGGCCTTGTTGGAGGTCAGCAGGACGGGGCCGGGTGCGGCGAGGATTGAGGGGATCGCGAGCGAGGTGGTCTTGCCGGAGCGGGGCGCCATGATGGCGACGGCGACGTCCTCGTACCCCATGCGGACCTCGTGGCGGCTGCCCTGGAGGTTGCCGAGGAGGATGCCGGTGTCGGCGGCATCGATGTGCTTGGCGTCCTTCAGGCTGGGGCGCAGGGAGCGGGCCTTGGCGGTGATCGCCCGGGCCATCAGCGGCTCGATGTCCTTCGCCTTGGCCATGCCGGCGATCTTCTTCTTCCGGCCACTGCCGGAGTTCTTGTGCCGTGACCAGACTACTGCGGCGGTGAGGACGAGGGCGATCATCACGGTGACGGGGATGATGCGGGCACCGATGAGCAGGGTCGTTTCTCCGGCGGTGGGCCAGAGCTGGTCGGGGTGCAGGAGGGCGTTGATGGGCTGGTACGGCGCCCAGGGACCGGAGTGGGTGGCCCAGGCGGCGAGGTTGCCGCACAGCCAGGCGAGGTTGGACAGGGGGACGGCGATCGCGAGGGCGCCGAGGAGCACCTTGAAGGCGATGTCGTAGCCGTCGCTGCTGGAGGAGGCGGGGGAGGCGTGGGGCAAGGGCAGGATTCCGGAGTGAGGGGTGTGGCCGGGTCAGCGCGTACGGCGCGGTGGCGGCTGCGGCCGACGCGGCGGCAGCGAGGGCGCGCCACGCCGGCGGCGGGCGGCGAGGTCTTGGACGCGCTGCTCCAGCGGATCCAGCCCGTCCGGCGGGCCCGTCGGCGCGGGGGCCGTCCGCAGGTGGGGACGAGTCTGGAAGGGGAGGGCGAGCGGGTCGCGGCGCAGCGGTGCGGGGTCGGTGAGGGCGCTGGTGAAGGCGGCGACCAGGTGGAGCGGGGTGTCGGCGCCGAGGTGGGCGCGCCAGATCACCGTGTCGGGGTCGCCGGGCAGGGAGGTGGTGACGAACCAGCTGCCTTGCCCCTGGTCGGCGCGCTCGACCCGGACGGGGCTGTCGGGGGACGAGGCCGAGACGTCGGAGTGTTCCAGCCAGCGGGCCGCGTACAGGATCTCGAAGGGATCACTCGCCGCCGCTTCGGGGGCGGGCTCGGTGAGGGCGTCGGTGAACGCGGCGAGGATCTCCACCGGGATGCGCGCCCCGAACCGGGCGTACCAGGCGGGTTGTTCGTCGGTGGGGGCGTGGAGGATCGTCCACCACGGCTCGTCCGGGTCCGGGTACAGGCTCAGCTCGGCCTGCTGGTCGGGCCGGACCAGATGGACGATCGGGGAGAGCGGGGTGTGGTTGTAGCGCCATCCCCCGGCCTGGTGGAGGGCCACGGTGACCCAGCGCGGGTCCCCGCCCCCGGCCAGGCAGGGTGGGGTGACGAGGAGTTCGTCGGCCGCATCGTGAGGCAGGAAACGCATGCGGCTCACCTCCGTGCCACGGGCGTCGCGGCAGCGGGAGCCGTTGGAGCGGGTCGAGGTGCGACGGCCTCCAGACGAGGCGGGGTGCGTTGGGTCGTCGTGTGAATGGCGAGGATCACGGGGGCGTGCAGGGCCAGCTCGTTGAGCGCGTGCCATGCCTCTGCGTTGCGGGCGTCGATGAGGTCGTCGTATGCCTCTGTCCCCGGCCGGGCGGAGGGCGGCAGGTCGTCGAGGCGGGCGCGATAGTCCTCCTCGAAGGCGTCGAGCTGGTCGAGGGCGTCTTCGGCGCCCGCCAGGTGCCACGGCCAGTGGGACTGGACGGCCCGGGCGGGGAGCTGCTGGAGCTGGACTTCGGCGGTGGAGACCAGCTCGCGGGCGAAGGGGCGGATCTGTGCGGCGGCGACCCACGTGTCGGCGTCGCGGCGGGCGGCGCGCCGCCCGTAGGACTCGTCGTCGTACGGCCAGCTGTCGGGGTCGGTGTGCTCCTCGGAGTAGGCGTCCCACGCGGCGAGGATCTGTTCGCCGGTGTGGAGGAACGCGGCGAGCTGGTCGAGGCGCTGCTGGTGGATGACGCTCGGAGGGGAGGGTGGGGAGGCCACAGGGGGTCTTTCATCAGTCATCGGGTGCGAGCCGCCGAGGAGTTGGAGGCGCCGACGTAAGCCGAGGAGGGGGCGGTGTCCAGCCGCTGACGGCGTCGCGCGGCGCGGACCTGGGCCTGGACGTGCTTGAGGCGCTGCTGGTGAGCGTCGGCGACATCCGTGCCGGTCCGGCTGGTTCGCTCGTGCTGGACGTCGTGGTGCCAGTTGTGCCGGCCCCAGCCGCGCAGCAGCGGTTCGGCGCTGGTCAAGGCGGCGATGAAGCCGGCGATGGCCTGCGCGGGGGCGTGTCCGTCGAGCCAGCCGCTCCAGACAGGGCGACCGTCGAAAGCGGACTCGGCGGCTTCGGCGGGGTACTCCCGGGTGCGGATCCGCCAGGAGAACGAGGAGGAGATCTCGTCGTCGTAGGGGCGGCTGTATTCAACGACCACCCGCCGGTCGAGCGAGCGGGCCTCGAAGCCGGTTCCGTTCTCGCTCTGGGTGACGCTCCAGCCCGCTGTGCGGAAGAGGTCCCACGGATCGGGCCGGTCCGCAGGGGCAGGGGTGAGGAGCGTGTCGGTGAGTCCGGCCAGGATCTCGGCCGGGACCTGCTGGGTGAACGAGGCATACCAACTACGGGAGTTGGGCGGCTCGACCGTGAGGCGCCACCAGCTGCCGGACGGGTTGAACTGGGGTGCGGCTTGCAGCCGGGCCTGCAGGTCGGGGCTGGTGACCTCAGTCTCGGGGGAAGCCGGGTCGGAGGTGATGGTCCAGCCGGCGGCGAGCAGGGCGTGGGTGACGTGGCGGGCGTCACCGGGACCCGCGAGGTGCCGGGGACTGGTGGAATGCAGGATCGTCGACTCGTGGTCGCGTCGGAAGCCGGCCAACTGTCGCTCGGTCACCGGCATGGACCGCTCCCCCCGCCATCGCCGTGCACGGTACGGATCGGGGCCTGTTCCAGCAGGCTCAGTGTCTTGCTGAGCGGGTTGCGCAGCTGATCGACGGCCGTGGCGGCGTCGAGATACTCGCGCACCAGGTCGGTCACGGTCGCGTCCCACGGGACGTCGGCGTGCTGGGCCAGGAGCCGGGAGACCTCACGCAGGACCTGGGCGACGGTGTCGATGAGGGCGGGGGCGGCGTGGACGAGCGGGGCGAGCAGAGCGGCGGCTTCGGTGTTCTCCGGGCCGGTGCGCAGATGGTCGGTGAGCCGGGCCAGGCTGTGGACAGCCCTGTGGATATCTTCGGTGGTGAGGGCGTCGTCAAAGGTCAGGTCGGTCATAACTTCCTCGTGCGTGGGGGTGGGAAACGGGCGCCTGGCGAGGGCTGCCCGAGGCGGGTCAGCGGCGTCGGCCACCGGCGGTGGCGTACGGGCCCGCGGTGCGGGACGGCTTGCGGGCGCCGGTGGTGGCGAAGCGGGCCCAGGTAGCGGCGCGGGCGGCGGTGATACGGGCCTGCTGCCAGGCGGAGAGCTGGGAGGGCAGCACCGAGACGGACGTGGTGCGGACCCGGCTCGTGGGCGGGACATGTCCGCGCGGTCGCATCACCGGTTGCGGGTCGGCCAGCGCCGTGGCGAATGCCTCGATGAGATGCAGCGGGGTGGTGGGGGTGAACACCGCGTCCCAGGTCTGCCCGTGTTCCGTGCGGGCCCCGGCCCACCACAGGTCCTGGCCGCGCTCGCCGGGACGGTACTGCAGCCAGGTGTCGCGGCCGGGATGGACGGCGGTGAACGACTGGTCCTCGCCGCGCTCACTGGTCCAGCCCTGTTGCTCCAGCGGAGCCCAGGCGTTGGGTGCGTGTGCGGAGCGGGGGCGGGTGAGGGCGTCGGTGACGCCGGCCACGATCTCCACCGGGGTCTGCCGGCCGAAGGTGGCATGCCACGCCGGCTGAGCACCGGCGGCCTTGCCGGAGATGGTCCAGCCGCCAGGCTGGGTGTGCGGGTCGTAGCCGATACGGATCGTGCGGTCGGGGCTGTCGAAGACGAACGGGCCGCCTTGGTGGGAGGAGTCCTTCCAGCCGGAGGCGCGCAGGAACTCGGTGACGTGGCCGAGGTTGCCGCCGCCGGCGAGATGACGGGGTTCGATGAGGTAGTGCTGCTCGGCCTGTTCGCCTCCGGCGCGTGGTGTGCGCCAGCCGGTCCACTGTTTCCTGCTCACCGGCGTCTCCTCACGACCATGGCGGTCGGCACCGGTTTCGGCGCTGTCGTGGGAGCTGGTGCCACGGCGCTGGCGAGGGCGTCGAGGGCTTCAGTGTGTTCGTCGAGGTCGAGGCCGATGTCGTGGAGTTCGTTGGCGGCGCGGCCGACAGCGAGCCAGACCTCGGGCGGGAGGATGTCTTGCTCGGAGGTGCGTTTGGCGAACTGGGAGCCGGTGGCCATCAGTTGGGTGAAGTGGCCGAGGATGCCGACGTCGCGGTCGAGGACGGTGGCGAGGATGTGGGCGGCCTCGCGCGGTGGGGCGAGCGCGAGCTGCCTGGTGAGCTGGCCGAGCTGTTCGGCGATCGCGCGGGCGTGGGGGACGGAGTGGAGGGGCGGGTCGGTCACGGGCCTCCTGGAGGCAGACGGGTGGGGGTCAGGTGTGGTGGCCGAGGCGCCGGGATTCATCCAGCGCGGCCTCGGGCCGCCCTCCGGCAAGCTGATGGGCCTGGGCGGGGGCGCGCACGATGCAGGCGCGCAGGTAGCGGCGGAAGAGGAAGACGGCCAGACGAGGCCGGCGCTCGGCGGTGATCGGCGGTGGCGTGGGGCGAGGGGAGGTGCGGGGTACGGAAATCTCCTGAACGGGGTGGTGCGGTGCACGTCGACGAGAGGGGTGAGGCTCACCGCGTGCGGGTGGCCGGCGTGCGTCCGATGGGGTTCGGCGGCGGTGTGGCGGTGCCTGGGCCGGTGACGCGGCGGCTGCGGACGTCGGCGATCCGGGCCTTGAGCAGCGCCTGCTCGTCTTCATACGTGTGTGGTGTCGGGGTGAGACGGGTGTAGGGCCCGCAGCCGTACAGAGGTGTTCCGATGGCCATCCGCGGCAGCGGATCGTCGCTGGCGAGGCTGCGGGTGAACGCGGTGACGATGTCGGGCGGGGTGCGGGTGCTGAAGGTGGCTGTCCACCACCGGTACCCGTTGACGGTGCAGGCGGCGCGCCAGGGTCTTGGTGCGCTGGGGTGAGCGGGTTCCTCGGTGAAGTGGACCAGGCCGTCCGGTGACACGGCCGAGGCCCCGGGACTGGTGGCCTGCTCGGTCCAGCCCGCTGCACGCAACGGGTCGAGGACCGCCCGGTCGCCGGTGGGCGGTGGCTGGAGCAGGGCGTTGACCATGGCGGTGATGTACTCGACGGGTATGTGCGCGCCGAGGAGCACTGCCCAGTCCTGCCCGTCAGGGGTGGTGGCGTGCAGGGTCCAGGTCCAGTCCGCGCGTCGGTTGAGGATGACGTGGAGGCGTCCGTCGGGGCTGGCCAGGGCGGTGTGCTGGCCGATTGTGGACACGTTGCGCCAGCCGTGGCCGTGCAGCAGCAGTTCGGTCAGGTGTTCCCAGTCGCCGCCGCCGGCGAGGTAGCCGGGCGCGGCCAGGACATACGGGACGGCCTGCGGCGGACGTTGGGGCACCGGGGCGTGGACTCCTGTGGGACGGGCCGAGGGCGGGGGTGATTCAGCCACGCGTACGGCGGGGCCGGGCGGTCGTCGCGGGCGAAGCGGTGGCCGGTGCCGCTCGCTGGGTGCGGAGTTCGTCTGCGGCGCTGAGGTAGGCGGCTTGGTCGAAGAGGTAGTCGGGGATGTGGACCACGTATCCGGCCGCGAGCAGTGGGGGGACGGCGCGGGTGGCCAGTCGCCTCTTCTCGTCCTCGCTGATGTGGCTCGGGGCCTCGTGCCAGGCGTAGGTCGGGCCCGCGGTGCCTGCGGGCGAGACGGTATTGCGTTCGAAGCCGAGCCGGTCGAGCAGGGCAAGGAGTTGTTCGGGGGCGCCGGTGGGGGTGTCGGCGTGGACGGTGTCGGTCAGGGGCTTGCGGTAGATCTCGACGTCGGTGCCTTCGTCGGCGGCACGGTTACCCATCGGGTGGATGCTCCTATGGCGGAAGAGGGGCGGTCAGCGGCTCCGGCCGGGCGCCGCGGGGACGGGCTTGGCCGTGGTGCCGGGGGATGGAGCAGATGCCGGGATTCGGGCGGCCTGGTTGCGGATGTCTTGGAGCCGCTGGGCGTGGCGGGACAGGCCGTTGACCGTGTCGATCAGCTGCTCGGCGGGGGCCGCTGGGCGTCCGGCGTCGTGGAGGCGGTCGTCCCAACGCGTCCAGAGAGACACCAGGATGTCGCGCAGGCGGGGCAGCACACCGTCGTCGGGAGCGACGATCTCGGTGAGGATGGAGGCCAGTTCGTGGCCGCCGCTGGCGTTGCGGGCGCGTTCGGCGAGGTGGTCCAGGTAGCGGTGGGCGGCCTCCCGGTCCTCGTCCCGCCTGCTCAGGGTGTTGAGGGCGGGGTCGAGGTGGACGCTGTAGCCAGCCTGTAGCAAAGCCAGGGCCGCGGCGGTGGCGCCGGTGCGCTGCTCGTCGACAGCCATGGTGTGGGGCTGGCGGTGATAGGGGCCGCGAGGGCCGGGGGCGTCGATGAATCCTCCGGCCGTCTGGAGAATGCCGGCCGCGGGTTCGTCGCCGCCGATGGCGACGACGAGCTGCGTGCGCGGATCGCGGGTGATGGTGATGTAGCTGAGGACGAAGAACTCCGGCGCGCCACCAGGGGCCCGGCCTGTCACCGGGTTCGGTGCGGGGCTGGAGTCGGCGGGGCGGGCCGCTGGGCAGGTGTGATGTCCAGCGCGGCCCGGCCTGTCGGGCGGGACAGGAGGACGCCGACACCCAGCTCGGACAGACGGTGGCCGGCTGCGCGGACGGACGCGGCCACCCGGGCTGAGTCGCCGTCGGACAGTACAAACACGTTCCGGCTTGTGTCGAAGGTGAAGCCGTATTCGGTCAGGGCCCGGGCGATGTCGTCGCGATCGGGCTTGGCGACGACGAGGTCCTCGCCGGACCAGGTCATCACGACGCGCTGCTCGTCGGCCAGGTCCGCAGCAAGGCGGGAGGCGTTGTCCCGTACCTGGGCGAGGGCCTGGTCGTAGCGGGGCAGCAGGCGCAGCCGGACGTGCTTGGCGGCGTGGAAGGGGTCCGCGTCGACGGCGATGCCGTCGGGCTCGCGAACGTCGCGGAACGCCTCGATGGGCAGGTCCTTGGGCGCCATGGCGGCGATGAGGAAGCCGTCGTCGTGGCCCTTGCGGTCCATGACGAACAGCCGCGTGCCGTCCACGTGCCGGGTCAGGACCGCGCAGTGGTCGAGGCTGTACTCGGCCATGGCATCGGCGACCTGGTCCATGTCCCAGACATCGACGGCCAGTTCGTCGTGGTCGTTATCTCCGCGGTCGGGGTGGTACTGGCTGCTCCACTGGCCGGGCAGTTCGCCGGCGAGGACGGCGGCGAAGGAGGCGAGAGAGTCATCGGGGGCGTGCAAAGGTCTCCTCGGGAAGGGACAGGAGGGTCATCTCCGGCGGCTGGTGGGGACCGGCGCGGTGGGGAGGGGACTGAGGCTGGTGGGGATGCGGGGTGGCGGGCAGGCGCAGACGGCGGAGGCTTCCGTCTCGCCGGGGCCGGTCTCGGCCGTGCACGGCCGCCGGCCGGGGTGGGGCGTGTGCCGGCCGACGAGGTCGGTGCGGGTGTGCGCGAGGTCGGACCGGACGATCCGCAACCGTTCCTCGGCGAGGTAGCGCAGACGCCGGGCGGTGTACTGGTCGGAAGGTTGGCCGAGTCCTTCGAAGAAGTCGGCTGCCGCGACGAGTACGTCGCCGAGGGCGGTCAGGATGCCGTCGTGGGTGGCGGTCAACTCGGTGAGGATGTCGGCGGCCTCGTCGGTCGTGGTCGCCTCGCGGAGACGATCGGCGAGGTGTGCGACCTGGGCGCCGAGGGGCCGGTAGTACGGTTCCCGGTGGTCGGTGTCGAACGCCTCGTCGCAGTCGACGTGGTAGTTCACCGCACGCAGCCGGGCTACCGCGCGGGTGGCGATCCGCTGCTTCTCGGCCTCGTCGAGGCGGGCAGGCGGTGGTAGCGCTCGTGGAGCCGGGCGACGAGGACGAACCCGGTGCGCTCCAGGATGCTGTGGGCTTCGGGATCTCCTCCGCGGGCAAGGACTTCGCCGGAATGAACATTGCGCCGGAGAGTCAACAGACGGTCGGCCAGGGCCAAAGGGGCAGGAACTTTCTAGGGAGTTGAACGAGTACGAGCAGATGCGGTCGGAGGCCGCGGGACAGGCAGCGCGGGTGGCTGAGCTGTCCGGTCAGGCGTGGCAGCCAGGTCTGCGACAACGGCGTCGAGGTCCTGCTGGATGCCGTACAGGCGGCGGGCGATCCATCCCAGCTGGTGTTCCATGGCGGGACCGTAGGCGTGGGGAAGGGCGCCGAGACGGTGCGCCGCGTACTCGACGAGGCCGCGCCCGGTGACCAGCGGCCCGGTGGCCTCATCGGCGAGCTGGTGCAGCAGCTCGGCAAGCTGCCCCGTCGTCTCGGCAGCCGAGTGCACGGCGGCCGGGAGAGCGGCGGCGTGCGGCGAGGACCGGGCAGGCAAGGGCCCAAGGAGGCTGAGGGCCGTCTCCAGCCGCCGGCACTCCGCCGCCAGCCGGAGGAGCAGGCCGGGCTGGGAAGTCCACGTGCCGTTGGGAAGGATGAGGTTGGCGATCAGATCGAGGCGCCGGGGCTGAGCCTGCACTGCGATCCAGCGGCAGCTCCGCGTGTCGCCGGGCGTGGCGATGCCGACGGCGCGAGCGAGCCGGTGCGCGATCTCGGACCACTCCGGGCCGGTGAGCTGGCGGTCGCCGAGGGCGAGACGCACGTCGGCGTGCCAGATGGCGAATCGGTCCTTCCGGGGACTCGTGGCGCGGGGGTACTCCCACGACGGCGTGTCCAGGTGGTCCGCCCAATCCTGCGATGTCCAGAGCTGCTGCTCGTCGTCAGGGGCGACAGGGGCCAGGCCCGGCCAGTGGGCGACCACCGTGTGCCCGGTCAGTCCCTCCTGATCGGACACGGGACGTCCGAGGGCCTCGGTCAGCGCTTCCGTGGCGTACGGGCTGCGGGTGTGTACGCGAGGGATCATTCCGGGCCTGCTTCCGCGTGGCGGCCGACGAGGCGCTGGACGTCGCGGGCCGAGGCGATCAGGGAGCGTTCGCGGACGAGGTCGGCGTGGACGGATACGTCGCCAGGCGGCAGCAGGTCCAGTGCACGGTCGATCGACTCCAGAGCGGCCTGATACTCGCCGAGCCCGCGCAGGGCGCCGGCCTCACGGAACAGGGCGATCGGGTCGGTGCGCGAGGCGAACGGCGGCCGGCCGAGGATCTGCAGCGTGCGCTCCTCACGCCCGGGCAGATCGTGGCCGAGCCACAGTCCGTGCAGCAGCACATGCAACGTCTTGACGTGGTCGCCGGCGTCGTCGAGAACCTGCTGCATGAGGGGGAGGCCCTCGGACCGGGACTGCCCCAGCAGGGCGAAGGCGTACAGGGCACGGCTGTAGCAGTCCAGGCCCTCTCGTTCCTGCGCCGAGAGCTGCTCGACGAGCAGGGCGAGGGTGGGGCAGCGGAAGTCGTAGCGCAGGGAGCTCAGGTACAGATGCCGATACGCCGTAGTCGTGATCGGGTCCGGCCCGGGCGCGAGGGTGTCATCGGGGTGCAGGAGGCCCAGCACGCTGTGGCCGGAGGCCCGTGCGGTCCACGCGGCGTCGGCGCACAGCTGCGCGGATTCCTGCCAGGTCGCGTCGAGTTCGCTCAGATTGGCGGCCAGCTGCGCGGGCCAGTGGGGCGCCGGGATGGCCGAGGCGGCTTCGGCACCGGCACGCAGCAGGGTCAGGGCCCTTCCGGGGCGGCGGTTGGGGAGAGTCACCGGCCACCTCGGGCGTCGGCGAGGTGGACGAGCTGGTTGAGGTGGGTGAGCGAGTACCAGCCGCAGTCGAAGGACCCGCTCCCGACGGGCACCTTGCGCAGGACGTAGTCCTCCAGGGCGCGTCGGAAGATCAGGCAGTCGGGGCAGTGGCGGGAGAGGTGGATCATGTAGCGGGGGTGGGCGGTGATGAAGGTGCGCTCGCCGCCCCTGGGGTTGCGCAGCCGCCAGCCGTCCTCGTCCGTCGGCAGGTGCCACGAAGGAGCGACGATCGTCATGACGTCGCCCGACAGCCTGCCGTCGGCGACGCCGGTGGGGATCACAACGGTGTCGCCAGGGGCGAAGTGGGCGTGGGTGATGTCCCGTTGGGCGGTCAGCGGCTCCAGGGACGGTCTCCAAGCGGCTGGTATGTGCGAGGGGCCGGGAGCGTCGGGCACAGCAGGGGTCCTTCCACGAGCGGCACGGGGTGGCGGTGGAAGGTCAATGCTCCGGAGGATCCCCGGTTTCGATAACCGGGGATCGTCGGGTATAACCGCTGGTCGGCTACCGGTATGGGTTCTCGGTGCCGCGGTCGTTCTCGGTTGCGGCGTCGAGGAGTTCGGGCAAATCGGTGCCCTCGGCATCGCGCTGGTCGATCCACCATCCGGCCCTGGTGACGGTACGGACCTTCTCCTCCAGGACGGTCCAGTCGGTCTCGTCCCAGGTGCCCTCGGTGACCAGGGCGGCGTATGCGCGGGTGACCAGCTGGTGGCGGGAGCGCTCGCCCCAGCCTTGGGCACGTTCGGTGCCCTCCAGCGGCGGCATCTCGAACTGCTCGGCCCACACGGTAGCGGCCTGCTGTTTCTTCGATTCGCTTGGCGGCCAGCCACTCCTCCTTGCCGGCGCTGTCGCCGTCGCGGGCGGCCTTCCAGCATTCGGTGCAGTCGCGTTCGGTGAGCCAGCGGGCGAATCCGGCGCGTCGGTCGGCGGGACGGTCAGACAGGGCATGCGTGATTTCGTGTCCACAGGCGTGGACGACGGTCCAGGTCTTCTGGACCCCCGGGGAATTCCGTTTGGTGGGCGTTACGTTCGAGGTCGGGCTGCTGGTCTGGGGCTTCAAATCGAGTGCCTTTCGTTGGCGGTTGGGGTGGTGGCCTGCGTCGTTGCGGAGGGTCGTGCATCAGATGCACGATTCATGCGGCGGGCGGAGGTGGCCTGGAGTGCTTGGCGGTGGTCTCGGGGACGCTTCCGCCTTCTGCGTCGTCTCAGCGTGTCCTGCGGATGGCGTCTGTGGCCGCCTTGGCGATGGCGACGGGAGCGCTGGAGGGCCGGGGCAGGTGCAGCAAGGTGGTCCCCGGCAGGTGCTGGGACTTGGCGGTGAGGGTGAGTTGGAGTACGGCGCAGCCGGCGGTCGTGAGCTGCTTGACGCGGGTGACGGCTTGAGCGGTTTCGTCGCTGCCGTACCGGGCGTCGGTGACGATCACGAGGAGGCGGCCGGCGCCGGGGCGGCTGAGCTCGAGGCTGTGGTCGAGTGCGTCGATGGCGTCGCCGAGGTTGTGGTGGCCGCCGTTGGCGTCGAACGTCGTCACGCGCTCAGGTGCTCGGTGGGTGGGTCGGGTCAATGCGGTCAGGTGCCTGTCATAGGCGATGGTGGCGGTAAGGGAGTCGGGGTCGGTCAGGGCTGCTGCGCGTGCCATGATCCAGGCAGCGGACGCGACGGGCGCGCAGGCGGCACGCATGGAGCCGGAGACGTCGACGGCGATACCCACACGCAGCGGTGGGGTGGGGGAGTTCCGGCGGCGGGTGTGGGTGAACGGTTCCGCGGTGGGGACCGACCCGGCCGCGCGCTGAGCGTCGCGGGCGAGGGCCGCGCGCATGTTGAGGCGGCCGGGCGGGGTGGGGCTGGTGGTCCGCTCCTCGGTCCGCTCGCGGTAGGCGGCGGCACGCAGGGCGCGGCTCAGGCGCGCGGCGGCACTCTGCTCGGCGGCGGTGGGCCTGCGGCTGCCGGTGACCGGGTTGCCGGAGGGCGCCGGTGTGCCGTCGGGGGTGACGGTGGTGCCACGGGCGTTGAAGACCGACTTGGCGGTGGCGGCGGCTTTGCGTCGCCGGCCGGCCCGCTGCGCGCGGTCCTGAGCCTGCGCCTTGGACTGCGCGGCCATGGCGTTGGTCGCTGCGGCCTGTGCCGCGAGGTCGGCGGCGTCGGTGGCTGCCGTGCTGTCCATGACGACCCCCACGGCGCCGGACAGCAGATCGGTGAGGTTCTCCGGTACGGGCAGGGCGGGGGCCGCGGTGTCCAGAGCGTCGCACCATTTTTGAGCGTGCGCGAGCATGGTCGTGGCGTCGTGGTCGGCGCACTGGTGGGCTGTGGTCCAGATGCGGGTGAGTGTGGCTAGCAGGTTTGCGCCCAGCACCTTTTCGCACAGATCGGCGACGGCCCGGGTCTCGCCGGCGTCCAGGATGCCGACGTCACGGCGGCCGAGGATCAGGGCCGCCACGGCGGCGGCGTGCTCGATGCCCTGGAGAGTGGGGTGGGCGATGTCGGGCATGACCAGCGTTCGGGCACTGGTGCGCAGGTACGTGCGGTCCGAGGGCCGCGTGATCAGGTGTGCGCCTTCGACACGGCTCTCTTCCAGCAGGAGCGCGGCCTCGACGACACGGGGGTCCGCTCCGGCAGGCTGTGTCCAGACGGAGTGGGCCGCGTGCGCGGCCTCGTGGACGAACACTCCCCAGGCGGCGGGATAGCGCTCCTCGTCGCCCACAATCCGCGGATGGATCTCGTGGGGCTTCAGCGGGGCGAACAGGCCGGCGTCGAACTCGACCTCGCCCAGAGTGGGGAAGAACGCGGCCGGTGCGCCGCTGCGCGTGCCGGGGCGGCAGGTGACGACGAGGTCCTGGCGGCCGGAGAGGGCGACCAGGCGATCGCCGAGTTCGGCTCCCACGCGCAGCCACGCGTCCGGCGAGGAACGGGGTTGCGCGGGCGGGGCGCCGTCGTCGTCCCAGCGCGCGAGGTCGGCGTCGTCGTCCGGCGTGGTGGCAGGGGACTGGACGTGGTGGTGGGCGCTCATCGCGAGCGGCCCCGGTGCGCGGAGCCGGTGCTGCCCGGGGGCTGCCGGACGGCCGAGGCGGAGAGCTGCTTGCCGAGGGTGAGGGGCGCGATCTTCTTGACGCCGACAGCCTTGATGACGGCGGCGGCGACGGCGTCGCGATCCTCCACAGGAGCGATGCCGACGAGGTTCGCGAGCGCGGCTTTGGTGCCGAGGACGGCCTCGGTCTTCTGGTAGCTGAGCAGTTCCCGCAGTTGGGGGGCCCAGCCCAGCTCGCCGAGTTCGACCTGGTGGGCGAGGTGTCGGGCGACCCGGACAACCCGTGCATCGATCCTCAAGGCCAGGGCGAGGTCATAGTCCGTGCCGATCTGGATCTGCACGCTGAACCGGCTCGCGAGCGCCTCCGTCAACACCGCGCCGTGGACGCCGGGATTGTGGCCCGCCACCACGTAGAAGCCCGGCTCGGCCTTGATGGTCTCGCCCTTGTGGGCCTTGACCTGGATCTGCCTGCGCCCGTCCATCGCGGGATACAGCGCCGCCAGGACCTTCGGCGAGATCAGGGTGGCATCATCGATCAGCAGGGCGCGGCCCTCGGTCATCGCGGTGACCAGCGGACCGTACTGGAAGACGTAGGCTCCCGCGTCGTCCTGTGTGTACTCGCCGATCAAGTCGCCGACCGTGGTGTCGCCGTCACCGGCGACGGTGAGCAGGTCCGGGAACGCCGCCTCGACCAGACTCGTCTTGCCGGTGCCCGGAGGGCCGTAGAGCAGCACCGGCACGTCGGCGTCGCGCAAGCGATTCAACGCCTCGACGTCGGGCAGATCGGCCAGCTCCCGCGGGTGGTAGAGCTGGCCCCCCGCGCGGCGGATCGGGCCGGTCTGCCTGGGCGTGGCTGCGGCGGGAGTGGTCGTGCGGGCCGTGGTCGTCTGGGCGCGGGGAGAGTGGGTGCCCGGTGGGCTGATCACAGCGGTCTGCGCGGCTGCGGCGGTTTTCGCGTTCGCGCGGAACTCCGGTTGTCCGGTTCCGCCTTGGTCGGCCTCGCCGCGTCGCACCAGGGTGAGGGCGGCGTTGCGGACGGCGCCGTGGGAGTGGCCCAACTGCCTGGCCATGTCCCCGATGGTGAGCGTGTCCGCCGGCCGGTCGGCCAGCAGTCGGGCCACCTTGGCCCGTAGTTCGCCGCCCTTGGTGCGCGCTGGACTGGTAGGCGTTCCGGGTGTGGTCAAAACGAGGCCCCTTCAACAGGTGCGGGTGCGGGTTGGGTTGGCGATGCGCTGGAGAGGCTGGCCGCTCGCGGAGGGGATCACGGACTGTGCCGGCATCGGCGACCGGGACAACCGGGGCGTACCGTCGGCGCTCACCGGCCGACCGAGGGCTCGGTCCAGGTGCAGGGGATGGCCGGCGACGAGCAGCTCGCTGGCTGCCGAGCGGGCCCGTGCGTCCGCTCCGTACCGGGTTCCGTCGCTCGGCAGGCGCAGCCTGGCGTCTCTTCGAAGCCGGCCTGGAGCAGGATCCGCCGGGCGGCGGCGTTGTAGCCGGTGGTGGTGATCTCGCCGGTGATGGTGTGCCGGATCGTCATGAACGGCTCTGCTGGTGCTTCGGGCAAGGCGGATCTCCTATCGGTGGTGGCGGGAAAGTGGTGGGGTGTTGGGCGAAGGCGAGGCGGGCCCAGAACTTCCAGCACATCAACGGTGCGTGGCTGGACCACGAACGATGGGCCATGACTGCCGACATGCTCCAGGGCGGGCCTCACCGCCCCGCAGCTACCTGACTCGCCTTTCCGCACGTTCTGATAGCCGGGTGTACCAACAATGGCCATGGGCGGGGATTCTCCTTTGTGTGGGGGCGGCGCGGGCGCCGGCGGGGTCAGGGGGTGCGGGAGGCTGGTGCGTGCTGCTGGGCGAACTGCTCGGCGGCGCGTTCGATGAGGTCCGCCTGGCGCCGCGGGGTCCTGCGGGCAGCGGTGGCCAGGGCGCCGTCGATACGGGTGTCGAGGGTGCTGACGGCGTCCAGACCTGCGGCGCGGGCTACGGCCAGGCGCAGTTCGGCGTCGACCCAGGGCCAGTGCTCGGTCTTGGGCACCGGGGTGGTCTCGTCGCCGCCCAGGGACGAAGCCAGGCCGCGCAGGTAGTGGCCGCCGTCGCTGAGGATCTCGGGCAGCGGGATGTCGTCCTCGGCCATGAAGACGCCGTGTTGCAAGACCGTGAGGACGGCGCAGCGCAGCAGGGCCGGCTCGTCGCGGTCGGGTGAGGTGCAGACCGCACAGTCCTCGATGTGGTGGTCCCAGACGGACGAAGACGGGTGGGGCAAGGCGGAAGGACCTTTCAGAGGTGAGGGATGGGAAGCGGGGCGGCGGCGACATCCACGGGGAGGTGGGTGTGTCGGACTCGGGCCAGCGGCAGTCGCCCCATTCGGGGCCCGCGCGTCGTGCCGCTGTCGCTGGGTGGACAACAGACGGGTGGGACGACGGCGGTGGGTTCAGTGGCCACCACGGGCGGTGATGCGGTGGCGGGCGGCGGCGAGGACCGTCAGGGCGAGGGCTGCTCCGGCCGCGGGCAGGGCCGCGGCTGTGAGGCGGTGGGTGGCGAGGGCCCCGGCCAGAGCGGTGCCGGCGGCCTGGCCGACGCCGACCGAGGCGATCAGCCATGCGTACGCTTCGGTTCTCCGCTGAGTTGGCACGAGGGCGTCCGCGGTCGTGAAGCCGCAGGCGATCACCACAGTGAGGAACATGCCCGGCACGGTGACCACGACGGTCGCCATGTGAGGGCCGGGAAGGGCGAGCAGTGGCAGCCACCCGGCGCAGAATCCGGCCGCGGCCGACAGCAGCTGGACGATGGGCGAGCCCGGCCAGGCTCGGCGGGCGTAGACGAGGCCGCCGAGGAAGCTGCCGGTGGCGAAGGCGGCGGGGATCAGTCCGGACAGCAGATCCATGTCGTGCAGTTCGGCCATGGCCACCGCCCAGACGTTCATGACGCCGAGGGCGATTCCGAAGCCGGCATGGGCCAGGAAGATTAGCGACAGGGGCGTGCCGTGCAGCCTGGCCGCGGCGGAGCCAGCGGTGTGCTGCGGGCGCCAGGTGCGGGACGGGGGCGCGGTGAGCACCACGGTCGTGCCCAGGAGGCCGAGTACGACGGTCGCGAGGATCGCGGCGCGGGGACCGTAGGCGGTGGCGAGCGCGGCGACCAGGAGCGGGCCGGCGATGTAGAGCAGGCCCTGGGAGCCGGTGTCGAGCGCGAGGGCGACCCGGCGCCGATGGGCGTCGGGCAGGACGGTGGGCCACAGGGCCCGCAGTCCTGCCTCCAGGGGAGGGGAGGACAGGCCCGCGAGCACGACCGCGGCTAGCGCGAGGGTCGGATCGTCTCCGACCAGCAGGAGCAGCAGACAGCCGGAGTTGATGACTGCGCCGGGTGCGGACACCGGCATCTGGCCATGACGGTCCATCAGGCGGCCTTTGACCGGCTGGGAGAGTGCGCCAGCCAGCCCGTACAGGGCGCTCAGCAGTCCGGCGGAGGCAAGGGAGGCACCTTGGGAGGTGATCAGGAGCACGATGGCCACGGGCGCCATGCCGTTGGGCATGCGTCCGATGAGAGTGCCGCCAAGCAGCCGGGCGACATGCCGACTGCCCAGCACAGCGCGATAGGAAGTCGAGGCGGCGGCCGGGGCCTGGCCCGCCGCATGATCAGTCGTGGTCAATTGAGGAGACGTGTTTCCATTCACGGGATCAGCGGCGAGGGCGCCGGGCGCTACCGGGCGGTGCGGGCTGAGCGGTCATCGCGGCCTTCGTACGGCGGGTCGTCGGCGGCGTGGATCCGTCGGGCGGGCCGGGTCGCAGGTCCGGGTCGAGGTCGACGTGGTAGCGGGCGGCGGTGAGCATGTCGGCCGCCCAGCTGGCGTGTTCGTTCTCCCAGGCGCGGCCGAGGTCGAAGGGCAGCCGGACCCACTGCCCGCGCAGCGTCGGAAAGGTCATGAATCCGGCGCGGGCCAGGATGCGTGCGGCGAACTCGTCGTACGGTCCTTCGACTTCGACCTCGCCGCCTTCGCCGCGGGTGATGCGGATCGGCTCGCTGGTCAGGTTCACCGGCTCCGTCCTTGACCGGCAGTTGGGGCTTTACCGGCGGCGGCAGGCGGCGCCGACGGTGTGGCGTTGGCCAGGGCTGTGATCCGGGAGGGGCGTACGGCGGCGGCCCGTGCGATGCGGGAGCGCCGTTCGGCCAGGTCGTTGCTGGCCGTCGGCCGGGGTGGAGCTGATGCGTGGGCGGGATCGAGTGCGCTGTCGTCCCGCACGCGGTAGCCGAGGTTGCGCAGGTCGTGGACGGCTTGGAGGGTGCGGCGCAGCCCGTCGCGGTTGGGCTCGGTGAGCCGGTACAGGCCCGGCGAGAAGGGGACGGGCTCGAACTGCTCGCGGACGAGGAACCATTCGGCCAGGTGGGGCGTGAAGCTCGGAGCGGCGGTGGCGACGAAGCCGTGTTCGGGATGGTGGCGGAAGCGGAAGTGGTCGGACAGAGAGGGATCCTTTCTGCTGGTCAGCGGCGAGGGGCCGGTGGATGTGAGGGGCGTGGTACGGCGGGCTGGGCGCAGGGAACGCTCCCCGCCGACGGGCGGCCGGGCGGGGCCGCTGGGCTCGGCCGAGCGCGCGATGCGCACGAACGCGCCGCGCCCGGCGAGCCAGGTCTCGATGGCGGGCACCGCCTGCAGGCCGAGCCGGGTGCGTACTTCGGCCGGCGGCACCAGGCGCCAGGGCTGGGCCGAGCCGGGGTGGTGTCGGAGCCGCCAGGCGTCGAGTGCTGCCTGGCTGGCGGCAAGCGTCTCGCTCAGCTGGGCCACGATGTCGGCGTCGGCGGAACGTCCGGTGACCGTGACACCGCACTGTTTCAGCAGGCCGGGGGCGTGAGTGAGGACAGGCTGGAAGGTGCGCCAGGCGCGCTCGGCGAAGGTCCTGTTCGCCTCCCTCAGTCCGTGGCCGTCGAGGAGGGTGCCGTCGCTGGAGCGGCCGGATACCCAGATCGCCGTCACCTCGTCGTACTCGGCGCGCAGTTCGTCAAGTGCCGTGATCACGGCGTCCAGACGCCGTGCGTGCAGGGCCCGGTGGTAGGCAGGCAGGAACGCATCCGTGATGGCCTCGACCGCCAGGTCCGGCTGGGAGGGGAGCACGATGTTGGTCGGTGCGTAGGGGTTGTCGTAGCTGTCGTCGAACTCCTGGGGGGAGGCGAGCGCCAGATAGCCGAGTTGGGGATCCTCGCCCCGTTCCGCGAGCAGCAGTTCGACGCTGGTGTCACTGGTGAGGGTCGCCGCGTATGGCACCCGCTGGTCCTCCACGGTCCGAACGAGTTCACCGCCGTCCCACAACCAGGGCAGCAGATCGCCCTGCCAGACGGGATGGGCGTAGATCTCGACCTGCGCGGTCCACGTCCCGGGCAGCCGCGCGGCGATTCGGTCGGCGATGTCGCCGAGGAACGGACGGGGGCTGACACCCACGGTGGCGTGGTGGCGCTGGGCGAGGGGCAGCAGCTTCGCGGCGGCAGCGCGGACGTCGGGGCCGGGCGTGCTGTAGCTTCCGTCGTCCCGTTTGGTGAATCCGGCCTGTTCCAAGGCAGTGTTGGCCCACCGGTACTGCTCGCCGTGGGCGATGGCGACCAGACCGGCGGCACGGCTGTAGGCAAGCCGGATCTCGGCAGGAGGGTTCGGGGGCATCTCGGGGGTCCTTCGACAGGCTCAGTGGCGGTTCGGCTGCCGTGGCTGCGGGCCAGCAGCAGGCTGGGTCTGTAGCCCGGTCGTTCGAGGCGTGGATGACCCAGCCGGTGTGGATGCCGTGCGCAGGGCAGCGGCGGTGTGGCGCAGGCGGGCGCGGGCCGCGACGTACTTCTCGGCCGTCATGATCCGCAGGACCTCGGGGTCGTTGCGCAGAGGCGAGTGGGCGAGGTCCTCCACGGCCTCGCGCTGGAAGCCGGTCGTGGCATAGGTCAGGGCCTCGGCGAGTGTGTCCAGAGCTCGCGCGATACCGGCGGCGGCCCTGGCGAGCCGGACCAGGGCGACGCGTTCGGGCGGATAGACCGTCTCCGGCGCGGTGAACCGTTCCTGTGCGCGTTCGATGGCGTGCTGCAGGTGGTGGCCCAGTGTGCCGATGTCATCGGTAAGCGTGACCAGGTCGACAGCGTCCGGGCTGGTGGGGAACTGCGCGGCCAGTTCGTCCAGACGCTGGGCCAGGTAATCGAGCGTGGCCGGGGTCACGGAGGAAGACATCAGACCACCCCGGCTGCATCGCTCGTTTCCCGGCCAGAGAGGGTGGCTCGCAGGCTGCGTCCGTAGTTCCACGCATGCCGCCGAGCCCCCGGCTCCAGGACGTCATAGCCGTCCTGGCGGGTCATCTGACCTGGGTGTTTGCGGTAGCGGTAGACCGGGACGGGCAGCAGGATGCCCGGCGCGAGGCAGGTGACGCCGATCGCCGCCATGTAGTCCTCGCCCTGGACGAGCCCGCCCATCGGGGCTGCGCGTACGAGATCGGTACGCGCCAGGATCGTGGTCGGCCCGATCGGGATGGTGTCCTCGGGCCTCGTCCAGTAGGTCCACACGTCTCCGGCCGCGTGCCGGCCGGGCGGTGTCGGGCACCGCCACAGCGAGGTCGTGCCGTCCGTTTTCCGGCTGGGGTGAGGGCTGTTCGGGATGTTCGTCGAGCCAGTGACCGCGTACGTCACGTGCTCGTTTGCCGACCGCTGCCGTGATGTTCGCCATGTCGGTGGACGGGTCGGCTCGGAGGAACTGTGGTGCGGACGCTGTCGGTTGGGCAGCTCAGGGTGCAGTCGGTGCGGTACGGCGATGGTCGTGTGGCGTACACGATCTTCGACTCGGTGCGAGGAGTGCATGGCGGGGCGGAGCGGTACTTGGGTGGATATGCTTGTTCGGGGTCGGATCGGACGTACGCCTATCTGCTCGTCGATCACCTTCGGTGGCTGGAGCACGAGGGGCTGACGCCGGAGGACGTCGGGTTCGGTGACCTTGAGCGGTACATGGGCGCGATCGGAGCGAAGGTCGCCGGGCCGTACGGCCGGCCGTGGCGGGTGGGGAAGCGGCCGTACGGCAACGACGCTCTGCGCGGTGCCGCGGCGTGCCTGAAGGGCTTCTATCTGAAGCAGGCCGAGTTGGGCGTCAACACCGAGCTGGTGGCGTCGTTGAAGCTGCACCGGATGCCGACCCAACGGGATCGGGACCGGTCGCTGCTCGGTCATCTGCAGCGGAGCATGCAGGCGAATCCGCTGGCGCCGAAGTCGGTGCGGCGTCGGCACAAGAAGATGCTGCCGGACGGCGCTCGGGCGGTGTTGCTGGATGAGGTCAACTCCTTGCGGGATCGGCTGGTGGTGGAGTGGCTGAGCGACGGCGGGTTCCGTGCGGGTGAGATGTGCGGCCTTCACTTGTGCGACCTGCACCTTCGGGAGGAGGCCGCGTGCGGGGAGTGCCGTGGTCCGCACGCCCACGTCTGCCATCGGGACGGGCTGGTCAATGGGGCCCGGGCCAAGACGAAGTGGGAGTGGGAACTTCGTGACGGAGTGATCCACGGCGGGCTGATCAAGAGGGTCAGCCCGGCCATGGTCCACGCGTACTTCGACTACCTGACTCTGGAGTACCCGCGCGGCGCCTCGCACGGCATGCTGCTCGTTCAGCAGCACGGTCCCGGGCGTGGTCTGCCGTGGGCCCCGGAGGGGGCCCGCAAGATGCTCAGGCGGGCCGGCCGCCGGGCGGGACTGGGACTGATCAAGCCGCACATGTTCCGGCACACCTGGGCCAGCGCGGTCCTGGAGGCCGCCGACGGGAACTTGGCCATCGTCCGCGATGCCGGCGGGTGGGCCTCGACCGAGGTCGTCGATGAGATCTACGCGCACGTCGATGTGAACGACCCGGTGTTCCATGACGCCCTCCTTGCGACGTGGGGTGAGCTGCGGTGAGCGAAGCGACACGCGCCCCTATTCAGCTGCTGGTCAACGCGTCGGCTCGTGAGCGACGTGATCGGCTGGAGATCCTGACGGCCCTTCTGGCGGCGCCGGGCGTCGAGCCGGTCTATCGCGAGTCCGTGTTGCACTGGCCCGGCGATCACCCGGTCTACGGCTGGTTCTGCCGGGTCAACGGCTGCCGGGCCGCCCGCACCAACACCGTCGACCTGTGCCATCTGCACCGGGCGGATTGGCGCACCGCGAAGCAACAACCCGGCGCCACGCGGCGGGAGTTCCTGCGCACGGCCCAGCCCAAGGTCCTCGACCTTCGGCTCATGGAGCCGCCGGACTGCCGGTTCTGCCCTGAGCGCCCGTCCCGCCATCTCGGGCTGCGGCTGTGCCTGACCCACTTCAGCCGGTGGAACAAGGTCCTGTTCAGGAAGCGGGATCTCACCTACGACGAGTTCGTCGCGCTGCAGACCGAGGCCCTGCCCGGTTACGGCGACTGCCTGGTGGCGGGCTGCGTCGGCCGGGCGGACAGTCCCCTGCGGCTGTGCTACGTCCATGATGAGCGCTATCGCAATGACGGGCGGCCCGGTGGAGCCCAGCGGCCAGCGGGGTGGGGCGGTGACCGGGTCGTTGGGCGCGAGCCCGTCGAGATCACCTGCACCGCCCCTGATGCCTTCCGGCACTGGTGCCGCACCGCCCGCCCCGCCTCGCGCGCCGGCACCGTCAATCTTCTGGGCCTTGCGCCGCTGGTCCAGGCCGAGATCCGCTTCGGGCTGCTGGCCCATGCCCAGAAGGCTCAGCGCTCGGCCTGGCCGCTGTGGCACATCCAGGCGGTGGCGAACCTGGCCCGCCTGCGCGGCGTGAACTCCGTGCTCGACTTGCTGTCCGATCCGGCGGCGCTCGCCGAGCGCGAACGCAGGATCCTCAGGGAGACCGCGGACGAGTTGCGGATCGTCTACGTCACTGAGCAGGAGGCCAAGGAGGCCGGCTTCCTGGAGACCGAGCACTACGGCATCCGCTACAAGCGCCGCTCCAGCCACTTCGACTTCACCGACGTGCCGCAGCGGTGGCTGCGTGATCTGCTCTGGGACCGTGTGGCTCGCCGCCTGCGCTCTCCGCAGGCACCGCGAAGCCCGCAGCACATCGAGTGCGGGCGCAAGGCGTGCGTCGAGCTCGGTGTGTTCTTGACCGCTGTCGCGCCCGGAGGCGGCCACGATCCGACGGTGCTCACCGCGGATCACATGCGGCGCTTCGTCGCCGATCACAACAAGCGGGCGCGTGAGGGCCTGCCGTCGTTGGCGATCAGACGTGACGGACGGCCGATGAAGGTCACCGGCTACACCCACCGCCAGGTCTTCAACCAGGCCCGCTCGATTCTGCGCGACGCGCTGGAGACCGGAGAGGCTGAACGCATCGGTCTGTCCCGTGAGTTCATCATCGCCCTGCCGACCGCTCGTCGTTCCGAGCGCACCCGCAGTCCCTTCCCCGACCCGGTGGCCCGGGCGCTGGCCGACGAGACGAACCTGCAGCTGCTGTCCGACCGCTTCGACCCGAACGACATGGGCTACCGCGATATCTGGGAGACGCTGGTGTTCACCGGCCGCCGGGCCTCGGAGGTCACCGAGCTGCGGCTGGAGTGCACCTCGATCCACCGCAGGGTCCCCTTCCTCTGGCACGACCAGACGAAGGTGGGCAACCTCGACGAGGCCATCCGCATCCCACAACGCCTCTACGAACGACTGGAGCAGCGCAAACAGATCACCATCGAACGCTTCGAGGACCTCTACGGCCGCAGTCCCGGGCCGAGAGAGCGAACGGGACTGGCTCTCTTCCCGTCGCCCCAGAAGAACCCGGACGGCACGGTCGCGATCACCTACAGCATCTTCGGTGACGCCTTCCGCGACTGGCTGGAGGCGCTGGATATCGGCGCCTGGGTACCGCACCAGGCCCGCCACATTGTCTCTGCTTAGTTTCCGTGTGGCGATTGGCTCCAACTGGGGTGATGGCCTGGGGGTTTGGGCTTTGCACTGAGCCGTGTGGTGTTTCTACTGTCGGCTCTCATGATCCTGAACTTCTTTTCGTCCCGGGGCTGGCAGTCCTGGGATGTCGAGCATCGGCCGTTGATCTCCGAGGGGATGCCCGTGCTCGTCGACGACGATCTGTGCTTCGAGGACGGCCCGGCTGCGCCGCGTCCGACAGTGGTGGTGAACCGGTGGCTGCGTGAGCTCCCGACCAGCGGGGCGCCCGCGCCGAGCTCGTGGGAGAACTACGCACGCGTGGTCAAGGAATGGATGGAGTTTCTGGCCGAGCACGGGGTGGAGCTGTTCGACTCGCGAGTACGGCTGAAGGCCGCGTTGAGCCGGTACGCCGAACACCGCGCCGCCGGTCCGTTGAAGGCCCGGTTCGTGGCGACGACGTGGGGCCAGCACATGAGCATCCTGGCGCTGTTCTACCGGTGGGCGATACATGAGGAGTACGCGCCAGACGAGCCGTTTACCTACCGCGCCGCGCGGGCTCTGTTCGCCGGGACCGGACGGGAGGTGAAGGTGAATCTGGCGGTCCGCCGCACCCCGAAGCCACACGTGACGATCAAGTACCTGGAGCCGGACTTCACCGAGCTGTTCCGCAAGGGGCTGCGGGGGCTGGCCCCGGACGGTTCGCAGGACACCGGATTCCACGGACGGGAACTGACCCGCAACGCAGCGGTCGGGGATCACGCGCTAGCCACCGGGATGCGGCTGCAGGAGTTCACCTACCTGCTGCCCTGGGAGATCCCCGCTCTGCCGCCGGAGCCGACCGCGGTCCCCATCCCGTTTCCGGTGCCGGCCGGAATCACCAAGGGCAAGAAGTTCCGCACCACGTGGACCTCTTACGAGGCCCTGGCCGGACTGCACGACTATCTCGACCTGGACCGCGCCGCCACGACGGACGGCTCACGCTGGCAGCCGCCACGGCGATGGGGCGATCCGCTGATGGTCACCCAGCCCGACGCCCGGGGAGGGCTGATCAACGGGATCCGGCGCCCGTGGGATTCGCTGACTCCGTCCGAGCGACGGCGCCTGGTCGCCCCGGAGGGCGGTTCGTGCCTGCTGGCGGTGAAGAACGGCGGCGGCCCGTTCACCGCCTGGTCCACCGTCTTCGAGCGCACATCCGACCGGATCCGGGCCCGCTTCGAGCCCCGTTTCCCGCACGTCTGGCCCCACCGATGTCGCCACACCTTCTCGATGAGGACCTTGGAATACCTGGTCACCGGGCACTACCGGCAGGCCGCGAAACTCGTCCGGGACACCGACGCCGACGCCGCTCTGGTCTTCTACTTGAGCAAGGCGGACCCGCTGCTGGTGCTTCGTGATCTTCTTGGACATACCACCGTCCTAACCACGGAAAAGTACCTTCGCCGCCTGGATACGACGCGCATCTACCGCGAGGCATACGAGGGGGCCGGAGCCGCTGCCGGGCTGACCGAGGATGCGGCGGCCGAGCGGGAAGCTGTGGCCGAGTTCGCCGACGAGATCGAGGACGGTGACCTCTGATGCCGACCATGCTCGTCGACGAACCCCTCGGCCTCACCTGCGTGTTCAGTGACGGCCGCCGGGCCGATTACAGCCTGGACGGGCTGCCGAACCCGGTCTTGGCCCGGGACCTGGCCACCGGCCTCGTGGACCTGATCCATCCGCACGGCACCGCGGACTCGGACGGCACGGTCAACTTCTATATCCAGGCTCTGCGGAACATGGTCCGCACTCTGGCCGCGCAGGGCTTCGCTGGTGGAGCCGCTCAGCTACGGCGGGGCCAGCTGGCCGAGTTCTGGATGGCCAGTCCGACCAGGCTGGAGGCCCTGACCCGCAGCCTGGTGGAGGGCTTTACCCAAAGCGGCGGCACCCTCGGAGAGGGAGTACTGGAACTCGCCTCCGGGCGTCACTTCAACATCCAGCCCAACCGCCAGGCGCTGCCGCCCTACGCAGAGGAGGAATGGCAGCGGCTGACCGAGGTCTGCCGCACCCTGGTCGACGATTCGTACGCCGCCCACCGACGAGCCCTCGCCGATGCCGCCGACGGACAGCACCCCCTCGAAGGTGGCTGGAAGCCGGGCAATCTGCGCTGGCTGCTGACCCGGGTCGGGCCCGTCAGCATCAGCGATTTCGGCCAGCACCTGGACGTCTCGGCGGCAGTGGTCCACAACCGCGGCGGCTTCCACGACGCGACCCGGGCCGTCTTCCCGCACCTGGACGCGCTGATCGCCTACCGGCTGCTGTTCGGCATCTACTCCGGCATCGTCCCCGACGGCATCGACGACCTGGTCACCGAGGACATCGACTGGGCCGGTGACTCGACGGTCCTGCTCTCCTACATCAAGCGCCGCACCACGGCGGAGAGCCTGAACCTGCCCCGCCGGGCGGTTCGCGTGCTGGAACAGTGGCTCGCGCAGTCGGCACTGCTGCGGACCTTCCTGCCGCCGGAAGAACGCCGCAAACTGTGGGTGGGAGTGAGCCGGGCCGGCGGTTCACGCCGCGTCCGCAGGATCGACCGGGTCGCAGTTCAGCGATGGGCCCTTCGCCATGGAGTCGTCGGGAACGACGGCCAGCCCCTCAAGATCCACCGGTCGCGGATCCGCACCACCCACGAAGCAATGCGGGACAAGAGCACCTGGACAGGCAGCTCGCGGGCGACCATCGACCCGAACCACACACCGGCCGTCGAAGGTGATCACTACCTGACGGCCGCGACACCGGCCCAGCAGCAGGCCATCGAGACGGTCGTCGAGGACGCCCAGCACGACATGCTCCGGCGGGCCCACCCGCCGACGGTGATTACCGAGGAGGACGCGGCCGCGTTGGCCGGGGGCTATCCGCAGCTGGTGGCGGCCATGGACCTGGACGATGTGGCGATCGCCGAGCTGGTCGGCGGCCAGCGAGACGTGTTCACGGCTGCCTGCGGTGACCAGCTGTCCGGGCTGCACGGTCCCAAGGGAAAGCCCTGTCCGGCCCGGCCCTGGGTCTGTCTGCTCTGCCCGCTGGCGGTGTTCGCCCCTCGGCATGCGGTCAACCTGCTGCGGCTGAAGGCGTTCTTCTCCCGACAGTGGCAGCAGATGCCCGCCGCCCAGTTCATGGCCGTCTTCGGCCCTTACGCCGCACGCATCCAGCAGGTCCTGGACCGCTTCGACCCCACCGTCCTGGCCGCGGGCGCCGCCCATATCGCCGACCAGGACGATGAACTGCCCCTGCGGCCCGAGGAGATGACCGCTTGACCACTGCCCTTGCCACTGCTGCCGCCTTCGACGGCCGGTCCGCGATCTTCGCCGGCGCTGATGTCTGCCGCGAGGCCGGATTCCTTCTTCCCGAGGGCACACAGCGACCGCTGTTCGAGGACGACACCTGGGACTTCACCGACGTCGTCGGGCTGCCCGTCCAACTCGCCCTCTGCACCCGCCGTTTCAACTTCACCGCGATCACCGACACTCGGTGGCGCCTGGTTGCCAAGGAACTGGTGCTGGCTCTGTTCGCTCCGCGTCATCCAGCCGTCGCCCCACTGCCCAGGGCTCATCGCACGGCCCTGCACCTGCGCAGCTGCGCGGGCCGGCTGGACGAGCTCACCAGGCTCTTTGCCTGGCTGGACAAGCAGGCCATCGGGAGTCTGCAGCAGATCAGTACGCAGATCTGCGAGGCATACATGGCCCATCGCCGCTACGTGCTCGACGAGAACGGCACGGTTGTCGGCGAACAGAGCCCCGCAACGCGACGCGCCGCCGCACAGGTCGTCGTCGACCTGGTCAACTACGGCGACTTGTTCACAGCTGACCGTGTCCCTGGGGCCCTGCGGCCCTGGGGCGGGGCCACAGCCTCAGCTGTCGCCGAGATGCCCAGCGGCCGCACCGAGAACAAGACCCCGCCGGTCGAGGACAGCGTGCTGCAGCCCCTGCTCGCGGCCGCGCTCTACGTCGTGTCCGCGCTCGGCCCGCACGCCGTCAAATTGGACCGGGAAGTACGGGAGAACGACAGCAGCATTTCCTGCAAGACAGCCGGGTTGCGACACGGCGGTCCGGACTTCGCTGATGAGATCGTGAAGCTGCTGGCCGAGTACACGCGAACGTGCACACCCCTGCCGATGCTGGCCGAGAACTATGCCGATGACCGACGGGCCGATGGCTGGTCCGCGGACGATCCCCTGTTGCCGGTGGCCACCGGAGTCCTGGCCCGGCAGGCCGGGTTCAGCCAGTTCTGGTCGAGATGGTTCCCGGCTCTGCGCGGGCCGTTGGAATCCGCGGTCGCCTCGGTGGGAGTGGAGAAGATGTTCGCCCGTCAGGCTTCCGAGGTCACCACGGCGGACGGCGCGTCCTCGTTGTCCTGGACCCTGCCGCTGCACCGGTTCCAGGCCGTCGCGCTGGTCGGGATCGTCCGCACGGCCGTGATCATCGTTCTGGCCGCGGTCTCCGGGATGAGAGCGAGTGAGCTGATGGAACTGCGGGTCGGCTGCCGCCGCCCGCCCGAGGAGTCCGTCCCTGGTCTGACCCGCTACCGCGTCGCCAGCAAGGTCGTCAAAGGCCAACCGCTGGGCGGCACCGACGATGAGTGGGTCGTCATCGAACCGGTCTATCACGCGATCTCATTCGCCGAGCAACTGCACGACGACCCGCACGACGGGTCCTTGCTCTTCGGCCGCTTCGCCTTCGGCGTCCGCTACAAGTGGTTCAAGAACTGGGTCAACTCCGAAGCCGGACAACGACTTGGGCTTGCCCCGATCCCCAACGGACCGGTCAACCTCCGGATGCTGAGGAGGACCTTGGCCCTGGAATTGGCCTACCGTCCCGGCGGCGTGCTCGCCTCCAAGATCCACCTAAAGCATGTCGTTGTCGCCACGACGGAAGGGTATGCCTCGCGCCCCGGCGGAGCACAGGCCGAGCTGCTGGCCGAGGTGAACAAGCACGAGAGCGACCGCAACCTGAATCTGGTTCTGGCCGAGTTCCGCAACTACCAGCAAGGAATTCTGCCAGCTGGCCCGGGAGCTCGGAGCCTCACCGAGTTCTTCGCCAGCATCGACGAGAAGCTCGACCCGGCAGCAGCGTTGGCGCCGAAGACGCAGCGCAGTGACCGCGACGTGCTCAACCTGCTGACCAAACGAGCCAAGGTCCTCCACCTCGGACCCGCGAACTACTGCTGGTTCACCGACCCGTCCCGGGCGCTCTGCCTGAAGCTCGCCGGCACCCCCACCGCCGACCGACCGCTGGTCGGAATGTGCGACTCCGCCCGCTGCCCGCAGGCCACACACCACCCCTGCCACCGTCCCGTCTGGGCCGAACACGCCGACCGCACCGAGACGTTCATCGGCCAGCTCGGCACCACACGCAAGACCGAACGCACCCGACTCCAGGCCGACTACGACCGGGCTCTCCGCGTCGTCACCGAGATCGACGCCGCCCGCACCACCATGAACGAGGACTCCGCATGAGAATCTCTGCAGCTCAGCGAACCGAGAACGAGAACCGCATCAGGGCCACCATGGACCGGCTCCTTCGAGGTGAGATCCCGCCCGGCGGAAAGTGCGACATCAAAACCCTCGCCAACGAGGCCGCCGTCGACCGCACCGCGTTCTACGGCACTCGCCCGTACTCTCACCTCCGCGTCGAGTTCGAACGGCGCCTGCAGGCCCTCCAAGATGTCGGCGAAATCCCCGACCCCCGCGAAGCCCAGATCGCCCGCCTCAAGGCAGAGAACGCCAAGCTCAAAGCCCGGATTGCCCAGTCTGAGGAGACGATCGACGAGCTCACCGACTTCCGCTCCCAGTCCCTGGCTCGCCTCGCCGCGCAACACGAAGAGATCGTCCGGCTCCGCGAAGCCTCCGGCGGAACCACCCAAGTCAGGCGGCTTCCAGCACCACGAACCACGGTGATCGGGTCCTGCAGCTGAAATGCCCGCCCTGGACCGAGACCACCCGCATCGCCGATCACCCAGCTGCCACTTCGCCCGCACCGCTGCCGGACTCCAGATATCGGCGCAGAGCTTCCCGCCCTCCCGGAACGAAGCACCATTGATCAATCACGTCGCGCAGTTCGTCCAACGTCAGCCAGTCCAGCCAGCCGATCTCATCCGGGTCTGGGACCAGGGACTCCGACGACAAGAGGGCCTCATGCACCCCGAACCATATGGGGCTAATCCCTTCCCTGCAGAGGAACTTGAACAGGAAGCGCACCGGCACGCGAACGCCGAGCTCTTCAGTCAGCTCGCGGACCGCCGCCTCCTCATACGACTCGCCCACGTCCACGGCGCCGCCGACCATCACGTCGTAGTGGCCCGGGAACCGGGACATCGTCTCGGCCCGTCGCAGCACCAAGATCCGCCCCTCGCGGTCACGGCAGATCGTTGTTGCAATGCGATGCGGCCAGTTCTCGCGCACCGCTTCGTCTCGCTCGACTATCCCCAACACGCGGTCATGCTCATCGACATGCTCAACCAGTTCGCTCACGGAGGCACGATCTCAGCACCCACTGACAACACGGCACCACGAGCACCAGCCGCAAGTGATCCGCATCACAGGAAACCCCGTGGAAAGCAACACGACCGACGATCTGCGTCGCGAATGCGGCCTCGACACCTGGCCTGCTCAATCGCGACACAAGGTCATCCGCACACGGCCTCTGCGGACACAAGGCATGCGCTCGCCACGAACCTGCTGAAGAACGGCGCTGGCCTCCACCACATCAAGCAGTACCTCGGCCAGATCTCCGTACGGATGGCCGAGCACTACGCCAAGGTCGCCTCCTCGGCGGTCGACGACGCACTCGAGCGGGTCTGGGTCAGTGGTCCCGGCTCCGCCGAGCCGGGCATGCTGCTCGTCTCCCCGTCCGAGCACATGACCCGGGCCGAGGCCCAGGCCATGGCGATCGACCTCGCGCGCCGCAGCACCCCGGCCGAGGGCGGATTCTGCACCTACCAGCCCGTGGTGCGAGGGGACGCCTGCCCGTGGGACCTGGACTGCCACAACTGCGACAAGTTCGTGATGTCCGGCGCCGACCTCCTGTACTGGCGCCGCAAGGCCGAGCAGTGGGCCTCGCTGGCCGAACGCGCCCCGGACGACCGCACCGCCGACTACCTCCACACCGTCTTCGAGCCCACCACCCGCGCCATCGGCGGCCTGGAGAAGGCGCTGGCCGGCCTCGGCATGCTGGACGACGCGCTCGCCCTGGACCTGCGCCGGCCCCAGGACTACTTCGACCGCATGTGGACGCTCGCCTTCAAGGCCAGCGACCTCGCCGCGATCGACCCCGACGGCACCGACTCGTACGAGGAAACCGCATGACCGCCTCATCGCACCGCACCGCCCAGGCTCTGCAGGCGCGCAGCCAGAAGACCGAAGCCAGCCTCGTCCGCATCAAGAGCGTCGTCGACCAGCTCGCCAAGAGCGGCAGTCTGGTCACCGTGGCCGCGGTCGCCCGGCAGGCGGACGTCTCGCGCACCTTCCTCTACGAACACACCGAGGCCCGCACGATTGTCGCTGAGGCCACCCTCCGGGCCCGCGGACTGCGCGCGCAGACCGATCAAGCCCAGCGCGACGCGGTCGAGGCGTCCTGGCGAGAACGCGCACTCAACACCGAGGAGGCCCTCAAGAACACCAACGCGGAGGTCATCAACCAGCGGGAACGCATCGCCGAACTCCTTGGCCAGATCACCGCACTGCAGGGCGAATGGACCGACGCCGACGTCGTACGCATCACCACCACCAACGTCGCCCTGCAACGCGAGGTCAGGGCCCTGACGGCCGAGCGGGAGCGCCTCACCAAGCGCCTCGCCGCCGCCCGGGACAACGCGCGATTCGCCGACAAGCGCATCGCCGCGCTCGAAGCCCAGATCACCGAGCAGCTCACCGCCCCACCCCCCTGACGACGATCCGCCTACCTGATCGGACTGGGAGGTCTGGACGAATCCCCACAGGCCACCCGGTACCTTTCCCCGAACGTGGCCCTGCGCCGTAGCGGGCACGGGCGGCGACCAGCGAGGATTCTCGGCATGACCACCGAGCAGATCCTCGCACCGCTGCGCTCGACGCACTCCCTGCCCGTCGTGTTCGGCGCCGGGGCGGCCATCGGCGTGCTGGGTGGGATGATCGGATTGGGCGGCGCGGAGTTCCGCCTGCCGCTGCTGATCAGCCTCTTCGGCTTCGCCGCGCTCTCCGCGGTCATTCTGAACAAGGCGATGAGCCTGGTCGTGGTCCTGACCGCGCTGCCCGCCCGCCTGACCGCTGTGTCCGCCTCCGAAATGGCCGGGCACTGGCCAGTCGCGGTCAACCTGCTCGCCGGAAGCCTGCTCGGTGCCTGGGCCGGGGCATCCTGGGCAGTGCGCATGCGCTCCACCACCCTGTACAAGGTGCTGGCCGCGCTGATGGTGCTCATGGCCGCCGCCCTGCTGATCACCCACATCTCCACCCTGGGAACGCTCGACCTGTCCCTGTGGGCGCAGGTGCCGCTCGGAGTGGTGGCGGGCTTCGGCATCGGCGTGGTCGCCGCGATCATGGGCGTGGCCGGCGGCGAGCTGCTGATCCCGACGATCGTGCTGCTGTTCGGGCAGGACATCAAGACCGCCGGAAGCCTCTCCCTGCTGGTCTCCCTGCCGACCATGCTGGTCGCCTTCGCCCGCTACAGCCGCGACGGCAGCTTCGCAGTGCTGGGCGCCAACCGACGCTTCGCCCTGGTCATGGTCGCGGGCTCGATCGCCGGAGCCGTCCTGGGCGGGCTGCTGCTCGGCGTGTTCCCCGACATGGTGCTCATCCCCGCGCTGGCTGTGATTCTGCTCATCTCCGCCATCAAGCTCGCCCGTCACGACTGACGCCGCGGCTGACCGCACGACCGCGCCCGCCACCGTCACGCGACCGCCGCGCATGTGCACGTCCCCTTGCGCAGCGACTCCAGGTGCTTGCCGTGGTTCCAGGCGAACCGGCGGGCCTGCAGCTCCATGGCCGGATACTCGGGCTGGGCCGTCATCTGCTCCGCGTGCTTGCGGTAGTGGTAGACCACGGTCGGCAGCAGAGCACCGCGGGCAGCACCGGTGACGCCGACGAGATAGGCGTAGTCCTCCCCCTGGGGCAGGGCGGCATAGCCACCGCTCGCGCGGACGATCTCGGTGCGCGCCAGGAGCGTCGTTGGTCCGATGGGAATGGTCGAGTCAGGAGTCGCCCAGTGGCGCCAGACATCACCAGGCGCATGGAAACCGGGCGGAGTTGAGCAGCGCCAGGTTGTGATCGAGCGGTTGGGATGAAGGTCTGCAGACCAGCCTGCACACCAGCCCAGATCGTGCTTCTGCGCGTGGCGGAGACGCACGGACAACGACTGCGCGGGGAGTACGTCGTCATCGTCCGACGTGGTGAGCCAGTCGGCGGTCACCTCGTTTACGGCGAAGTTGCGCGCAGCGCCGGCTCCCACCGGCCGCGGAAGCGCGACGACCTTCACCCGGGCGTCCGTGCGCAGGACTTCGGGCACGCCGTCCTCGGATACGCCGTCGAGGGCCAGAACCCATTCCCAGCTCACGTCCTGATCGCGCAGGCTCGCATAGAGCTCCAGCAGGTACGCGATTCGGTCCGGGCGCAGCCGAGTAGGCGTGACGACGGCGACTTCGGCATCAGGTGCGGAATGCACGGGGGATCTACCTTTCGGCGCCGCGACGATTCGCGCGGCGTTATACAACTGGCCTTCCTCAGCACCCGATTGAGTGGACCGGGCCTCGATCGCGAGCGCCGTGGCGTACATGTCCGCTACGTTCAATCCCAGGTCACCGGCCACAGAGCGCCTCCGTCGGCCGGAAAACGGACGGGTGCAAGTCCTCGCTGTATCCCGCGCACCAGCCCAAGCCGGTCATCTCCAGGGTGCGCAACCGTACGGTCATGGCATCGTCGGTGAACTCGTCATCGTCGTCCGCCCAGTTGACGAACTCGGTGCGCACGCAGCCCAGGGCGAGGTTACGGGCGCAGGCCGCGCCGACCTGCCGGGGCAGCGCGAGGATGCACACGCGCGAGTCACCGGCGAGGGGCGTCGGCAGGCGTGTGCGGTCGGCGCCGTCGAGCGCGATCACAGCCTCCCAGGGCACGCTCTGCCGGGTAAGGCTCTCGTACATGGCCGTCAGGTGGTCGAGCCGGTCGGGGCGTAGCTGGGTGGCGATGACGACTGTGATCTTGGCGGTGGGGGAGTACAGGAGGTTCTCCGCGGCAGAGAGGACGAGAAGGGGTCAGCGGCGGGGCGCGGTACGAGGTGCGGCGGTCGGCGCCGGAGCTGCGGCTGGTGTGCTGGGGCCGGTCGCCCGAGGTGGCAGGGTGGCCGGGATCGGGTGGCCCGGGCGCCAGCGGTAGGTGCCGTTGCTGAACCGGGCTCGGGGGTCGGTGGCCCAGGCCACGACGGGGCCGCGGTCTTCCGCGTGGAGGGAGATGACCTCGATGCCATGCGGGTGCAGGACGTACCCCCAGTCCAGGCCCCCGTGGGACTTCTCGGTGACGGTCCACGGCTCAGGCTCGGCTGCGCCGACGGTGATGACATGGACGTTGTCGTGCTTCCTGCTGGGGTGTTCGTCGCTGCCGACGAGTTCGGCGCGCAGGGGTTCGGGGGCGCCGTCGAGGAGGTCGGTGCCCAGCTGGGACCAGCCCTCGGGTGCCTCGTCGATCAGGTGCCGGCACAGGGCGTCGAGGTCACCGTCGAAACGGTACTGGTGGGCGCCGAGCAGCAGCGGGAGGTGGTGGCTGGGGTAGCCGTCCCAGTGGACGTAGACGCCGTCATATCCGGTGTCGGTGGGGCGGGCGATGAAGGAACGGGTGGCCAGGGAGTTCTCCAAGAACGTGCGGATGATGGGTGGTTGACGCATGCGCTTCAGGGGCGGCGGCGTGCGGGATGGGCGCCACCGGCGTCGGCTGCCCGGCGGTGCTGCTCGCTGACAGTCGGCATCAGGGAAGACGCCGAACCGGGTTGAGCCTCAGCGAGCGCGTTGGTGACGGCTTCGAGAGCACGCTGGAGGCTGCGCAGCGCGGCGCCATGGCCGAGAGTGATGCTCAGCTGGCTCCCGACCGGGGTGGCGGTGCCGGGGCGAGGAGTGAGCCGGTGGGTGTCGGCGAGACCGATCACCGTTGTGCTCAGGTGGGTGGCCGCGCGGTTGCTGTGCGCGAGGGCGGTGGCCAGCTGGGTCAGGTACTCACGTCCCGCGTCGGTCTCTGCGAGGGAGCTGTCGGTGGACTGCCGCAGATCGGCGACGAGGCCGGAGGACAGGTTGTACACGGCGACCAGCTGGTCCAGCACGGGTACGAGGGCAGCCTGTGCGCTGCCGGTCTGCGGCGGGAGCAGGCCGGCGGCGGTCTCGTTGATGCGGCGCTGCCAGGTGGTCAGGCGGGCGTGGACGAAGGCGTCGTGGCTCTGGCTCATCGGCGGTTTCCCTTGAGCGGGTTGCCCCGTGGAAGGGGCGGGTGGGAGCGCGGGCCCTCGATGGAGTGCACGGTGATGTGGAAGTCGCGGTGCCGCAGGCGCTGGAGGCTCTTGATCAGCTGACGCCGGGTCTGCTCGGGGGTGAGGGTGTCCGGCAGGTGGCATTCGCCGGTGGCGGGGTCGAGCAGAAAGCCGCCGTGCGCGAGCAGTTCGATGAAGACGGTGATGTAGCCGGTGCGGATCCGTGGACGCCGCTGGGCGTCGAGGGTGACGTGGACCTGGAGGTGGCCGGGGCTGCTGCGCCGGATCGGGGTGGGGGACGCGAAGCGGTAGTCGGCCAGCAGGCGGCGGTGCATCCTGGCTGCGGCCCGCATGGGATCGGCGGGGACGGCGATGCCGCGCGGAGCTTTGAGACCCTGAACGTGCTGGTGGCTGGTGTTGGCGGGCAGCATCGGCAGGACGAGGTACTGGTCCGGCCGGTGGGGGCGGGGCATGACGTACAGCTGCAGGCCCCAGTGGTGCGTCAGGACGCTGCGCTGGACGTCGTCTGTTTGGAACGCGGCGTAGGGCAAGGGGCCGCTGTCCCAGATCCGGTTGCTGGCTGGGTCGTCGGCGATGGGTACCGCGGTGGGGGAGGGCTGCCAGCCGGGCAGACGGTCGGCGAGCGCGTGGGTGAACTCGGTTATGTGCAAGGGCGGTTCTTCGTGCGGTGGGGTGTCGAGGGCCGTGGTCACGAGGAGGTGGTCATGCCGTGGGCATCGGTGCGGCGGCAGGTGTAGCCGATCAGCGTCGACTTGCCCGGCGTGGTGGGGACGGTGGCGACATCGGAGCAGGTGAACGTGTACGTGAAGGACGGGCTGTTGGCCGTGCCGAGCCATGCGCGGTCCTTCTTCTCCGGCACGATCTCGAGCCCGGAGTAGGCGACGGCGTCGCGCTGGGTGTGCGTGTGCGCGAAGACGACGAGGGCGTGGCCGTCGGCGGTCTTGAGGGCGTAGCTGTCGGTGAACTCCGGGGTGGCGGCGGAGAACGCGGTGGTGCCGCGGCTGCCGAACTTGTGGACGGTTGAGTCGTGGGCCTTGATCTGCCGGGCGGACGCCTTCGAGGAGGTGAACACCTTCTTGCCGGTGGTGTCGCCGCCAGTGGTGAAGTTGTCCGTGACAGCCGCGCGCAGGACGTCGAGCGGGGCGGCGACGTTCCTCGTTGAGGTGGCGTCGAGGGCGGTGGCGTAGCCGTCGGCGTCGAGAGCGATCTTCGGAGCCTGCTTCTTATCGTCGAGGTCGACGGCCGCGACCATCTCCCACCGCTTCGTCCTGGTCTGCTCGGCCATGATCAGGACGCGGGCGTACTTGTCTTTCTTGCCGTTGTAGGTGACGGCGGCGAACCACTTCTTCTGGCCGGCGGTGAAGCGCGGGATGTAGAGGTTCGTGGAGGCGAGGTTGTACGACCACGGCTTGTACTTCTCGCGGTCGGCCTGGGGCAGGCCCTCGTTCTCCTTGTAGTCCGCGACCGACATCGCGTACAGCGGGCCGTCCTCGATGGTGCCGAGGAGCATGCGGTTGTTGTCGTCGTTGGCCGCGTTGTTGATCTTGGAGTAGCGGGCGATCTGGGCGAGGGCCTCCTGCTTCGTCAGCGCCGGGACGGCGGTCGGCGTGGGGGAGGCGGCGCGGGTGGCCTTGGCTGCGGCGTCAGGACTGCTGGTGTGGGAGGTGGTGCAGGCGGACGCGGTCAGCGTGACCGCCACGAGCGTGGTGAGCAGGAGGGCAGCGTGGCGGGCGGAGTTGTGCGGGGAAATGATGGTGCTCCGGGGGAGGGGATCAGCGGGAACGGGATGGGGTAGTGGTGGCCGAGGGCACGGTGGTAGCGGCCGGTGCCGTGCGAGTGTCGGCTGCGGCACGCAGGTGCTTCGCGGCGCGGGCGAGGTGGATGCGACTGTCGCCGAGGCGGTCCACGAGCCCTTGGTGCGAGGCGGTGACCGCCTGATCGCGGGCGGGGCCGGGGGCCTGGCGGGTGAGGTCGGCGAGCTGGCCGAGGTGGTGGACGGCGGCGCCGAGGGCGGCGAGCGCGAGCCCGGTGGGTTCGGCGGCGCTCGCGAGCGCGAGGGTCGTGCGGCGCACCGTGGCCGTGGTCCGGGCCGGGTAGCGGGCGGCGGCCCGGTGACGGAAGGCGCTCTCCCCGGCCAGGAATCCCAGCAGGCGGGCCAGATGGCGGACTTCATCGTCCAGGATCTCGCTCAGCGCGGGATCCGGGCGGATCTGGTCGGGGAGCGGAAGCTGATCGGCCACGGTGTTGAGCCGGTCGGCCACGTCGTGCAGCAGCATCCGCTGGTCGGGATCGGACAGCGGCAACTCCTTGATACAGGAACCGGGTTCTACCGCCGGGTGGCGGACGTCGGGGCTGCGGACACCGTCGTCAGCGCCCTTCTCGCGGCAGCTGCCGGAGGGGAAGAGAGGGGAGCGGCCCGGCGGAAGTTGACCCCGATGCCCTGGAGCGTGAGCCGCAGAGCGACGAGCTGGACCAGCAAGGCGCGCTCTTTGGAACTGTAGGAGGCCGGCAGCACGAAGGCGGACTCGTGCGGGCTGTACTGGAAGCGACAGCCGAACAGCGTCATGCGCGCCTCCTCGGGCACCGAGTCGTACGGGGCGCCCACCACGCCGTCCGGGTACCAGACCAGCGTGAGTGTCTGGGCGACCTCGGGGGCGGGCTGGCGGTGTGGCGGCTCGGGCTGGACGAGGGCGTTGTGACGGACAGCGTCCAGGGCCACCTGGTAGCGGGGCAGCAAGCGTCGGATGACTGCGGCGGCGGCTCGGACCGGATCGTTGGGGACAGCGATGCCGTCCGGCTCACGCACCGGGGAGATCTGGTGGGTTTTGAAGCCCTCGGGTTCCAGCGGGGCCACCACGAACTGGTGGCGGTACAGGGGCCGGTCGGTGACGTAGAGCTGCTGTCCGTGGAGGACGGCGTCATGGCCGAGGACGTACTGGCTGACGATGTAGTCGACGTGGCCGGCGTCCCAGAGCCCTTCGATGGTGGGGAACTGGTTCTCGTAGGCGGTGTGGCGGTGATACCCGCTCGTCCACGTGCCAGGCAGGCGTTCGGCGAGGGCGGCGGCGAAGGCGGACAGATCGGTGCGAGACGGGGGCATGGATTCCTGAGGTGCGGCGGCGGGTGGTTGATCCGTCGGCGCTCAGCGCCGTGGGCCTCCGGAGCCGGGCTGCGGTTGGGGCGGGGCCGGGGGCGTGCCGGGCGTCGTGCGGGTCTGCTTCAGGAGCGCGTCGAGGTCCGGCGGCGGGTCGTAGTGCGCGCGGAGGATCTTGAGATCCGCTGCGGTTGCCATGGCCAGCGCTGAAGCGATGCTGCTGGCGGAGCCGCGCAGCAGCCAGGGCGGTGACTCGGGTTCGGCTCCGCGGTTTTGGCCCTTCCACTGGGCAGTGGCGGCCAGGTGCTCGATGACCTCGTTGAGGAACGGCGCGACTGCGTCCAGCAGGGCGTTGAGGATGGTGCTGAACTCGGCCGGAGTCTCGGCCGCGTCCAGAGCCTCGCGGTAGGGACTCAGGTCCGGGGCGGGGAAGGGCTCGGGCGGCAGAGTGTGCCGGGTGCGGAAGGCTTCGGCATCGCGCTCCGCCCAGCGGTAGAGGTCGTCCCTTGTGGCGGAGCGAGTGTGGTAGGCGCTGATCTGGTCGGCGGTGCGGCCGACGTTGTCGTACAGCTCGAAGTCGGGGTGCTGCAGGGGTACTCCAGGTCAGGTGGGTCGGAGTCGTTTCTGTCGGTCGTCGCGGGGGCTTCTAGTGCATGCGGGCGTCGGTGTCGAACAGGGCCAGCTCGTGAGGGTGGAGTTGATGTTGAACGATGAAAGATCGTCCGGCGACGCGCCACAGCCCGCGTCCGCGGTTGAGGTGGGCAATGGCGCTGGTCTCGACCGAGGTGAGCCCCAGCAGGGCTGCTGCGGCGTGGAGTTGGTCGGTTTCCTGGCGGTAGATGATGCGGGTGGAGCAGTCAGCCAGGAGGCCCTCGGCGAGGGCGCGGCCTTGTGATCCGGCGTCGCCGGCGGTGAGCAGGTCGGACAGCCGGTGGATGACCATGAGGTTGGCGATGCCCAGGCCGCGGGAGAGTTTCCACTGGGACTGCATGCGCTGGAGGAGTCCGGGGTGCCGCATCAGGCGCCAGGCTTCGTCGTAGACGATCCAGCGCCGACCTCCGTGCGGGTCGGTGAGGGCGGATTCCATCCAGGCGGATGCGCAGGTCATGGCGAGGACGAGGGCGGTGTCGTCGCCGGAGCCGCCGAGCCTTGACAGGTCGATGGTCAGCATCGGCGAGGTGGGATCGAATCGCACGGTGGAGGGTGCGTCGAACATGCCGGCCAGGTCGCCGTGGACCAATCTCCGCATAGCGTGGGCGAGGTCACGGGCGGCCTCGCCGAGCCGTCCGGACATGAGCCCAGCGGCGGCATCGAGCTGGTCGGGATGGTTGAGGGTGGCCGCGATGTCGCCCAACAGCGGAGTGCGGTGGACGGTGGCGGCCTGGGCGACGACCGCGTCGAGGGCGACATCGAGCGCGGTGTGCTCCATCGGCAGCAGGTCGCGGCCGAGAACGGTGCGCGCGAGGGAGCCGAGCAGGAGCAGACGGCGCTTGCGGATCTCCCCCGCCCAGTCGGCCTCCGGCACATTGTCCGGCCGTGGGGCGGCGTCCAGCGGGTTGAGTTTGCCGGGCAGGCCGGGGCCGAGGGCGATGGAGGTGCCGCCGAGTGCGGAGGCGACCGGGGTCCATTCGCCCTTGGGGTCGCAGGGCACGTAGACGCGGTAGCCGTGGGCGATGGAGCGCAGGGCGAAGGACTTGGCCAGCGCGCTCTTGCCCTGGCCGATTACACCGGCGAGCAGGATGTTGGGGTTGGTGAACCCTTCGAGGCGCCCGTACAGGGAGAAGGGGTCGAAGGTGAAGCTGGCTTCGGCGTGGACGTCGCGGCCGATGTAGATGCCCTCGGCGCCGAGACCGCCTTCGGCGAGGAAGGGGTACGCCCCGCTGGCGGTGGCGGTGGTCATGCGGTGCTGCGGCAACTTCAGCCGGCTGCCGCGGGCGGAGCCGGGGCCTGGACGGCCGCGGGGCGGGTACAGCGGAGGCGGCATCTCGGGCTCGACCGGCTCGCTGCCGTCCGGGTGGGCGGTGGCTTCGGCGCGGGCCTTGGCGGCGGCTTCGGCGAGCTGACGGCGAGCGGTCTTGCGGCTGGCCCGGTCGGTGCCGTGGGGGGTGAACAGGGGGGATGCCGAGGCGCGGCGGGCGCGTCGGGCGGGCCGGTGGGTCATGGCGGGACGGGCTCGATTCGGCGCGGGTTCTAGATGGTGCAGCTGGTGGTGTGGCCGTGCAATGGCGTGGCCAGGTCGGTGGGGGTGGTCTTGCGGCGGATCGCGTGGGAGGCGGCCAGGTGCCGCTGGCAGATCGTGAGCACCAGCGGGCCGTCGGGGAGCCGCTCGGGTCGGCACTCCTCGGTTGCTGAGCCTTCGGCGCCGGCGGGCACGGTGTGGAAGGCGTCGTGGACGGCAGCGGTGGCCTGCCACAACCGCAGGTGCGCGGCGGCCAGATGACGCCCGGCGGCCGGATGCGGGGGCCGGGTGGTGTCGGTGAGCTGGTCGAGCAGCTGGTGGGCTGCGGTGAGGTGGGCGTGCAGCGTGTCCAGGTGGAGGCGGTCGGCCGGCGCGCCGGAGGTGGCGTGGCTACGGGTGTGGTGGCGCAGGCCGGCGGTGGCGGCGCGGAGGTAGGGATGCGCGTCGGTGGTGGGGGGTGCGTTCAAGGGAGTCCTTGGTGCCGCAGAACGGCGAGGTCAGCGAGGGCGGGAACGTGGTCCGGAGAGCGAAGTGGTGGTCGGCAGTGGCATATACCGGTGAGCGCGGAGCGGCTGGTGGAGGCCCCGGCCGAGAGTGTCTGGGCGGGGCGAAAATCGACGTACTCACCGGGAGCGCTCAGCCCGGGGCGGCTCTGCCGGGGCAGGAAGACGATGTCCGGGCCATGCCGTCTGGCGCGGCGGGAGCGTCATCCCGGCACCACTGTCACAGCGCCGTGCGGGCGAGCGGCAGGGCGGAGAGGGCGAACGCGTCGGGCTGCTGGAAGAAGAGCCGTCGCAGGTCGACCTGGGCGGTGACCGCGGCGGTCTCGATCTGCGCGCACGCGGCGTCGAGAGCGGCATCCGTTTCGGCGCTGACGGTGAGCAGCCCGGTCAGGGCGACGTCGGCATGGCCGGCGATCAGCTGCCGCTCACGGACCTTGACGTCCGCGTACTCGACCGAGTCGGCCTCGGAATCCACCTGTCCGCGACGGGCACGCTCGTTGGCGTCGGCGATGATCGCCGCCTTCTTACGCTGGACGTCGCGCAGCGCGGACTCAAGCCCCTGCGGCACGTATATAAGGGACAGGCTGCGGTGGACCCCGGCGGTGAACATCAGCCCGTGCAGGAAGCCGGGAGTGGTCTCCGTGCGGGGCCAGTTCTCGATCCAGTACGTGGCGTGGCGGGCGGTGTCGGTGCCGAGGCGGTCGTACTCCTCGACCTGGACAACCGGCCCGGCAGCAGCAGGGTCGGCCTCGGCCCGCCCGTTCGGCGACCACTGCTGGAGGGCGGACAGGGCGTGAGGGTCGTAGGCGGTGCGGATGACCGCGGCGATCTCCCGCGCAGTCAGCCAGCCCGTCACCATCAGCCCCGCGCTGCGCGCCGCGAGCGCGATGGCCGAAGTTGTCTGCTCCAGCACCGTGAAGGCGCCGGGGAGCCCGCCGCCGGCCTGGCTTATGAGGCGCTTGGCGGCCTTGAGGTCCAGGCTGATGGCCAGGTACGCCTCGTGCGGGGCGGCGGCTGGGCCGGCGGAGGCGACCAGCTCGGAGTACACCTGCCCGGCGACGGGGGTGTCGGGGCGGCCGTGCTGGGCCCAGTGACGGGCGAGGGTGTCGCCGGAGTCGGGGACGGTACGTTCCAGCACCTGCACGGTGGCGACGTGTCCGGTGCGGGCGATGCCGGCCAGAGCCCGGCCCCAGCCCGCCACGTTCGCGTTCTGGGTGGCGGGATCGAGCAGGGCGTACGCGCGGCTGCTGACCCGGGCAATCGCGGTGAGCCGTTGGTGGTGCGGGTCGTGGACGGCGGCAGCCTGGTTGGCGGAGTCGCCGGGGGTGACGACCTTCAGCGAGGCGGCGGTGCCGGGCAGGTGCAGCACGCCGTCCTGGCGGGGCCGGGAGACCGGCCGGGCCAGCCACAGCGTCTGGCCGGTGCGGCGGCGGTAGGCGTAGCGGGAGACGATCGGAGCCCAGTCGATCAGGGACCTGCCGTCGCGGCGGACGGCGACCAGGGCAGCGACGACTGCCCATAGGGGGGTCAGGGCGATGGCGCCGAGCAGCCCCGTGGTCACCACCGTGATCAGCAGCAGTGCCAACGCAGTGGAGACGAGGGCGAGTTGGGGGAGGGAGAGACCGAGGAGGATCCCGCGCCGTGAGCGGTGCGGGAATTTGACCGTGATCGGGGAGACGGAGAGTTCAGACAAGGAGCCGGTTCCGGGGAGCGCGGGGCGGGGCCGGGACGACACACCTGAAGGGGAGTGCGGGTGTGCCGTCCCGGCGAGGGGGCAGGGTCAGAGGCCGGTGGGTGGAGGCGGTGGAGTGCCGGTTCCGGCCGAAGGCGTGGAATGCGAAGCCGGCGGGGCGCCCTGCGGCGGCGGGGTGGAAGCGTCGGCCGGAGACGCGGACGCGGACATGAAACCGCTGCCGGTGGGAGATCCTCCGCCGGAGGCCGGGCCGGGGCTGCCGCCGAGGTGGCCGCTGGTGTCGTCGCGCGGATTGGTCGGCGGTGGCTGCACGGCCTTCTCCAGACCGCTCTTGATCCCCTCGCCCCCGGATGACGGAGCGTCCGAACCGCCGCCTTCCTTGCCGGTGTCCGGCGTGGGGTTGGTGGCGATGTCGCCGGGGAAACCGCCCGGCACGGCGTCCGGGCCCTGGGGAGCGGCGCCCGCTCCGGCCGCGGCACCGCCGGTTCCTGCGGTGGCGACCGCGGCGGCGGCTTTGCGGCCGGCGCGTTCGGCGTGCTGGCGGGCCATCTGCGCGCCGGCTCCGCCGGAGCGGTGCAGCGTCTCGGCGTCGGAGCCTTCGGAGGCGGCCCAGTGGACGAACTTGAACGTGGCGTAGGGGCAGAGCAGGACGAGCGCCATGATGACGATGCCGGCCATGACGTCGGCGAGGGCGGCGACGCCGTCCTTGGCCTCCGTTTTGCCCATCGCCGCGATACCGAGCACGAAGATCACGGTCATCAGGAGCTTGGAGACGACGAGGGTGGCGGTGGCCTCGATCCAGCCCTTGCGCCAGCGCCGGGCGACCTCCCAGCCGCCGCCCGCTCCCGCGAAGACGGCGAGGGTGACCATGACGAGGATGCCGACCTTGCGGACCATCATCACGCACCAGTAGAGGAACGCGCCCAGGGCAGCGCCGACGCCGGCGAAGACGGCGACCAGCCAGCCCATCGCCGACAGGCCAGGGATCGCGGCGACCTTGACGATGCGGCGTACGGCGGAATCGATGGACAGGTTCGCCGCTTTGAGTAGGCCGTCGGAGAGGGCGTCGACCACTTCGATGGCGACAGTGGTGAAGGCGATTGCGGTGAAGGCGAACAGGACGCCGGCGGCGGTGCCGGTGAATGCCTGCGTGAGGGCCTGGCCGTCGCGGCGGATCGCGGCGCGGACAAGCTGGGCGCAGAAGGTGGCGACAAGGACGATCAGGCCGATCGGCAGGATCATCTCGTAGTTGTCGCGGAACCATCCGGCGTTCAGGTCGACCTTGGTGGTGGTGTTGACCGCCTCGGCGGCCAAGTCGGCTCCGGCGGCGGCGAGTTCGCCCGCTGATTTGGCCATCCAGTTGCCGATGGCCGCGCCCGGGTCGGAGGCGAAGGAGACCGCGTCGCCGACCGCGCACAGTTTGTCCGCGAGGGGGAGGTCGCAGAAGCCCAAGGGGAGTCACCCCTCCTTTCTTTAGTGGGCTCGGGGCGCGTGTCAGGGCACGACGCGGGGGGCGATGGAGACCAGGGAGCAGTCGGCGTTGGGACGGCACTGCACGGCGAGGGTGATCGAGCGGTCCTCGGCGCCGGCGCCGCCCTTCTTCCAGGCGATCTGCTGCTTGCCGGTGACGGTGACGGCGTAGATGTACGCCTCGGTAATCGCCGACGGGTCGTCCGCCAGGGCCTGCTTGAACGCCGACGGGTAGTGGGCCTCGTCCACGGCGGCAGTGGCGGACTGGTCCTGGTCGGCCATCCGCGACCACAGCACCGGATCCGGTACCTGGGCAGTGAGGGAGGACCAGTCGGCGTACTTCGTCTCCGCCGTCAGCCACGCCTTCATCCCGGCGAGCTGCTGATCACGGCTGGTGGTCCGGGTGTCGTACGACCACAGCATCGCTGCGGCGGCCTGGGCGAAGTTGACCGGGTCGGCCACCGGCGGCGGCTTCGCCACCGAACCGGTCCCAGCCGACGCCGTCGGGTCGGCGGACGCGGAGGCGGTGCTGCTCGGGCTGGGCGGAGTGGCGGTCTGGCTGTCGCTGGTTCCGGTGCGGCCGGTGAACACAGCGACGGTGGCGGCGAGGGCGAGGAGGATGGCGAGGCCGATCGCGCTGACCGTGATGCGCTGCCGGGTCGACCAGCCGATGCCGTAGCCGGACAGGGAGGGGAGTCGTTTCGGCATCAGTGGACTTGCGACCCGAGAGCGGAGAAGAACGCGACCACGCCGTTCGCGGCGCCGAGGCCGAGGGCGGCGCCGGCCGAAACGACCGCGCCTTTCTTGCCGTTGGCCTCGGCCTGGTGTCCGCCGGTGTGGTGGCCCCAGGCCCACACGCCGAGGGAGACGGCGAGCGCGCCGACCACGGCGACGATCGCGAACAGGTTGATGGAGTTGACGACGTTCTTCAGCACGGCGAGGCCGGGCAGGCCGCCACCCGAGGGTGTGATGCCGGGGTCGTAGGCCAGGTACTGCACGGTGTCGAGCAGGTGCAAAGGGAGGCTCCTTGCGCGCGCCGAAGCCCGACGCGCGGGAATCAATGAAGAGAAGAGGAGGGAGAGGACCGGCAGGTCGTCCTGCCGATGGGCCGTATGCCGGGGGGTAAGGAAGCAGCCCCGGGGGATTGGGAGCGGCGATCCGGCTCACATGCCGTGCGTGGCCGTTCCCGCGCTGAACAGGTGATGCAGGCGGCATGTGGGGTCTGCGCCCCGACCAGGGGTCAGATGACACGGCGGGCGGCGAGGATGTCCCAGTCCGCCAAGGGCGTGATTCGAACTGGCTTGCCAGTCCGGGGTGCCTCGATCGCGAGGCCCGAGCCGATGTACATGCCGACGTGTTCGGGGCGGGCGGCGCTGCCGCGGGAGAAGATCAGGTCACCGGGCTTGAGCGACTTGGGGGAGACGGCGTGGCCCTCGTTGATCTGGGTGTACGTGGTGCGGGTGAGCTGGATACCGGCATGGGCGTACGCCTGCTGGGTCAGCGAGCTGCAGTCGCAGCGGCCCATCGGGTCCGGGCCGTGCGGCGCGGTGCAGGTGCCGCCCCACTGGTACATCGTGCCGAGCTGCGCCATCGCCCAGGCGATCGCCTTGCGGGCCTTCGGGTCGGCGTCCTTGGGGATCGAGTAGCCCTTCGGTACGGACCCTTCGGGGATGGTGCCGTATCCGGAGCCGTCCTCGGTCGCCGTGCAGGACGCGGTGCTGGAGGTGGTGTCCGTCTCCGTGGCGTCCTGGTCGGCGTCGGGGAAGGTCGCGGCGATCGCCTTCTGCAGGGCGGTGGCCAGCTCCTCCCACTTCGCGTAGGCGTCGGGGTAGGCGGAGCGCTGGACCTTCTGCGCGGCCTGGGCGACAGTCAGTTGCTGCCATCCGTCCACCGCGAGCAGGTGCTCGTAGAACTGGGTGGAGGCGTAGACAGGGTCGTGGATCTCCTCGGCGGTACCCCAGCCCTGGCTCGGGCGCTGCTGGAACAGCCCGAGCGAGTCGCGGTCGCCGGAGCTGAGGTTGCGCAGCCGTGATTCCTGCATCGCGGTGGCGAGCGCGATGATCTGGCCCTTCTTCGGCACGTGGAGGCTGATCCCGGTGGCCACGATGGTCCGAGCACTGGGGATCTGTTCCTCGGGCAGGCTCAGGCCCTCGACGCGGACGTCCTTGGCGGACGCGCCGTTGAGGATCTTGGTGACCTGCTCGACGACGGCGTCGGTGTCGACGTCGCCCACGCAGCTGAGGGACGAATAGGTGCTCTGGGCGGCCTCGCTGGAGGAGGCCATCAGCATGGCCGTGCCGGCGAGGAGGAGAGGGGAGAGGGCGACGACGCCGATGCCGGCGGCTACGCCCTTCAACCGGGGACGCCTCCCGAGCGGCAGTCACGGTCCGGGGGCCGGTGTTCGGGCAGGGGAGGGTAGGGAGCTGTCACAAGGGGGTCCTTCGAAGGCACGGTCCAGGCCGCGCGGCAGTAGAGGCGGAAAGGGCGCTGCGGCACGGGAGTTGGGTGAGTCGCGGATGTACCTCGTGAGCCCTGGTTTCAGCTCACGAGGCGCGGGGGTGTCAGGTCACGTGTGCCGTGGCACGGGGAAATCTCCATGAAGGCAGGTGCAGGGATTGCGCCATCGGCGGTGTTCGCCGGGCAGTTCCAAAATAGTAAGGGCGGATCCCCGGTTGCCGAAATCACGGGCGATCAAGCCCTGACTTCCTGGGCTGGAAGGCGGCGATGCGTCTCAACCGGGGATCGTGCCTTACAGTTTTGGCTCCTCCCCTCGCCACCCGAATTTCGTAGGTCAGCGGTGCCGTCATGCCCGCATTCGGCCTGCCCGGGGTTACATGCGTGAGCCGGAGGTCTTCCCCCCTCATCTCACCCGACCCGAAATTGGGGTATCTCTTTGCCTTTTTCCCTGCACCAGGGCGACGCGCTCAGCGTCCTCGCCGAACTGCCGGAAGGCTGTGTCGACTCCGTCATCACCGACCCGCCGTACAACTCCGGTGGCCGGACGGCGAAGGAGCGCACCTCCCGCAGCGCGAAGCAGAAGTACACCTCCGCCGACGCCGGCCATAACCTGCCGGACTTCACCGGCGAGAACATGGACCAGCGCTCGTACGGGTTCTGGCTGACGCAGATCATGACCGAAGCACACCGGCTCGCCAAGACGGGTGGCACCGCGCTGCTGTTCACCGACTGGCGTCAGCTCCCCACCACGACGGACGCGATCCAGGCGGCCGGATGGCTGTGGCGTGGTGTGCTGGCCTGGCACAAGCCGCAGGCCAGACCCCAGAAGGGCCGCTTCACGCAGAACTGCGAGTTCATCGTCTGGGCCTCCAAGGGTGCCATCGACGCCTCCCGCAACCCGGTCTACCTGCCCGGCCTCTACAGCGCGTCGCAGCCGTCGGGCAAGAACCGGCAGCACATCACGCAGAAGCCGGTCGAGGTGATGCGCGAGCTCGTGAAGATCTGCCCTGAGCAGGGCACGGTGCTCGACTTCTGCGCCGGCTCCGGCTCGACCGGCGTCGCCGCCCTTCTGGAAGGCCGTGACTTCATCGGCGTCGAGAAGACCGAGCACTACGCGACGATCGCCGCCGACCGGCTGACCAAGACCCTGCAACAGACCCTGAATCAGGACGACTTCGTCCTGTCCTCCTGACCCGCAGGGGCTGTCCGACCTGGGCGGAATCTGAATTACCGGATTCCTTCCCGGTCATGAGCGCAAGCGTTATAGCACCGGATCCCCGGTTAGCGAAACCGGGGATCTTCCGGATGGTTGGAGCCGCCATCCCAGCCCATGGGAAGCGGCTTCAAGGAGGACCCTTTCGTGCCTGAATCCATAAACCCCAACGACGACGGGGAAATGGAACCGGTCCGGTTGCCGGACACGGATCTGGAAAGTATCGAGGCCAGCGTGCGCAAGCTGCTCAAGCAGTCGGCCCAGCAGGCCCAGCAGCTCGACAGCCTGTCCACGGAGCCCGGACCACGCGCGTTCGACGGCTTCGGCCTCCCGGGATTCGCCGGCCTGCCGGTACCGCCCGCCCCACCGGAGCCGCGCCCGATCCTGGAACTGGACGGCGAGGAGTACGAGGACGAACTCGACAGCCTCAGCGACTGGGTGGACGACTTCCTCATGCCCATTTACGGCGCGGAGGTCACCACAGCCACGCCCTGGTGCCAGCAGTGGCAGGAACACGACTGTGTCGTCGCCTGGCTGCATGCCCTGTGGCTGGCCTACCAGCAGCACAAGGACCCCGAAGCCGGACCCAGCGGCTTGTTCGTGTGGCACCGTGACTTCCTCACCCATGCCATGACCACCGTTCGCGCCCCCGGCGGGCCGCTGTCCGCGTGTATGACCGACCCGGACCGGCCCGCCCACCGCCTGCTGCCCGGGCCCAAACCCTCCACTCGGGCGGCGAGTTCCCCCGCCGACGAGCCACCCACGGTCGGCGAGCCGGGCCAGGCTGCCGCATGAGCGATCCCGAACCCCGACCGGCCTTCGGCCTGTCCTTCGACCCGAGAGCTCTGACCGACCTGCTCCAGGCCCCGGGCGACATCCGCGACTTGGCCCTCGACCAGCTCCAGAAGGTCGTCAACGCCCAGTTGTTCGGCGGCAAGCTGACCGAGGAGCTGACCGGGTGCCGCAAGCTCTACGTCGATCACCGCAACGCCTGGCGCATCGTCTACGCCCAGCGCCCGGCCCCACCCGGCGCGACGCACCGCACCGAGATCCACGTCGTCGCCGTACGCCCGCGCGCCCGGCATGACGTGTACGAAACGGCCCGCGCCCGCCTCGGTATCGCCCGGCGCCCGACCGGCGCGCGCACCCACGCCGCCCGCGCCCGTTCCCCGCAGCTGGACACGCAACGGCCGCCGGTCCCCAAGCCCGGCCCGCCGCCCTATGCGGTGCCCTGCCTTCCCTCAGCCGCACCCACGCACACTCCCCTGAAAGGCCCTGTCCGTTGACCCGCCTGTCCTTCATCCTCGACCGTGTCGCCGAGGCGCTGGCTGTCGAGCCCCCGTCCGCCAATCAGCATCACCTGGCCATCTTGGAGATCGCACGGGACTGCTACGACCTCGACGAGGCACTCGACGCCCTCGTCGGCGACCACGCAGATGGTGTCCTCGCCATCGAACGACCCGACACCTTCGCCCACCGGCTCGCCGAACGCCTGCGGCTCGAAGTGGAGTTGACCCGGCTGTTGTCCCAGCCCTGCTGCTGCGCGCCGGTCTCCGAGGCCACTGAAGCCCAGGAGGACTTCGCGCTGCACTGTGGGAGCGAGCCCGAAACGATCCTGCATGCCTGCCGTGACGCCTTCGCCGCCGCCGGCGATCCGCCCGCCCTGACGGCAGCGGACCTCATCGGCTTGCTCAGCGACCTCGCCGGAGGCTCCGACGGGCGCGGCCCGTACGCCGGACTGACCGAGGCCCGCCTGGCCAAGCTCCTGGCCCTGAACAACGTGTACGCCTGCGCCATGGACGAAGACAGGGAAGTCAAGGGGTACCGGCGCGGTGCCGTGCTGATCGCCCTGCAGGGCTTCGCCCCCTGATCCACCAGCCATCTCTCGCCACGATCCACCCAGCGACCGAGGCGGACCGGCCGCTGGCCGATTCCCTCCACCAGGACTGCTCCGAGGCGAACCTGCTCCTGCGCTGGGGGCGGACCCGAATCACCCATCGCGACTTCACCCGGCTGCTGGACCACTGCGATGTCTGGATCGGCCTCGACGCCGAGGGGCGTCCGCTCGCGATGGTCTCGGCCGGGTTCGTCAGCCACGAAGCGGGCGTCGTCGATCTCGGACTGCAGGTCGCCGACGCCCACCAGCGCCGCGGCATCGGCACCCTGCTGGCCCGGCACGCCGCCGACCACGCCCGCCGCAGTGGCGCCCACACCCTGACTGCGTACCTCCACGCCGCTAACACGCCGATGCTGCGCCTCCTCGCCCGGCTCGGCCCCGCCGTACACACCCGCGACGGCTCTCACCTCGATGTCCGCATTCCCCTCGGCGACACCCTCGCCGACCATGCGCCGTCGTGATCGCCCCCACCGAGAAACCAGTCCTATTCATGCCTGCCACCCCTGCCCCTGCGCCGGCGAAGAAGGCGCTCACGGCGCTCGATCACCGCATCGAGCTGGCCGTCGGCCACAGCATCGACCAACTGTGGCAGCACCGCGACCGCGACCTCCTCGACGAGCCACGCAGCCGCCTGGTCGACGCCCACCGCACCTTGGTCCAGGCCGAACACGGCGTGACCTTCTACCGAGTCCAGCTCCAGCGGCTGGCCTCCGGGGAGTTCGCGGTCGACCAGGCCCTGTTCTCGCGCATCAACCGCACCGTCGCCACGCTGGAAGAGGCCGCCGCCACCCGCGACGAGCGCGAGCAACAGGTCGTGGTGGCGCTCGAACCCATCGAGGCTGCCGTTCGTTCGAGTGGAACAGGTCCGCCGGCGGAGCTGCCAGCGCCGGATCACGCGGCCCTGCTGGCCATCGCCCAGGGCGCCAAGCTGCGCGAACACCTGCTCACCCAGCGCCTGTCGGTCGTGACCGCATCCGGTACCCGCCTCGCCTACAGCCAGTTTCAGCGACTTGAGGCGGCCGGTCTCGTCGTGCGCGACGACGCCCATCCGCTGCACGCCGGGCAGCCCGTCACCCTCACCGACACCGGCCGTGCGCTCCTCGCCGCACCGCACCGGCCGGCCACGCCGACTGCACCGCCCGCGCAGCGTCCCGGAACCTGGCCAGCCTCTTCCGCCCCCCGCCGCTGACCCGGGCGCCAGGACCGCCACTTCAACCGCTGATCGATCCGAAAGCATCTATGGCCCAAGACACCCCGGACTTCCGTCTCGATGGCTACAAGGCTGTCAACGACTCCGTCGACGAACAGTTCTGGCAGCACATCGGCATCGACGAGGACCAGCTCACCGTCCTGGCCAAGCACCACACCAGCGACGGCCGGCACAGCTACTTCGTGCTCCACAACGGGGCCGTCACCTGGGGCATCCCAGGTGACGCCCAACTCGTCGCCCTCCACCTCCGGCGCGACACCGCCACAAGGACCTTCCGCTTCGACCACGCCACGCTGCCCTTGCCGGCGATGGCCCAGTCTTGGCTGATGGCCCGCGGCTGCTCCGAGGACAAGATCCTGCTCCCCGAGGGACTGGGCGGCACACCCGCCGACGACGCCACTCGTGCCCTGGAGGAGCGGTTGCGCGGCGACGGCGATCACTTCGCCCTCCTGACCAGCTACACCAATGACGACGCGCCCCTGCAGACCACGGTTCTGCTGCGGGCGCTGGACGAACGAGTCCCCCTGCCCTTCCGGGTGCTGCTGGAAGAAGTCGACACCGACACCTGGACACGAACCCTGCGCGAGGGCGGCTTCGCCACCTTCGAAGCCGCCACGACGTGGTGGGAAGCGCACTGGAGCGGCCAAGACGTCCCGCTGCCCACGACCGCGCCTCCTGCCCGCCAGGGCACCCGGCCTGTGGCTGCGGCACGCGTCGTGTCATCTGAACCACCGCGCCGGCCCGGCCGGTGAGGGCTGCGGCAACGCCCGTTGATTTCCGGGCGATTCACGCCGCTACCGTCCGGCGGCGGCGAAACATAGCACTCCATCCCCGGTTAGCGAAACCGGGGATTCTCCGGACTCTTGAATCCAGCCCGCACAGGCAACTGTCCGGCCTGAATTCTCTGTTCCTTCTTCCTGACATGGAGCTCAATTTCCCATGCGCTCAACCCGAATTGCGATAGCCGCTGCACTGCTCGGCGCGCTCGCCCTGCCCCTCGCGTCGGCTTCTGCGGCCACCGCAGCGCCGACGTCCGTCGCCACTGCGATGCCCGCCTCATCCTGCACCAGCAAGCCATACCTCCCGTGGGCGGTCCACGGCACCAACGCCGTGACCATCCGCAAGAAGGCGACGACCAAGTCCACCGCCGTCGGCATCCTCTACAAGTCGCACAAGTTCACGGTGCACAAGACCACCAAGGGTGCGAAGTGGGTGTACATCACCGACAAGACCACCGGCGTCAAGGGCTGGGTTTCCGGGACCTACGTCTATCGCGACGTCCGCATGTGCCTGGACTAACCAGTCTGCCCCTCTCTCCCGAACGGCCCTGAATCGCACTCGTCTGTAAGGCGGTTGGGCCGTGGAAATGCCACGCCCTGTCTCCTCGAATTCAACGGAAAGGAATTGCGCTGTGCCTGACGCCGACGACGTGCTGGGCGTCCTGACCGAGCAGATCCAGTCCCGCTTCCAGATGCCGATTGCCGAGCTGCGACGCGCGGTAGTCGCCGCCCCGCAGGCCCACCCGGAAGCCACCACGATCGTGCGCTGGCACGGGCTGCTTACCGAGGCCCAGCAGGTGCTGAACAGGGCCGAAGACGCCCTTGCCCAAGCCCTCGCCCACCACGTCGACACGGTGCCCGACGGCGAATTCGTCGAGCTGCCCGAACACGTCATGCGGCTCGCGGACTCGGTGAACAGCGCGCACACCGTGCGGGAGGGACGCGCCATGACGGTGCGCCACCTCCTCGACCCTCAGGCGATCGGGAACCGCAGCCCGGGGGGGGGTGCCTCTATGTCTTTGGTCAAGCGAGGCGTGGGGTTCTGGGTTCGTAGAAGGTGCCGTCGCGGAGCATCGCGAAGAGCACGTTGATCCGTTGCCGGGCCAGGCGGAGAAGTGCCTGGGTATGGGTTTTTCCTCGGGCCCGGCATTTGTCGTAGTAGGTGCGGGAGGCGGTGTCGTGCAGGGCGGCGAACGCGGACAGGAACATCGCGCGTTTCAGGACGCGGTTGCCGCCTCGGGGTGCGTGTTCGCCGTGGATCGAGGTCCCGGACGACTTCGTGGTCGGGGCGAGTCCGGCGTAGGAGGCGAGGTGGGCGGCGGTGGGGAAGCCGGTGCCGTCGCCGACGGTGACCAGCAGGGTGGCGGCGGTCCTGACGCCGACGCCGGGCAGCGACGTCAGGACCTTGGAAAGAGGGTGGGCCTCCAGCAGGGCGCTGATCTGGGCTTCTGTGGCCCGGCGTTGTTCGTGGACGGCGCCGAGCGAGCGGGCCAGCGACGGGATGACGATGTCGAGGGTGCCGGTGCCGGGAACGACGACGGTCTGTTCGTCGAGCGCGTCGAAGACGTCGTCGATCAGCCGTGTGGCCATGCGCGGGGCCTTGGGCCGGATCACCTCGACGAGTCTGCGGCGTCCGGCTTTGCGCAGGGCGGCCGGGGATCCGTAGCGTTCGAGGAGCCAGGTGACGGCCTGGTGGTCGAGCCGGGGGCCGAGGACGCGTTCCAGGGACGGGTGGAACTGGGTGAGCAGGCCGCGGATGCGGTTGCTGGTGCGGGTGGCCTCGGCCGCCAGGTCCTGGTCGAAGCCGACGAGGACCGTGAGCTCGGCGGTGATCTCGTCGGTGAGTTCCAGCGAGCGCAGGGTGTGCGGCATGGTGCGGGCCGCGTCGGCGATCACGGCCGCGTCGCGGGCGTCGGTCTTGGCCTCGCCGGGGTAGAGGTCGGCGATCCGCCGCATCGACAGGCCGGGCAGGTAGGCGACCTTGCAGCCGGTGTCGCGGGCCACCGTCAGCGGGAGGGCTCCGATCGAGGCAGGCTGGTCCACGATCACCAGGACGGCGCCGAACTTGGTCTTCAGTTTCTCGAAGACGTCCCGCAGTTTCGGCTCGGTGTTCGGCAGCTGCTTGTCGAAGACCTTCTTGCCGGCCGGGGTGAGTCCGTGGCCGTGGTGGTGGCTCTTGCCGACGTCCAGGCCCAGGAAGACGCCTATCTCGTCGTACTCCATCAAGCCGTCCTCCCGAACGGGGTTGTGCGGTGCCGGCCTCGGCGTTGGCGTCGTGCGCGCATCCACGTTATGCAGACCTGCCGCCCGCGAGCGGCCGGGCGTTGCGCCAGGCCAGGCGGTGGTCGGACCTCTCATCAGCGTCTCCAACGGCGCCTCTCGGACCCGGTGACACCACCCCCCAGGTCATCCGTTCGACAGGGGGGAACAGTCATGCCGGGCCCGGAGGCCAGCGGTCCCCTTGCAGGACCGCGGAAAACATAACGGGGGGGGCGTGGCGCGGGTCGGCGCCCACCGCCCGCCGGGGCCCGGCCCTGCCCACCACCGCACCGTCTGTGCCGGACACCGCGCAGGTCCCCGTACGCGGGGCGGCGCGGTGAGCGTGACCGACAAGACCTCCAGCCAGGACAGCCTGCTGGAGCAGACGTTCGGCGCCCCCGTGCGTGAGCTGTACACGCAGGCGTCCGGCCGCGATGCGTCCGCGGCGCTGCGGCGGGCGCTGGAGCTGCGCTCCTTCCTCGTGGTGGCCGAGGAGCAGGTGGCCTGGGTACGGGACCGCGTCCACGAGGCCACCGCCGCCGATCGTGACATGAGCGAACTGTCCGCCGACGACCTGCGCTTCGACGCGCAGTGGCTGGAGGCGGCCCTGGCCGGGCGCAACGGCTACGTCGCCGCCCTCGGCCAGCTGCTGCGCACCATGCCTCCACCCGGGCCGGTGCCACGCCGACCCGTGCGGCTCACGCAGCCGACGACCACCACCGCCCTTCCGCCTGCCCCGGCCGACATCCGAGCCGGGGCAGTGCGAGGGCCCCGACCGTGAAAGCCCCGATTGCCCGCACCTGACGCCACGGCCCAGACGATCGCCGAGCGCATCGAGGACCTGTACGCCCAGCCGCTGGCCGACCTCGGCACCTTGGCTGGCCTCAACCCCGACGGCAGCATGCTCGCCGCCCTGATCGCCGGCCTCACCGACCTGCAGTTCGCCGAGCGCAACATCGACTTCCAACGCCAGCGGCTGCTTCAACTGGCCGATCCGGAACGAGAGATCGGCACCTTCGAGGCAGGTCACATCCTCGACTGCGCGCGCCGGATCTCCGACGCCGTCGCCACCCGCGACGCCCACGCCAAGACCCTGAGCGGCGTCCTGGCCAGCCTGCACCGCGTCCCCGCCCCGGACGCGAAGACCGAGCCCGCGCCGGCCGCCCCCACTGCCGCACCGGTTCCCGCTCCCGCGCGTGCCGTCGCCCGTACCCGCTGACCCATCGCCCCGCCTGAGGAGATTCCCCCTTGGCCGCCACCGGTCTGTCCCGCACCACCCTGAACGACCTGTCCCGCGTCACCGAGAGCCTTCAGATGCTCGCCCCTAACTGGAGCGTGTGGGTGCTGATGACCCTCGCCGCCCAGCCGCTGCGCTACAGCGAGGTCAAGGCAAAGCTCGCCCTGCTCGCGGACGGCCAGCTCCACCCGAAGCTGGGCAAGCTCGTCGACGCCGGTCTCGTCGAACGCACCGAGCACACCCCCCGGCACGTCACCTACGGACTGACCCGTCGCGGCGCCGACCTGATGCCCGTCCTGCCCGTGCTCGCCGCCTGGGGGGACACGCATCTGGAGAAGCCTCTCGTACGGAACAAGGCCACCGGCGAGCTTCAGCCGCAGCCGGTCGCGGTGGCACAGAACATCGAGGACACGATCGCTCTGATCAGCCCGCGACATTCCACGCCGCTGGTGTGGGCGCTGAAAGCCCGCGGGCCGGCGAGCGCCAAGGCACTGGCCGCCGAGGTCATGCCCCACTACAGCCTCAGCCGCGTCTACCCGCCGCTGCGCCGGGTGATCGACGACGGGCTGGCCGAGACCACACTGGCCGGCGACTACCAGCTCTCCGCCAGCGGGAAGGCCCTCGCCCCGGTCTACCAGGCCCTCTCCGCGTGGGCGGCCGGATACCCCCTCGCCGAAGCTACCCACTCCCTGTGGGGCCAGGCCCTGACACCGTCTTCCTCAGCCCGCTCGGGACCATGGCTGACCACCCAGTCCCGACTGCCCGCGCCACCGGCCGCGCCCGCCCCGGGCCAGATGGCCAAGGCCCCGACCACACCGTGGCAGCCCGGCGACCTCTTCTCCCACCCGATACCCGCCCGCCCCCTGGCGATCTCTCCGGCAGGAGGCCCGCGCCGATGACCAGCACCACGATCCTCAACCACCCGCACACCGGCCAGGTCATCAACACCCTGTCCCTGCCATCCCTGATCCGGCTGGTCAGCGAGATCGACGACAACGGCCCCATCAGCCACCGACGCGGCAGCCTCCAGGGCGCCTTCGGCGACCTCACCCGCCACCAGCTGCGCTACGCCATCGACGTCGCCCGCGCACTGGGCCTGGTGCACTTCACCGACTACGCACCGGCCCGCTACCGGCTCACCGAAGCAGGCGAGGAACTCGCCTCGGTGTACGACACCGTCGCCCGCTGGTCCCGCACTCACCAATACCCCAACACGGCGAGGGACTTCGTCACCCGCGTCCAGCACACCCTGAAACTGCTCGGGGACAACGGCGCCGTCCTCCCCACCGAGGCGGCCTTCGCGCTTGGTCAGCTGCGGACGACTCTGGCCGACTGGCTCCAGACGCATCCGCAGGTCCTTAACGCCGTGGCATCCCGCTCCTCCCACGCGGCGGATGAGACGGAGCACGCTGCGTGAGAGCCCGTACCGGAAACCGGCCCTCCCACCGACCGGTTTCCCCCCTGCTGCGCAGTGTCTATCTCCCGCGCAGCATGGACGCCGCCGCGTTCGCCATGACGACGTACGGCATCCCCCTGCTGGTCCTCGCCACCACCGGATCCGCGGCCCTCACGGGCCTGGCCTTCGCCCTGGAATGGGCGCCGCGGCTGATGGCCTTCGCCGTGGCTGGTGCCCTGGTCGACCGCCACGGCACCACCCGCGTCTTCCGCCTCGCGGCCACCGCCCGGGCCACCCTCGTGCTGGCCGCCGCGCTGCTCCTTGGGGCCCAGACGGGCGGGCTGGGGAAGACAATCACGGTGATGGCGCTCGCCGCCGGCACCGGTGTGCTCACCGAGTTCAGCTACGTCGCGGCCGAAACCGCAGGCGGGCTGGCAAGCCGTACCGCCGGTGCGCGTGCTCACCGTGTGCAGTCGGTGCTCCTCGGCATCGATCAGACGGCGACTCTGGCCGGACCCGCGCTCGCCGGACTGCTCCTCGCGCACACCGGCGCCACCGGCATGCTCGCCGCGACCGCCGCCTTCTCCCTGCTCGCCGCCGCCCTCGCCCCCAAGCAGCACACCGACCAGCACGCCACTACTCCGGCGGCCGTACGGCAGGGATGGAAGACGGGCTGGCAGACCCTACGCGCGCTGCCGGCACTCGGCTGGCTCGTCGCGGGGCTGACGCTGTCCAACCTCGCCGTCGGCCTCCTGCAGGCCGCCGCCCCGGTGATCGTCGTCCAGCAGTTCGGCCACTCCAGCGCCGATGTCGGCCTGCTCTGGTCGGCAGCCGCCGCAGCCTCCCTGATCGCGATCTCCCTGTGCCGCCACGCCATCGACCGCTGCGGTCTGTGGCCCGCCGGGGCCGTCTGCGCGACGATCACGGCCTCGGCCTGCCTCACCCTCGCCCTCACGCACACCTACCCCGCCTATCTGGCGCTGATCGCGCTCTTCATGGCCGGCGAAAGCGGCATGACCGTCGTGCTGCGCACCCTGCGCTCCCACCTGATCCCCGCCGACGTCTTCGGCAACACCCTCGCGGTGACGATCCTGCTGCTCCTTACGCCCTTCCCGGTCGCCGGCCTGCTCGTTGCCGCCATCCCGCCCAGCCAGCTCGGCCATGCGATCACCGCCTGCGCCGTCCTGGAGGCAGTCGGCCTCGCCACCGCCTTCACCCGGCTGCGCACCCTCCCGGACCTGCGCCCGTCAGCCGCCTGACCTCCACCTCGCACCCGCCTCGCCCACCCGCCCGCCTTCCTGGAGGGCTGCCCGATTCCCATGCCCCACGCCGTCAAGCAGGACATCCTGCCGCTTCCCGAACCTGTTGGCCTTCGCATCGACAGGCGAACAATCACGGAGCAGTTCCACGACTTCGACACCGAACACCCCTATGTCTACCGCGCGTTGGAGCGGCTCACCGCAAACCGGATAGCGGCGCGAGCTACCCGCATCGGACTGAATGCCCTCTTCGAAGCGCTGCGTTGGCGACTCCCGCAGGGCTTGCGCGGGCTGAACAACAACTTCACGGCCTTGTACGCACGCAAGCTGATCGCCGATCACCCCGACTGGGCTGGCGCTTTCGGACTCCGCTGCCGACGTACCCCCTGACCCGACGGCGAACCAGACCAAACCAACCCCCTCACCGCAACGCCAATTTGGAGCTCTCTGTTGCCGTTTCGCCCCGTCGTCCTGATCGTCGCCGCCGCTGACATGGAGGCCGAGGCATACCGCGCGTACTGCCTTGAGAACGTCGCCGCCCACTACGACGTCGTCCTGATCACCGATGCCGAACCGACGTGGGAACGCCCCTACCTTCTGGACTGGGAGGTCGCCGACCCAACGGACCAGGCGGCCCTGACCGCCGCCGCCCTGGCCCTGACCGAGCGGTACCCGGTGGCCGGGGTGATGACGTGGACCGAGTGGTACCTCGTGCCCGTGGCCCGCCTCGCCCGCCGCCTCGGCCTGCCCACCCCCGGCCCGGAGGTGATGCAGGGCTGCCGCAACAAGGCCACCTCCCGTGCCCTGTTCGCCCGGCACGCGGTGCCCTCGGCAACCTCGAACGGTGTCCGCACCGTTGCGGAGGCGGCCCGCGCCGCACAGCACATCGGCTATCCAATCGTCCTCAAGCCCGCTGCGCGTGCCGGGAGCGCCGGCGTGATCCGCGTCGACACCCCCGAAGAACTGCCGGACGCCTACGCCTTCGCCGCCCAGGCCGCCCGCCTCGGGGCCGAGGGAACCGAGGTGCTGGTGGAGGAATACCTCGACGGTCCGGAGGTGAGCGTCGAATGTGTCACCTACCACGGCACCACCACCGTGGTCGCCGTCACCCGCAAGACGGTAGGACTCCCGCCGTACTTCGAGGAGATCGCGCACGCCGTCGACGCCGCCGACCCGCTGCTGGCCACTGTTGCCCCAACTGCCCAGGCCGCCGTGCAGGCCCTCGGCGTCACCGACGGCGTCAGCCACGTCGAACTCCGCCTCGTCGACGGCCGCCCCCGGTTGATCGAGGTCAACGCCCGCCTCGGCGGGGACATGATCGGTCACCTCGTGCACCTCGCCACCGGCGTCGACCTTGCCCGGGTGGCGGCGGACATCGCCTGCGGACGTGCCCCGGACCTCACCCGGACGCACAGCCGGGCAGCGGCGATCCGCATGATCTACCCTGCCCACTCGGGCACCCTCACCGCACGCCACCTCACCGACGGCTTCGCTGAGCAGGCGCCGTGGCTGGAGCGGGCCCACTTCCACCGCGACGTCGGCGACCAGCTGATGCTGCCGCCGGACGGCGACCTGTTCACCGCCCGCATCGGGTTCCTGATCACCACCGGCCCGACCGCCGACGTGGCCCGGGACCGTTCCCAGGAGGCATACCGCCACCTCACTGTCCAGGTCGCCCCGCACCCGACCGCCGTCCCCGCACAGGACTCGGCCACGTGAGCACGACGACTGCTCACGCCCCGGTCCACGGCCGCCGTCTGCTGACGGGGTGCTTCGCCGCGCTCGGGGTCGTGATGGCTGTCTGGGGCGCGCGGATGCCGGCCGTCCAGCAGGCGGCCGACCTGAGCACCGCAGGTCTCGCCCTGGTCCTGCTCGCCGCCGCCGTCGGCATGGTCATCGGCCTTCACGTCGGCGGGCGTCTTGCCGCTCCTGCCCGGGAGCCGCTCCTGCTGACCAGCGGCGCAGTCGGCCTCGCCGCCGCCCTGGCGGTGATCGGCGTCTGTCGCACGCCGCTCACCCTCGCTCTGGGGGCGTTCGTGTTCGGTATCGCGCACGGTGTGCTGGACGTGGCTCTGAACGCCGCGGCGGTCCGCTGCCAGGACCGTCTCGGACGTTTCATCATGTCGTCCTTGCACGCCGCCTACAGCCTGGGCGCGCTCGGCGGGGCCGGACTCGCCGCTCTCAGCGCCCACACCTCCCACACCTGGCTGTTCGCCGTCACCGGCCTCGCCGTCGCCTCGGCTGCTGTGGCCATGGCTCCAGTGGCCCGCACCCTCGGCATGCTCGAGCCCACTACACCCGCCACATCCCGGCGTTCGCCGGACCCGAAGGACTCGCCGGGCTTGCCCCGGGCGCGCTTGTGGCTGCTGGGGGCACTGGCGGCAGCGTGTCTCCTGGGGGAGGGGGCCGCAGCCGACTGGGCGGCCGTGCACCTGCACAGCCTGGATGCCTCGACGGCGGTCAGCGCCTCCGCGTTCGCCCTCTACAGCGCGTCTATGGTCGCCGGAAGGCTCGCCGGGGACCGCCTCATCGCCCACTTCGGCGCCCCGATGGTCGTACGCATCGGGGCCGTCTTTGCCGCGGCCGGGCTCACAGCTGGCCTGGCCCTGGCCACCGTCCCGGCGGCCCTGGCCGGCTGGGCGGCACTGGGCCTGGGCCTGTCCGTCACCATCCCCAGCCTGATCACCGCCGCCGGACGCGGCGGCCCCGGCGCCGTCGCCACCGTCTCGGTCACCGGCTACGCCGGACTGCTCGTCGGCCCCGCCCTCATCGGCGCCCTCGCCACCCTCACCGCCCTGCCCCACGCGCTGCTGCTGCCCGCCCTCCTCGCAGCCGCCGTCGCCGCCCTGTCCCGCAAAGCCTTGGAGAACCCCGCCCCTTGACTACTACCTCCCTCACGCCGACCGGCGTGGACGCCTTGATCATCGACTACAACGGCGTCATCGGTAAGCAGCCCACCAGCCTCATGTGGACCCGCCTCGCCGACATCGCCGAGTGGCCCAACAGGCAACTCGACTCATTTCAGGACGCCTGCTGGGCCCCCCGGAACGCTTACGACGCCGGAGAGCTCAGCGATCTCGCCTACTGGTCCAAGGTCCTGGGCCACCACCCCGGCCCGCGGTGGCTGCGGACCCTGCGCGCCGCCGACACCGCCATGTGGATCCGCACCGACGAACGCGTCCTCGACATCCTGCGCCGCGCCCGCGCCACTGCCCTGCCCATGGTGCTGCTCTCCAACGCCCCGCATTTCCTGAGTGACGTTCTCGATGCCACCGACTGGCGGCGCGAACTGATGACCGACGCCCTGTACTCCGCCCGTCTGGGCCTGTGCAAGCCCGACCGGGCTGTCTACGAACACGCCCTCGCAGCCACCGGTATCGCCGATCCCGCACGCGTGCTGTTCATCGACGACCGCGCGGACAACTGCCAGGCCGCCGCCGAACTGGGTCTGCGCGCCCTGCACTACACCGGCCAACCCGCCGACCTGGAGGAGCAGTTGCTTCCCGCCGACCCGACCGCCGTGTTCTGTCCGTCGGCGGCTCGGCGGGGCGCCAGCCGCTGATCCCGCCCATCCACTGCTTGATACCACCACCTCGACCCCCAGGACCTTCGTGCCCGACACCGAAGAGATCGACGGCGACGTCTACGTCTCCCCCCGCTACCTCGCCGGCAGCACCTACACCGGAGACCCCGCGCTGAAGCCCCTCCTCGCGCTCGGCTTCGACCTCCGTCACGACGACCTCGGCAATGTCTTCGTCAGTGCACCCGACCACCGCGTCCGACTCGGGTACCTGCCAGAAGGAGACGACGACGGGCTGTGGCGGATCAACGCCTACCGCGACCGCTTCGGCCCGCCCGCATGGGGCGTCAGTTTCAACGACGCGGCCCCCACGGAGTTCGTCACCGCCTTCACCACCGCCCTCGCCCACGCGTATACCGCCGGCCCCGATATCTACCTTGCCCCGCCCGACCTCAAGGACCCCGAACTCGGCGCCTTCGATGCCGTCGTCCCGCTGATCAAGAACGGCTGGCAGTTCCAGCACCCGCGCTGGGGCGTGATGGAACTCCAGCCCCCCGACGGGCTGGCCACCCTCGAATACACCACCGGCCGCCTCGACCCGGAGAAGGAACTCACCACCCTGGAGGCTCGCTGGCACCTGTGGGGAGGTCCGAAGAGTGGCCATGCCCGCTGGTACGCCACCGCCACCACCCAGACTCCGACCGCCCTGGTCAAGGCCATCACTCAGAGCGTCTCCGACCCGGCACCGCTGCCGCGCTGGAAGGACTCGATGCTCTCCCGGCTGCGCGAGTCCGCCCAGCTCACCCCCGTCACACCACCCGCACCCCCAGTTCCCACGCCCCTCGACGTCCAGCGCGCCGCCGCCCGCAGGCCGCCGGCCCTTGGCACCCGGAGCGTCCCGCGCTGGAGCACCACCACCGTTGCCGCAGCTCCTGCCGGCCCTCGCCGCTGAACCAGGCCCCCTCCTCCCGGCCCACACGTCAGAAGGCGTTTGATCCTTGTCCCTGCACGCTCAGCAGTTCTTCACCGAGCACCTCACCCTCCCGTTCACCGAGGGCGCGGTCGTCGGCAACACGTACTACGCCACCCCGCTGCCGAACTCCCCGCTCCGGCTGCGGATCGACTTCTCGCCCACCATCCGCGAGAACGAGTACGGCGGCCTCCGCCTTGCCGTGGTCCATCCAGAGAAGGGGGATCTCGACGCCGTGGTCCTGACTTTCGACGAGCACGGCACCTTCACCCGACGCGACGCCGCACGTGACGTTCGGCCCGGCTTCAGCGGCTACGCCCGCATCCTCGACCTGCGTCACCACAACCGACAGCCGCCCTGGCACGGCGCGGAAGTCGCCGGCCTGCGCTCCGCGATCGAGCAGTACACGAACATCTGGTTCCCCGGAGCATGGGCGACGTCGCCCCGTGCCCGGCCGACAGCCCGCACAGCGCGCAAGGTCCCAACCGCCCCGCACAGCCCAGCAGCCCGAACCCGCTGACATTCCCACCGAACCCGGAGACACATGCCCCCGTCCCGCTGGCTGGCCCTTCGGCGCCGACCGCAGCCCGAGGCCCCCCACACGGACGAGCACGAGGCCCACTCTCCTTCGGGGCCGCAGGGCTTCTGGCTCACAGACCCGGCCTTCCGCGCCCAACTCCACTGGGCCACGCTCACCATGCTCGACCTGGTTGAGGGCGTCCTGGACGACGACTTCACCTTGACCGAGGCGATCGACGGCGCCCGCTACCACGCTGCCGACCTGCTCAATATCCCTGCCGAGTACGGCATCCTCGTCGAAGCCGAGGCCGCCACCCAGATCGTCAAAGCCGCCGACCTGCCCGTGGGCTCACCCTTCGGCATCTCCCTCGCCCAGGGACTGGCCCGCATCGAGTCGCTGCCAATCGACGACCAGCAGAACCTCGTCCGGGCTGCCGCCCGCCGCTACGCGATCAATGCCCCTTCGCACAGCCCGGCACGAACCCCTCCGGGCCCGGCTGCCCCCCAGTCCAGCCTCCGCGCCGTACCCGCTGACCGGCTTCGCCACTTCAACCGGCGGGGAGTCCTGCCCGCGTCCCACACAGGAGAGTTCCCTTCTTGCACACCCGCTCTGCCCGCCTCCTTCCCGCCGCAGCCGTCACCATCGCCGCCGTGGTCGGCACCGTGTCCCTGGCTCCGGCCGCCGCAGCACAGACGCCCGAGCCGACGCCGTCCACCTCCTCTGTCCCCCTGAGCACCGCCGAGACCGGCGGAGTCACCATCCTGAAGAAGGATCCCGGAGGAGACGTCCTCGCCGGCGCATCTTTCACCCTGCTCGACTCCGAAGGCCGGCAGGCGGCCAGCGGGAAGACCAACACCGACGGCCAACTGGCCTTCGAGGACCTGGCGCCGGGGGTCTACCGGCTCAAGGAGGTGTCCAGCGGCAGCCTGCTGCACGACCTTGTCGACGACCAAGACGTCATCGTCACCCCCGGCGCGGACACTCCGCTCACGATCATCGACCCCTACAAGCCCGCCACGGTCACACTGAAGGCCAGAGACAACAAGAGCGGCAAGCTGCTGCCCGGATCAACCGTCAACATCGGCACCGGAGACACCACCGTTCTCACGCTCACCACCGGCGTAGGCGGCACCGCCTCCGCGAAGCTGCCCGTCAACAGCCGCACCGGCACCCATTTCTGGGTCAAGGAGACCAAGGCACCCTCCGGATACGACCTCTACAAGCCCTCGATGAGCTTCACCGCGAAGCCCGGCAGTCCGGTCACCGTGACCGTCACCAACGCCAAGACCACCAGCACGGCGCCCCGCTCCTCCGAGAAGCCGTCCGGCAAGCCGACCACCGACGAGTCCACGTCGGACAAGCCGACCCCGGACCAGGGCGACAGCACTTCCGCGCCGTCCGACGCCGCGGTCGTCGCCGAGACCCCGTCGAGCACGGCGTCCCCCGCCCCCGAGGGCACGCTCGCCCATACCGGTGCTGACGCCACCCCATGGCTGCTCGGCGGCGCTGGCATCCTCCTCGCTGCCGGCGCGGGCGCCGTCTTCGCGGCGCGCCGCCGCCGAGTCGACGACGACAGCGACGGCCCCGCACGGAGCTGATATAGCCCCGTCGGCAGCCGCCACAGCCCCCGAATTCCCTCGCGGATTTCGGGGGCTTTCGCTTAGGGCTTCACATGGCCGTTCTGAGCACGGCATCTCGGCAGGTCAGGGTTTCAAGCACTCGACCGCAGCATCGGCGCCTCGCCGGACGTGCAGCAGACCCGCAGAGCCAGAAGGTGGAGTGCCAAGCAGCGGCTACCGATGCTTCGCCGGGGCGGTTGCGGCGAGCTCGACCTACGGGGGTTCCTCTTGGCGGAAACGGATGATCCGAGCCCACGACATCGACGCGAGGGCCATGCTGTGCGTCGCGAGTCAGAACTGACAGCCCTGCGCGACCCGCTCGTACATCCACTGCACTTGCCGGGCGCTGGCCTCCGGGTGCAGGCCAGCCTCCGGCTCACTCAGGACGGTGCGAGGCGCAAGGGTCGTTGCTGGAGTCCACGTCAAGGCAGGGTCGTGCACAGTAGGTTGGGCGGGTCACCGATCGCGTGCAGCAGCGAGGTTCTCTGGCCATGTCGTCACCCTTGGAAATGCCCCCGCTGTACGCGGTCCTGTTCACTCCGGGGGCCATGGAGGGCCGCGCTCAGGACAAGGCGCCCTATGTTCCTGTCGTGTGGGAGCGGCCAGATGCTGCGGAGTCGACTGCTCCGCACGGCCTGGCCAAAACAGTGGCCACTGCGCTGCCTGGGCTCTGGTACTGCCTGCACCTACCCGCCTCGCTCTGGGATCTCGTCGATGTCGATGCGTGGAAGTTGAAGGCACTCCAGAGCCTGCGCCTTGACCACAACATCTTGTTGTTGCCGATCGACATGTTCGACGAGGATCTGCTCGGCCAGCACCTGCAACATCATCATCCCGTTGTCACCGTTTGCCCGGACGAGTTGCTGGACGAGGCCCGGCAGCGGGCGTCGGTGCTGGGATTCGTGCTGCCTACGACCCCCTACTCGCAGCTTTCCGACGGCACCCTCGCCGCTCACTGGCATTCCATTCACGACCACTTCATCCCAGACCTGCCGGCACCGACCGGTGACGTTTCCCTCACTCGCCGCTTGGACCTGGCCCCGCTAACCTTGCCTCACCGCAGGCTGGCCCGGCAGATGGGATGGCCTACGGCGGAGTTGACCGTCCAGGACACGAGCGTGAGTGCGGCGTTCGCGCAGGCGCTCCACGGTAAGACGCGCTTGGCCGCCATCGCCCGCCTGGAACAGGAGGGGGCTTCCTACAGCGACGCTGGCCGCCGCTACCCCCAGACAGTCAGGGAAGAAGCAGCCCGACTACGGGTACCGGTTGCGCTGGGCTTGCCCGGTCCCGCTCCGGCCTATGCCCGCAACGCCTACGACGGCGAACTCTGGCGCCGGACGGGACCCCAGCCCGCCGTCAACCCGGACGACACATGGTCTGTCACACTCCACGAACGCCCTGATCACATGGTCGAACGAGCCGCCATCGAGTTCGCGGTGACACACCAGGCAGTCGCGAGCGGTGGGCTGGGCCTCATGCTGCCCACCGTGCCCCCGGACGCCTTCGTCATCCTTGCCGAACTCGAACGGCATTTCCTCACTCCGCACAGCAGCGCTGCCGTGAGACGCCTGCTCGCCCGGCTCAACGACGCTGCCCAGGCGCTGTGGAGCAAGGAACTGACGGCCGCGATCCAGCGCGCCTCGCACCTGACGGTGTTCTCCGGCTTTCCTCTTGGGCTGTTGACCATGCCCGGGGACAGCGCCCCGCTGTGCGCACGTCTGCCTGTGGCCTACCGGCCGTTGGAACCTCTGACCAGGATGGTGCAGCAACAGGTCTCCGCCGCGCCGGCCATCAGCCTGAACCACACCATCAAAGTTCTGGTCGCCGAGTGCATTCCCCTCAGCGATCCGGTGGGACGGATTTCGCGAGAAGGATGGAATGTGGCCCGCGATACCACCGCACCCAAAGCGGCCACACTCACCATCATCCAGGCCGAGACCCTGACCCTCGAAGCCCTTCAGCAGTCCGTGGCCGAACATCGCCCCGACATCCTCGTCATCAGCGCGCACGGAACGATGGTCGGCAACATGGCCGCGCTCGTCATCGGCGACGAATCACACCTGGACCTCGGCCTCGACCGCGTGCCACCTGTGGTGATGCTCAGCGCCTGCCACGTCGCACCCCGCGGCTCCGGGGCCGTGGCCATCACCGATCTCTTGCTGCGAGAAGGCGCCCTTGCGGTACTGGGAACGCAAGTTCCGGTCGAGGTCACACGCAACGCCCTGCTGATGTGCCGGTTCCTGGTGTACCTCGCCGAAGAGATCACGAAGCCCGGGCAGTTCACGACCATCCTTGATCTATGGCATCACGTGCAGACGTCGAACGCGGTCAACGACATCCTCGACGGAAGCCCCAACCTCAAGGCGTGGGCCACCAGAACCACCATCAACGGCCAACCTGTGATCGTCGAGTTCATGAGTAGCCGGGCTAGTGGCCAGATCCGTCGACCGCACGTCTACGAGGACACCGAACGTGTCCTGGGCGAGATCGCCGACGAGCAGGGCCTCGGCGACCGCGTACGCAACTGGTTCCGCAGGCCTGGCTACGTCCCTGAGTCGCTGTTCTACGTCTTCGCAGGCCGTCCCGACTGCATTTATCTCTCCTCCCTGAGAGGGCAGGTCGAACAAACGCGCCCCGGGCGGTATCTGGTGGGCCTTCCGCTAGATCCTTTCTGACAAATGGGCTTGCGGAGCCAAAGGACCTTGTTCTCGTCTCCGCAGGCACCCCTTGGACCACACCACCAGGAGGAACCAGTGTCATACCCGCAACGGCTCACCCCCGAGGAGAAACTCGCCGACGCCAAGAAGCAACTGAGCCTCCCGCGTATCGTTGTGATCTGCGGCTCCACCCGTTTCATGACCGAGATGACCGAGGCCGATCTGCGTGAGACTAAAGCCGGAAAGATTGTCGTCAAACCGGGTTGCGACATGCAGTCGCCGCACGAACTTTGGTCCGATTCTGTCGCCGAGGCGCTGAAGGTTCGACTCGACGATCTGCATCGGGCGAAGATCCGGCTCGCTGATGAGGTGCTCGTAGTCGGCGACTACATCGGGGACAGCACCCGAGCCGAAATCGCCTACGCCCGGTCGCTGGGCAAGCCTGTACGGTTCACGCACCCCGAAGTCGACCCAGACGCCTGACCGCCCACCCCCACACCCTCCGCAGGCACCCCTTGGAATTGATCATCTAGGTGAGCTGGCAAAGGTGCCACAGGCAGCCCAGGACCGAGCCAAGTAGCCGTCTGATCCCGGATACCCTCTCCTCAGCTGGAATCAGACACGCCAGGCAACCGACGCCTGTAGCGACTTCGGCAGGATGGTCCTAGTAGGACTCCGTTAGGTCTGTCTTGATCTTGGCGTCGTGTGTGTCCTGGCGGGTAGGGGTTGGTGACAGGTGGTGCAGATGCCGGTCCAGCACCTCAGGACGTCCTGGAGGGTGTCAAGGACTTGGTAGAGGGTGAGACCGGTGCGAGGACTTTTGGGGCCAGGCGCTGTTCGGTGAGGAAGGCGTGGGCGGCGGTCACGAGGGTGACATGGTGGTGCCAGCCAGGCCAGGAACGGCCCTCGAAGTGGTCAAGTCCCAGGCCGTGCTTGAGTTCGCGGTAGTCGTGCTCGATGCGCCAGCGGACCTTGGCCAGACGCACCAGGTCGGCGATCGGGGTGTCGTCCGGCAGGTTGGACAGCCAGTAGTCGGTAGGCGCTTCGGCATCGGCGGGCCACTCGACCAGCAGCCAACAGTCGGGCAGGATCCCGTCCCACCACCCCTGTTCAGCTGAGGCCGCAGCCCTGATGGGACGCTCGACGGCCTTGCCCGCGGGCCGCACGCGCACGGCGGCGAAGCGGGAGCGCAACTCCCCTCTCGACCCGAGCCGCCAGGTGACAGAGGTGAACGCCTCCTGCCCAAGGCCGGCGGCAAGGGCTGCCACCGAGGGCGCGGGGTGCCGGTAGCGGGGCTGGGGCCAGCAGCCGGTATCCCCGTTGCGGGCCGGGGCCTCGGGCTCGGCGTCGAAGGGGTGGGCGCTCACGTCCGAACGGATGGCCAGGACGTAGGCGAGTTGGCGGTCGGCAAGGGCGGCCCGCAGGTGCGCGTTGGTTCCGTAGGCGGCATCGGCCACCACGACCGGTGGGTTCATGCCCCAGCCTGCCAGTGTGTCGAGCATCTCCAGGGCCAGGCGCCACTTCTCGCGGTGCGTGACCTCGGGCGGGACGCGGGTGAGGGCCCGGCGGCCGGTGTCCGCAGCCCATTCCCGGGGCAGGAACAGCCGCCACTGCAGCGGGCAGGAGGCGGTATCGCTCGCGGCGTGGACGCTGACCGCGACCTGGCAGTTCGCCCGTTTCCCCAGAGCCCCGCAGTACTGCGGGGCCACCCCGGCCGACATCCTCCCGTCCTTGGGCACCGACACGTCGTCGATCACCCACGCCGCCGGACCGATCAGCGGCAGCATCCGTTCGCAGATCCGCCGCTGCACCGGCACCGGATCCCAGGTCGACTGGTTCACGAACTGCTGCAGGTTCTGCTCGTTGCCGTCCGGCAGCCGCGTGGCCATCGCCTGGATCGACTTACGGCGGCCCTCAAGCATCAGTCCCCGCAGATAGCAGTCGCTCTTGGCCCGCTGGTCCTTGCGCGGTACCGACGCGAACACATCCGCCACGTAGAACGCCAACGCCGCCCGTACACGGTTCACTTCATGTGCGTCCACACACCCAACATGCTCCCGAACAGGCCCGACAGGAAGACCTAACGGAGTCCTACTAGAGCGCAAGGGGAGCAAATGACCGATGGGATCCCGCCCACCGAGATGCCCTGGGAGCTCGCTGCCGTGTTGCCGGACCGCCTGTGCACGCGATACATCGCCATTAAGATCTTTGAACGGAATGCTGCGTGAGCGCCCCTTGGGCCCCTGTGCCCAGCCCCAGGCCAGAGCCGGTTACGGCGTCGCTGCAGCGAACCCCGGTGGCGTTCCCGCCCGTTCTCAACGGCTTGGACTACCTCGACAGTGTAGTTAGCCACCTCTCCGACGACGAGGAACCCGACGGCAGAGATTCACACCCGACGCCGCGCGACCTCAAGTACGCAGTCCTCCACCTCCAGGCCGCCACGGAAGTCCTGCTCAAGGCCCGCCTTCAGCAGGCACACTGGACGCTGGTGGTAAAGGATCCCGGCAGAGCCAGCCACCAGAAGTTCACTAGCGGGGACTTCCTTAGCTGTGGCACCGACGAGACCTTGGAACGCCTACGGAACATCGTCGGCCTCGAACTCGATGCGCAGCAACTCGAAGCGGTCAGGAAGCTGGGCAAGACACGCAACGCCCTTCAGCATTACGGGCTCACCCAGTCGGCTCACGCCGTGGAGGCCCAGACAGCTACCGTGCTGGACTTCCTCCTCACATTCATCAACGAGCATCTTCGCCCACATGTGCCTACCGCTGAACAGGCCCTGGTCGACGCGAGTATGGAGGGCATCCGCCACCGGCTGCACACCATCACCCGGCTGATCGCCACACGGATGGCCGGACTGCGGGAGACCCTGGACGCCTGCGCGGATACCACGGTCCACTGCCCGGAGTGCGGGATGGCCGCCCTGGTCGCCGGCGCCCCGATCTCGTGCCGCTTCTGTTACCGACAGTGGTCGGACGGCGAGGCAGCCGCCGAGGACTACGTCTGGGGCGCCATGGTCCGCAACGTCGCAAAAGACCCCCACGACAATGAGACGCCACCGATTCACTGGTGTCCGGCCTGCTCCGCCCCCGCCCTCGTCAAGGCCACCTGCCCCCTCACGGAGGCACCGGACTACGCGATCCACCTGTGCCTCGGCTGCGCGGCCGTCTTCGACCGGTTGGGCTACTGCCACTGTGGGGGACTGCTGGACAACCGCTTCGACGAAACCGTCGACTTCTGTCTCGACTGCGCCAAGCGGATGGCGACGAAGTGTTGAGGCATGCCCAGGCAGCAATAAGGGAGCGGGCATGCCGTACGGCGTGGTCTTCGAGTGCGACCAGCAGCCCACGCCCCCGAACCTCCACGAATACCTCGTCCAGTAGCTGACTAAGGCCCGCGATTTTGGTCTGCACTCGTCGTCGACCTGAGGTGAGGAACACACCTGTGGCGAAACCGTGTGCCCCAGGCGCCGCGACACCCCCTGGCACCCCGGACGACTGGGTTCGCTGTCAAGCGCCTCGATTGGATGGCAAGGAACAACAGTTCGCCTGGGGCAGACAGGAAAGATCGCAGAAGGACTGGCCAACGCTCCTGGGGCATGTCAACGTGAACGCCTTCCAGGAAAAGTGCCAGGTCAGAGAGGTGATGCCGGTGACCGTGGAGGTTGCCCAGCCCGGATTTGCCGCGACTGTCGAGGCCCTGAGGCTGCGTTCCTGGAAGCTCGGGCCGGGCCAGCCGACGCTGGTGATCGACCAGTTCACGGACGCCGATTTCAAGCTGGTCGTGGATGACCGCGCCGATGTCCATGTGAACAGCAAGGACGGGCGGTTCTACCTCGGGTGGTTTCCGACGGGTCGTCGCGGCACCGACGGTGAGGGCTGGGTGATCGCGGTCACCGGTACCGCGAAGGTCCGCGGGTACCGGATGTCGTTCGACACCGAGACTCCGGCGGCCATCGTCGCCGCTGCCGTGGCACAGGTCCTCGCCACCTCCCAGCCGCTCTGAACAGCGGGGCCGACGCCACACCACCGGGCGCCCTGCGCGCCGCATACCCTGCCCAGCTTCGGGACACCCTTGTCCGCTACCGCGAGGAGAACGCTGTGGACGAACCGCATCTGCACGAGATGACCGTCGGCGAACTCGTCGACCTTCTGTCCGCCTGTGATCACGACGCGCCGGCCCGGCTCGCCATCAACCCGCTCTTTCCCATGGCCCACCGTATCGGCGGGGTGATCGCTGCCCAGGACGAGAACGGTGACCCGCTGGTCTTCATCACCGAGGCCAAGGACGCCGAGCAGGTCGGCCACCTCCCACCGGACGTCGCCGTCGAACTCACCTGGCACGAGCCGACCGAGGCTCCCGCACGCCGCCGTCGCAGGGCGACCGGGCCACGCGACGACGGCAGCTGAACCACCAACGACCCTACGGAGGCGCCCCTGCACCCGCACGACCCCCACGACCCTGCCCACCCCGACCCGCAGGAGGCGGTGTATTGGGTCACCCCGCGTCACCTGGCCGGCGACGACGGCGCGCTCGGCGAGCGGATCGGCGACCTGCTGACCGGCCTGGGCTGGCGGCTGTGGCCGACCTCCCGCCACACCCTGCTGTACGTGAGCCCGGACGAGCTGCGCGGCGCCGAGTGGATCCTCGCCAGCTACCCCTTTGAACTCGGCGGACTGCCCGTGGCGTGGCAGTTGTCCGCCCGTCCGCATGCCGCGAGCGCCCTGACGGAGTGGAACGCCTACTTCACCACGGGCGTCCCGCATGAGGCGCTTGCCGACCTCCTCGTCGCGCTCGACGCCCGCGAGGCGCCCGACATCGGGTTCGACGGGCCTCAGGCGGTCATGGCCGCGCTTGTCTCACAGGGCTGGATCCGGGACGTGGACCGCCCCGCGACCGCGGCCACGGACCCCGGCTTCGCTTCCAGCGTGTCGCTGGAGGAACTGCCCAAGCTCATTCAGGACGCCGACCCGCGCCCCGATCTGATGGGCTGGCAGGCGTGGGCGGAACCTGTTTTGGGCGCACCCTATCTGTGGTGCGCCAGCTTCAGCGCCAGCGTCCCGCACGACCTGGTCGCGGCCTTCGCCGCCTCGCTCGCCTCCCCGGTCCCCGTGCCTCGGCGCACCCTGCCCGAGGGCGCGCAAGAGCGGCTCACCGTCGTGCGCCGTGACTGACGACGACGCCTCCTCATGCCGGCCGCCCGTCGCCCCGGGCGGTCGCTTCCGCTGCGAAAGGACACCGATCTGTCGGTTTCATACCTGTCCCCTGGAAGACTCGCGGTCGCCAATGCCATTGCGGCGGCCGGGCCGGGACGTCACTACCTGCACGTCATCCGGCCGCTGGTTGCCCAGGAAGTGCTCGCCGAATTCCTCTACCTGGGCGGCAACACCCTTGTGCTCGGGCCGGTGAGCATGGAGCGCTTTGACCGTCTGACGCGCCTGGTAGACCGGGCCCTGGAGGATGCGGGTAATCGGTGCGGGTCGTCGGTGCTGTCGCTGGTGTCCGATGCCCCCACCGACTCGGGCCCGGCCCGGACGGTGACCCGGTACATCATCGAAGACGGGCAGTGCACCGAGGCCGGAGAGCTGAACGCGCGCGAGTACGGCGAATGCGCGGTCACGCTCGCCCGCGTCGAGGCTGACAGAGCGGCCGACGACGCGCGCACGCTCGCCGCCCTGCCCGGCCGTTTCGACTTTCTCTGACGAGCCTTTCGTCACCCACCCGCCCCACACTGACCCTTGGAGGTCTGCTTGTCCCTGCCCATGATCCGGCTGTCTATCTCTCCCACGAACGGGACCGCTCACCACGGCGTCCTGATCGGCACCGAACCGTTGACGGTGTGCGCTACGCACTCGACCGATCTCGCACCGATCGCGGAGAACACCACGCACTCTTTGTGCCAGAGCTGTACACGCGCTTGGCTGATCCTGACCACGCAGCCGCACCCCGGCGGCGAACGGGATCTCCGGCCCGCCGCTGGCACCGGCAAGGGCGCCACCGCCCACCTGCCGATCCCCGGCCATCTGCTGGGCTACTGCGGCAAGTCCCTTGGCCCTCGCTCGACTTCGGCCCGCCGGGTGTGCGCCAACTGCTCGGCGCTCGCGGCGGCCCTGGAGCGCTTCCACCGGCTCGCGGGCGAGGTGAGCGTGTCCTTCGACGGATCCTGCCCGCGCGACGAGGACCTGCTGTGGGCACCCAAAGGCCACGCCAATCTCGTCACGGGACACCGCCGCCGCGCCGCGACCGGCACCGGCCTGTGCGACGCGCCGCTGGCCGGACCGAACCCCGAGGCCACCAACGAATGCGCCCCCTGCCGCCGAGCATGGAGGACCGAGCGCGACCGGCGGACCGCCGCGCTTCCCCACATGAGGGCACGCGCCCGCTGGTGGGACCAACGCTGTGAACTGGACACCTTCCAGGGCCGTGCCGATGGCCTCAACCCGGGCGACGCCTATGCGCTCTCCGGCTGCCCGGACCAGCACCACGTCCTGACTGTGACCCATCCCGCCCGGGGTCGGCAACTTGCCGTCCTGGTCTATGTCCCTGCCGCCGACGAGATCGTGGAACTGGGTCTTCACCCCGATCGCCTGCTTGCCATCGAACGGCCGCACGCGCCGGAGGCGGGCATACCCACGCTGCCATGACCCCCTGTGGCGGCAGGCACCGGCCTGCTCTGGACGCGCCGTGCCTGGCCGCCGCGTCACCCAAGGGCCCGGTTTCCTCACCTTCGTCAAGGTGAGGAAACCGGGCCCGTTTTCGTTGCGCCGTGCCGTGCCGTCCCGGTGCTCACAGGAACCCGGAGGATGTGGGTGGCGTGGGGTCGTTCCTACGGGGTGGCAGGCGCAGTGCGAGCTGTTCGACGTAGTGCCGGACATGGGGCGGCATCGGCTCGGGCAGAGCGTCCAGCGGGAACAGACGAAGGGCCTGCCCTTCGCCGAGGACCAGCTCGCTCTCGGTGCCGTCCCAGACTGCGGCGAACACGTGGGGTGGCGTCTTGCCCTCCTCGTAGGCGGTGACAGCCACTTCTTCGATCACCGTGGGTACGATGCCAGTCTCTTCCAGCAACTCGCGCAGGACCGTCTCGAGCGGCGTCTCGTCCGCCTCACGTCCGCCGCCGGGAAGCGACCAGCGCCCCGGCCAGCCGATGCCGGCCTTGTTGTCCCGCAGCTGCAGTACGACCTCACGGCGCGGTGTAGTGACGAACGCGAAACACCCGCGGGTCTTCGTGGGACGGTTCACCACGCCGGTGACCTCTCTTCGTACGACAGCGTCTGGATGGCTGACGGCCGAAGCCGGAGCCGGAGCATGGCCCTCGCTGTGTGCAGGGCCCTGCAGCACGGTAATGCTGGATGACGAACGCCCCGTTCTCCACTGCCTGGCAGCGGGGAGAACGGGGCGCGACGGAGCGTCGAGTGTCAGCGGGCCTGCGCCGCCTGGACGGCGTCGGCGAGATGGGCGTCGACGAGAGCGGGCGCCCCGGACAGGACCACCAGAATCGTGCCGGTGCGGATCGCCGTCTGCTTGACGACGCTGCGCTGCCCGCCGACCGCGTAGGTGAGCAGCTGGCTCCACTGCTCGTCACCCAGGTCCGGGGCGGCCGTCTGCTTCGTGCCCATGTCGATGACGATGCTGCCCGACACGAGCTGGTACGTGGGGCAGGCGGTCATCGCGTCGAAGATCTCCCCGATGCCCTGCGAAAGCTTCGTCGCGGTGTCGCTGTACAGCTCCTCGGACACCTCGGAGTCGCTGCCGCCGGCGTAGGTGAAGGACGCCTTCGCCTGGCGGGGGAAGGACGGGCCGGTGCCGGTGGCGGCGCTGCTGCCGAGCTTGGCCAGTGCCGGGCAGCCGATCACGGTGACATCGTCGTGCGTGGCCGGGCGCTGCGGCTTGCGGCTGTAGCCTTCGCCGAGGTCGCTCTCGTCAAGAAGCCGCTTGCTCAGTGCGGCCGAGGACAGCGGCGCCGACGCTGCGGTATTCGAGCCCACCTTGCGCGGCGCGGCGGTTGTGGGGGAGGCCGGCTCGGCGGAGGTGGTGCTGCCCGTCGAGCAGCCGGTCAGAACCAGAGCGGCGAGAGCGCTGAGGCTGAGGATGGTCGTGGTGGGAAGGCGCATGCGAAACCCCTAAGTGGCCTGCGAAGCGGACAGGTTGACTGCGCCGGCCCTCCGGGCACCGGCAGAGAGAAGGGGAGTTGGGGTTTCAGGGGTTTCGCCGGCTTCAGTGGCCGAGGTGGCGCAGGCCCTCGTCGAGGGTGGGATGGAAGTGATCGACCGGACCGGAGTTGCGGTTGAACCACACCGGGTCGAGGCGGGGCTCCGGCGTTGTGTGGCCGGCCCGGCAGCGCAGGTGGATCGTGTCGTCGCACATGCTGAAGATGATCCAGTCCCGGTATGCGCCGCACTCGGGGCACGAACGGACCTCGCCGTCGATGACGAGTGGCTGCTGCCAGCGCATCATCAGGCCCTCGACATCCTGACGCGAGGGGACCCGCAGGTCCGGCGGCAGGAAGTCGGGCACTACCGCCTCCGCGGCCGGGTCCGGAGCCTGATCAGCAGGGGGTGCCGGAGGCTGGAAGCCGGGATGCGACTGCATGGTGTGCAGCAGGGCGTGGCCGGCACGCTGGGCTTCACGGAATTCACGGTGGGCACGAGCACGTCCGAACATCTGCTCTCCTTCTCTTCGTCTGACAGGCCACAAGGAGGGTGCCTCATGCACCTGACCTGCTTCAATTCTCAGACTCCGTAATCAGCGGGCCTTGCCCGGACCCTCGCCGCGGCCCGCTGCGGGCTTTGTCGCACGCCCCGGCGTACTGGCCGAGGTAGGGATGGAGTCGATGGGCATCGTGGTTGCGTCGGCGGGCAGATCGGCCATGCGGCGCAGCCGCCACACCAGCACGTCGCTGATGGAGTCGGCGGTGCCCAGCTCTCGCCGGGCGGCGGCCTCGGCCAGCAGCACCGCCGGATCGTGGCCGGCGCTCTCGGCGTCGGCGAGGGTGGCCGCGAGGGCGTACCAGCCCGGCTCAGCCAGGATCTGCTCGGCCAACTGCGGCACCGCCGCTCGTAGGCAGGCAGCCTGCTTGTGCCGCAGTGGCTGCGACAGATGTCGTCCCCGCTGGTACAGCACCCCCAATGGGATGCCGGCGGCGGCCTGGTAGGCGGCGCGCAGGTGCTCGGCGGCCTGGCGGGCGGCGGCGGCCTGCTGGGCGTGGTTCTTCTTCGCGTGCCAGTGGGCTGCGGCCGTGACGAGGAAGAACGCCATGTCGATCAGCATCGCCGTGGTGGCTCCGTCCTCTCCGCGGCCGAGGGCGGGTCCGCTGTAGACGAGGTCGCGGGCGGCTTCGCGCAGGGCGCGGTCGCGCCCGCGTTCAGCTCGTACGTGAGAGCGGGTGGCCCGTTCGAACGCGAAGGCCGCATCGCGCAGTTGGGTACGGGTGTGGGCGGCTGAGGTCTGGGCGAGTGCGTCCAGGATTTCCCCGGCCGCCGCGATCTGCGCGGCCACCGCCGCGTCCTGGCCGCCGTCGATGACCAGCACCGCCTGCCATACGGCCGTGGCCGCCCGGCGCCTGGCCGTGGCCGGGCCGCTCGGCTCCAGGGGGGTGGCCTGGTCCGAGGACGTGTCGGCGCTCGGTGAGGGGGTGCCGTTGGAGAAGCGTTTACGGATACGGGGCAGGGACAGGTCGGGGGAGAGGGTGGAACCGGCGTAGAAGACGGGCTCCTGGTCTTCGTTGCGGTCGTCGGGGAGCGCGACCTTGTAGCCGAGGAGGTCGCCGGAGGGCGCGACGCGCTTGTGGATCAGTACGCCGGCGTCGGCCAGGCGGTCGAAGAACTCCTCCTCACTCGTGGCGCCGGCAACTGCCTGCCGTACGGTCTCGCGCAGTTCCTCGCGGGCGGGGCGCTCGCGGCCCTCGCGTTCGGCCTTGTGGCGCTCGGCGCTGGTGGGTCGTTTGGCGGCGGTGCCGTCACCGGTGTTGAGCTGCTTGAGCCCGTACTCGGCTTCGATCAGCCTGGCTTCGGCCTGGGACCGGGCGGCGTCATTGTTCAGCCGTGGCCGGCGGCGGTCCTCGCGGACGAGCGTGGCGATGATGTGGATGTGGTCGTCGGCGTGCCGTACGGCGGCCCAGCGGCATGCCGCGTCGTCGCCGTCGGGGGCGATGCCGGTGGCCGCGACCATGCGCCGGGCGATGTCGCCCCACTGCTCGTCGCTGAGGATGGGGTCCTCGGGGGCCGCCCGGACGGACAGGTGCCATACGTGCTTCTTGGGCCGACGGCCTTTGGCGAGGGCCTCGACGGGCATGTCCAGCAGCTGCTGGAGGTCGGCGTATGTGGCGTTCGGGTCGCGGCCGGGGTCAGGGGCGAGGCTGTCCCAGGCGGCAACCAGGTGGGGGTCGATGTGCTCCTCGTGGGTGCCGGGCCCGTAGAGGTAGTAGAGCAAGCCGATGGTGCGCTGCCCGCGATCGTGGACTCGGGGAATCATGCCGCGGTGGTCTCGGTCTCCAGGTAGTGCCGGGTGAAGGCGTCCACGCGGCGGGCCGCGCGGGTCACGGCGTCGAGGACCGCCACCGTGTTCGGGGCGTCCGCACCCGAGTTCAGGGCCTTGGCCACCTGATTGACGTTGTTGCCGATGTGTCCGAGGTGCCGGCGCAGGGCGAACAGCTCGTTCAGCACTTCGCGTTCGGTGGCGATCTCGGCGGCGGTGCGGTCGAGATCGCAGGCGGCTTTGAGAGCGGCGTGGGCAAGGAAACTGGCGACGCTCATACGGCACGCGGACGCTGCACGTGCGAGCAGCTGGTACTCGTCGTCGTTCATGCGGCAGCTGGGCTGGCGCACGCGCTTGTGCTCGTCACGCAGGCGCTCGCGCTGCTGCACGTGCGGCTTCGAGGGTGCGGTGTGGGCGCACTGCTCGGTGTGGCAGGTATGCGTGTGCTCTTCCCCCGGACGCGAGCCGCCCTCGGTCGCATCCTGCTCGTTCGGCGCCCCCTGGCGCCGGACTTCTCCCGCCGCTTCAGGGGCGGGGGAGGCAAGAGCATTGCTCCCGACGGGAGCAATGCTCTTGCGATAACTTGCTCGCACAGCAAGCGAGTTGGGGATCGGCTCATCCGGCGTGGGGGCGGGGTTTGGAGTCGAGTTCGTCATCGGGCGCGGTTCCTCGGGGTGCGGAGGCGGTGCTGGATTTCGGCGACGAGGTCGACCACGGCGGCCGGTCCGTCGAAGACTCGGACGCCCGTTTCGGCTGTGTCCTGGACGAGCCACTGGCCATTCGGGGCGAGCACGGCCGCGTGCAGGAGCTGGTGGAGGACCAGGACGTCAGCCCAGGCGGCCGCCTCGGCGGTCGTGGGGGCGTACGTCCGTGGATACGGGGGTCGGATGGCGTGTCCTTCGTTGTGGAGGGCGTGGTGGCCCGGCTTGAGGCCGGGCCACCACGGCGGTTGAGTGATGTGGAGTGGTCTTACCTGCGTCTATGGGGGTGTCAGCCGCACTCGGGGCAGCGTGCGAAGTGGCGGCTCATCGCGCGGGCCATGTTGCGCTTGACCGTGATCGCCTGCTTCGCGCTGGTCTTGGCCGGAGGGGTACCGGCTTTGCGTTCGGCGTAGACGGTCAGGAACCGGATGTCCTTCTCGAAGTCGGACCTGATGCGCGACATGCGCGGGCACGTCTTCACCGTGCGCTCCTCTTCTTTGCGTTGGAGGTGGCCGTTTCGTGCCGCAGGCGTTCCAGGACCGGCGTGAGGCGGTCGTTGCGGATGCCGATGCCGTGGGCGCGCATAATCTCCCTGAGCTGGGTGCGCGTGACCTCGGCATTCCCGTCCCTCTCCAGCAGTTCGGGCACGTGGGGGCGGAGCTGGGTGACGAGTTGGTCCACACTCACCTTCCCCTGCCTTCGGGACGGCTTGCCGTGGCCGCCTCGGGACCGGTTCCGGGATGCTTTCGGCCCCCTGCGGTTGGGGACCGTGTGGGGACGGTCCCCAACCGACTCGGTCCCCGTTCCGGGGTCACCGTGGTCCCCGTCGGGGACTGATTGGGGACGGTCCCCAGCGGGATCGGTCCCCGTTCCAGAGTCTGGGGCATTGTGCCCGTTTGGGGCCCGCGTTGGGGACGGGCCACCCGGGCTCTGAGCTGCGGTTTTGTCCCCGACTGCCCCGTTCGCTTCCGCGCGGTCCCCGATGTTGCCGGTCCCGGGGACGGCCTTGTCCCGGTCCCCGTTCGCGGGATCCATGTCCCGGTCCCGATTCGATTCGCGGTCCCCGATTGCGGGGACCGTGTGGGGATGGTCCCCGGTCGCGGAGTACGCCGTTCCCGCAATCAGATCCGCAGGGTCCGTTTCGGGACCGTCCCCATCCGGTGCGGTGCACGCATCGGCGACCGCGAGCGTGCGGCCCGTTCGTTGCCCGGCTGCCGTCCCGTCGGCGATGGCCGGAAGGACAAGACCGTGGTCTTCGTGGTGCTCGTCCTGCGGCGGCAGCGTCCAGGGCGAGGGCAGGTCGATGGTGGCGAGCGCGGTGGCATGCCGGTGGGCGGCGAGCTGGTCCAGGAGCGCGCGCCGCTGCTTCAGGTCGGTGCCGACGCCAGCCCGTGCCAGGGCCTTGGACAGCCGACGTGTGATCCGCCGGCCCCGCCGGCTCTCACGGCTTTGGGCGGAACGTTCTGCCAGGCGGGCGGCCAGGGCGACGGCCTGGGCGGTGGCCCGGTGGCGGGTGATCTGGGCGGCGTCCCGGTCGCGTTCGGCGATGCCCAGGCGGGAGAGCAGGCGCTCGCGTACTTCCCGTCCGAGGGTGGCCAGGATGCCGTGCGAGGCGGCGCCGGGCTTGCGCAACCGCAGCTCGATGCCCATGGCCTGATGCCAGAGCATCGCGGCCATGACCGGTCCGACGAACGCCCGCACAGTCCCGCCGACCGGTCCGGACTCGGCGTAGGCGGGGATCACCTGCACGCCGGTGATCATCCAGACGAGTATCCCGGGCAGGCCGGGCGCGCCCTGGGTGTTGAGGTTCTGGCGGGCCATCAGGGCGGTGGCGAAGAGGGCGAGTTCGGCGGCGGCGAACATGGCGGCGCGCTCGGCGGTGCCGTCCATGTCGAGGTAGTCCGCGGCGAAGCGCCAGCTGGTATCGGCGCTGTAGGCAGTGCAGCCGATCGCGGCAAGGGATGCGACCCACACCGCCGGGGCGGACGACCGCGCCGTTCCTGCGCGGGCACGGGCCCGCCGGACCAGCCATCCACCTCCCAGTACAGCGAGGACCGACAGGGCAGCGGCGGCGATCATCCGGGGTGAGGGTTCGAAAGAGGCGGCGGTCAGTGGTAGGGCGGTGGGGCGGGTCATGCTGCCTTTCCGAGTGCGGTGATCAGAGCCTGGGTGTGCACCTGGCGGGGCACGGGCGAGACGGTGACCTCGTCCCCGTCGCCGTCCTCGTCCCCGTCTTTGTTGGTCGTGGGGTCGGCCTCGTCGTACAGGCCCCAGAACCGGTCGCGGTCGGCGACGTCGTGGGCGGCCCGGCGCATCAGGTCGCGGGCCCAGTCGAGTTCGAGCTGGAGGGTGTAGGCGAGACGCTCGGGGGACCATCCGCGGGCGTAGGCGTGGCGGACGACGGCCTCACGTTCGGCGTCGCTGAGGTGGACGTCGCGGCCTTGGAAGGCAGCCTTGACCCGGGCGTAGTCGAGGCGCTTGCTGACCCGGGCGTGCCAGGGGCGGCGCTCGATCTCGGTCAGCCCGCCCCACATCCCGTGGCGGATGTCGTTGTCCAGGGCGTAGGCGAAGCAGTCCTTCTTGACCGGGCACCGGCCGCAGATGGACCTGGCTTCCGCGGCGGCGGCGTGGTCACGCGGGGCGTGGAAGAACAGCTCGTCGGCGTCGTCGGCGGGCATGCCGTGGCACAGGCCCCGGACGTGCCAGCTGTGGTCGGCGATCCCGCGTAGCGTCGGGCGCGTGGTGTCGTTCGTGTTGATGGTGCGCAAGAGGATCTCCGGGTACGCCTCAGCACGCGCCAGGCGCCGGCAGGGTGGGCGCGGAGATGCACGGTGAGGCGGGGTGGGGGCGCGGTGGTGCCGCACCGGAGGTGAGGGAGGGTGGGGGAGAGGCCGGTTTAGACGTCGTCTCATTTGGCGAGTCTGCGGTAGCAGATGAGGCTGCAGGCAATGGCGGTGAAGGCCAGGAAGTGTTCGGCCTTGCGTTCGTAGCGGCGGTGCAGACGGCGGCAGCCGCCCAGCCATGACATCGTGCGCTCGATAGTCCAACGGTGTCGGCCGAGTCGCGTGGAGGACTCGATGCCCTTGCGGGCGATGCGGTGCCGGATACCTCGCTTGCGTAGCCATCGGCGCAGGTGGTCGTAGTCGTAGCCTTTGTCCGCGTGCAGCTTGGCCGGCCGGCGTCTGCGCGGGCCGCGGCGGGAGCGGATCGGCGGGATGCCGCGCACCAGCGGCTCGAGTGCCTGGCTGTCATGCAGGTTCGCGCCGGAGATCCCGACCGAGAGGGGTAAACCGGTCCGCTCGGTGATCAAGTGGACCTTCGAGCCCTTCTTGCCCCGGTCTACAGGATTCGGACCTGTCAGGTCCCCCCTTTCAGGGCCCGCATGTTCACCGAGTCGATCGCGCAACGTGACCAGTCCAACTCTCCGCGCGAGCCCAGTTCGTCGAGGATGACGCGGTGCAGCTTCGCCCAGACCCGGGCGGCGGTCCACTCGGTGAAGCGCCGGTGCGCGGTCGGCCCCGAGGGGCCGAAGACCGGCGGCAACTGCCGCCAGGTGCAACCCGTCGTGGCCACGAAGATGATCGCGGCCAGCACCTCACGATCCCCGTACCGCCGCCGACCGCCGCCCTGCGGCCGCGATGGAGCAGGCGGGACCACCCACTGGAACAGTTCCCACAACTCGTCCGGCACCATGCGCTCGACCATCACCACATCGTGCAGACTACCCAGCACTCCAAATGAGACGACGTCTTAGTGGCACTGGAAGCGCCGGTCCGGGCCGGTGAAGTGGATCGGGGTACACATACCGGACAGGCGCGAGAGGATCCGGTCGCCGATCACGTCGCGCAGCACCGGCTGGCGCGGCTCGCTCGCGAGTTCGCGGACGGGCGGCAGGTTGGTGGTGAAGATCGTCGGCAGCCGGTTCTGGCAGCGCCAGTTCACCAGCCGGAAGGTGATCTCCTCCGTCCACTGCGAGCCCTTGGCGGCGCCGAGGTCGTCGAGGAGCAGCAGCGGCACCCTCACGACCCGTCGCAGCATGTGCTCCGGGTCCGCACCGGACTGCGGGCGCATGTCGGCATACAGGTCGGCGGCAGTCGTTGCCTGCCATGACACGCCGCACCCGGCGGCGGTCAGAGCCCGGATCGCCGCGTACGCCTGGTGGGTCTTGCCCGCTCCGGTGCTGCCCCACAGCAGCAGCGATGGTCCGTGCGCGATCCGCCGGCGTCCGGCCGTGCCGTAGTGCGGGTTGAGCCCGCCGGCGTTCGGCTCGACAGCCGCCTCGGTGATCGTGCGGACCCAGGCGGCGACGTCCGGATGCTCGACCACAGCGTCGCGGTAGTCGACCGGGATCCGCGCCTGCGCGGCCTCCAGCGCGGGGATCGGCTCCGGGGTGTCCGGCAGCGGCGCGGCCGGGTCGATGCCGCGCTCAGCCAGCTTGGCCTCCAGCCGGGCCCGCAGCCGCTCACCGACGGCGGGCTGGGGGTCGGCGAGGTGTGCGCGGGTCACAGGCGGTGTCCGAACGTCCTCGGCTCGGTCGGGTTGAGGTAGGGCGTGTAGCCGGAGGTGCTGGCCCAGGGCCCCGCGCCGGAGGCGGACGACGCCGCCGAGGTGGCCTGCGGGGCTGCGTTGACGACCTCGTTCACCAGGCTCGGCAGCACGCTCGGGTGCAGACCCTTGGCCCGTAGCCGCTCCAGCGCCGCACGGATGTCCTCAGGGTCGAAGCGCTCGTCCATCAAGATCTTGATCTTGCGCCCCAGGAGCCCGAGGACGTCCTCCGGCGGTCGGCGCGGGCAGTCCCGGACGTACTCGGCGACCAGTTCCTTCGCGGAGACCGATCCGGAGAGGGTCTCGGGTGCGGGCGCCTCGCGCCCCGTAAGGAAAGATCCAGGATCCAAGATCCTAGATCCAGACCGGGAGCCCTCCGGTAGTCCTCGCGTAGTCCTCCGGGAATCCTCCGGGAGCGCCGTCTTACCTGCGGTTTTAACCGACGGTGCCGCAACGGGTGCGGCTGGGGCGGCCAGCGGTGCGGACATCGGCTCTCCTGGGTCCGCCGTGGACTCTGCGGGCTCGGTGACCGGCGCAACCGGGCGGCGGACTCCTCCCTGAGGGCTCCCGGAGTCCTCAGGGAGGGATCCAGGAGATGTCACAGACGGTGCCGTGCGCTTGGCGGGGCAGGCGCCCGTCTGACACTTCCCGCACGGCTGATGCCCCTGGTGGCTGGGGCAGCGCGGCACCCTCGACGCGGTCGGCTTGTTGATCTTCTGGTGCTGTTCCCACGTCACGATGTGCAGCCACGTACGCCCGTCGCAGCCGGCGTAGCGGCAGATCAACCCGGCGGCGGCCAGCTCCTCCAGGTCCTGAGCGACGTGGGCGGCGGTGTGCTCAGGGCGCAGCGCCCACAGCCGACCGGCGATGATCGCCGGATGGTCGCGGTGACGGCCGGAGTCGTCAGCCTGCGTCAGCAGCCCGATGAAGCTGAGCATGGCGGTCACCGAGCACTCGGCCAGCGCCTCCGACTCGAACATCTCGGGTTTCACGGTGCGTATACGTGCCATCAGTATCGACCTCCCCGGCGGCGCCGCGACCTGTGGGCTGCGGGCTGACAGACGGTGGTCGAGATGGGCACAGAGAAGGCTGCCGTGCAGGTCAGGACGTTCGACCTTTCGCACAAGGCAGTCGACATGCAACACTCTCCAGTGCAGTAGATCCGCTCCGGCGTGCCCCTGGAAGGGACCGGTGCGGTGCTATGGGTAAATCTCCGGCCCTTGCACGGGTCGGAGTGCCATGGAGCGTCGGGTGTCCGGGAGTTGCACCTCTCGGACACCGGCGCCGCTCCAGCCGGGGCTTATACGACCCAGCCAGTTCTCACGCGGTACACGCATACCCTTCTGCGGTTTCTTGGCCCCGACGGGGTTCCGTCGAGGGACGACGAACGTACGCACGCCGTCGTGTCAAGTCCAGACTTAGCTCTAGGGTTTTCGACAAGTCGCTGGGGCTCCTACCCTCTCCCGTCAATCGCCTCGTCCGCTGGTGAGGACGCCGAAATCTGTCCAGTCCATATGGATTTTCTTCGATGAACCCCTGGCGGCTTCTATGGCTCCCACCCGCGGCGTCACTAGGGATTTGATGTCCAATATGTCCGTGGTGTGAGTCCCGTGCGGGCTGTGTCACCTGTCACTTTGGTGAACCGATTGCGTGCGTAAATACGTGACTCATTGGATAGCGCTTCCCGAAGTAACTGCGGAGTGGTGACGGTGGAGAACTTTTCATACGGTCGGCGTGCCAGTCAACACCAGTCAATGGTGGCGTACTGTGATGGTGTCGCAAGGGTCGGATATAGGGGAAGTTGATCATGGGTGACTTGTTGGAACCTGCATCCGTCGATGATGGAGCCGTGTTCTGTGAGCGGCTGAACTGGCTGTTCGAGCACGTCCACCCCCCACGGCGGGGGGCCTACAGCAACAAGGAGGTAGCCGCGCGGATTGCCGGTTTCGGAGGCACGCTCTCCGACTCCTATATCTCGCTGCTGCGCACTGGGAAGCGCATCAACCCGTCCGACGGCGCCAAGGAGTGGCTGGCGCAGGCTTTCGGCTTCCCGGGCAACTTCTTTGACGATGATGAAGTCGCCGCTGAGGCGGTTCGTCAGTTTGCTGAGGTCAAGTCAAAGCAGGCGGGAATCGAGAGTGTCTTCTACCGGATGATCGGGCTGTCTGCGGACGGATTCGCCGCAGTACTCAAGGAAGTTGACCGAGTGAGAGAACTCGAAGGGCTCCCGCCGACGCCTGAGTGACACGGTGTCAAGTATGTTTAGAAGAACGAGGAACAGAGAGAACTATGTGGTCGTCTCCTCATCAACAGCCGAGCCTCTTGGCGGAATTGAAACTCCCTCAGGTCGCCAGTATCCGCGATCTCCGCCATGAGGTGACCCGCCGGACAGGACGCATGGTGCATATCGAGGCGGCGGGGGAGGCGGTTCCGGGACGGCGCTGCGGCGTCACGTATGTCACTCCAAGCGCCTTCTACATCTTCTACGACCCGTTGACCAGCCATGCCCACCAGGACCACGTCATCGGCCACGAGATCGCCCACCTGCTGCTGGGCCATCACGAACGCCGTCAACTGTCCGAAGAGGTGCCGCAAGGGCTCGCGCCCCTGCTCGACCCGGCCCTGGTCGAGATGATGCTGGGGCGCAGCAGCTACGAGGAGGCCGAAGAATACGACGCCGAACTCCTCGCCTCCTATCTGTCCGGCCGCGTCATCGAGCACCGGCTGCGCAGCGCATCCCCGACGGGCGACGACATCCAGGAGCGGATCGCCCACACCCTGCTCAGCCGCAGAGGGGCCGACCGGTGAAGGACATCCTGCACCCGATCAGCCTGACCGTGGCGCTGATCGGCCTCGCGTGCCTGCTCAGAGATCTTCCTGCCCGGCGCCGGGACACAGCCTGGGCGGCCTTGACCGCCGTCTATCTGCTCTCGGCGCTCAGCTTCCTGTTCTCGATCAGCTCCATGTGGCGGGCCATCGACGAGGCGCTCGGCACGAGGAACCTGGCCGTCCCGCTTGCCATGAGCTGTGTGGTGGCCCTGCTGGCCGGCCAGCAGATCGTCCTGAGCCACTGGAGTTCACCCGCCGACCGGGCCCGCCGGATGTCCCGGTACTGGCTCGGCTCCGGTGCCGTCGTCATCGCCGCGCTGTTCGTGCTGTTCTTCCTGCTGACGCCCGCCGTCCAGCGGCCCACGGACTTCACCCTGTATTACGCGCATGACCACATTTACGCGGCCTACCTGACGGTCTACATCAGCGCCTACACGCTCGCCGAGGGATACCTGAGCGTGGCGAGCTGGCGTCTGGCCGACCGCAGTCCGCGCACGGCCGTACGCGTCGGGCTGCGCACCGTCGCCGTCGGCGCGGCCGTGACCCTCGGCTACAGCGCCGTACGCATCGGGAACCTGATCGCCGCAGCCCTGGGTACCTCCCTGACCGGCTGGGAGGACTTCGCCTGGATCTGCGGTGACCTCGGAACGATCCTCACCCTGGTCGGCTGGCTCATCCCCACGCTCACCGCCCAAACACGGCACGCCACCTACCGGTGGGAGCTTCGACGCGCTCACCGTCAGCTGCATCCACTGTGGCTCGCCTTCTACCGCGCCGTCCCCGAGATCGTTCTCACCCCCAACGGCTCCACGGCCGACGACCGATCGCACACGCGCGGCATCCCATTCCAGGTGTATCGCCGGGTTGTGGAGATCCGCGACGGACAGACCGCAGTCCGTCCCTACCTCGACCACCACATACGGCAGGCCAGCGAACAACGGCACCGGGCCACCGGCCTCTCGGGAGACGGCCTCCACGCTGCGGTCACCGCCGACCAGATCCGCGCCGCCCTCACGGCTCACAGCCAGGGCGCGCTGCCTGCCCAGCCCACCGACTTCGCCGACCAGAACATCGAGTCCTGGCACCCCATCGAGGACCTCCCGGCCCTGCGTGCCATCGCTCGGCACTTTGCCCGGCACGACCAACCCACAGCCCCCGAGGCCGTCAGCACATGAACACCAGCTACCCGGACCTCCCGGCCCACGCCCAGCTCAACGCCCTCCAACAAGGCGCCATCTCCAGCCGAGACCTGCTCGACCTCCACCTCGAACGGATCCAGGCCAGCACCCTCAACGCCGTCATCACCCTCGACATCCAAGCCGCACAACGAGCAGCCGATGCCTCAGACACACGCCGGACCCGAGGCGAACCGGTCGGCCTGCTCGACGGGCTGCCGCTCACGATCAAGGACTCCTTTGAAACCGCCCACTTGCGCACCGCCTGCGGTACCGAAGACCTCCGCCACCACATCCCCGAGCAGGACGCCGACGCCGTTGCGAGACTCCGCCACGCCGGCGCCGTGATCATGGGCAAGACCAACGTCCCCGCCTACTGCCAGGACCTCCACACCGACAACACCCTCTTCGGAACCACCCACAACCCCCACGACCCCACCCGAACCCCCGGCGGCTCCTCCGGCGGCGCCGCAGCAGCCGTCGCCGCCGCGCTGACCCCCCTCGAACTCGGCAGCGACCTCGCCGGCTCCCTCCGTCTGCCGGCCCACTACTGCGGCACCTACGCCCTCCGGCCCACCCAAGGACTCGTACCCGCTCGGGGGCACATCCCCCGACCACCGGGCTGGCTGACCACGAGCGACATGCTCACCCCAGGTCCCCTCGCCCGCCACCCGCGCGACTTGGCCCTCATGTTCATGGCCCTTACCACCCCCACCGCGGAGGAACACACGCCGTGGCGCCTGAGCCTGTCCGAACCGCGTCCGCACCTCGGTGACTCCCGCGTCGCCGTCTGGCACAACGACCCCGAGTGCCCTGTCGACGACGCCACCGCTGCGACGCTCGAACACGTCACACGCCACTTGGCCGCCGGCGGAGCGCACATCACCGCAACCCGCGGCCCGGTTGGCTTCACTGACGCATCGCAACTCTTCGAACAGCTCCTCCACGCCAACGCCTCCCTAGCTGGCAGCGACGACGCGTTCACAGCAGACCTGACCAGTGCACGCCAACTATGCGAGGACGACTCCTCTCCTAGAGCCACTGCCCTGCGCCATCGCACCCAGCCCCACCGCAGCTGGCTTATCGCCCGTGAAGAGCGCGCCCGTCAACGCGCCGCGTGGACGGCGTTCTTCGAGCACCACGAAGTGCTCCTCACCCCTGCTGCCCCGACCCCCGCCATCCCGAACGGCAGCCGAACTCTTCAGATCAACGGGTACGAACGCAGCTTCTTCGATCAGACCGGCTGGGCCAACCTCATCAGCCACATCGGCCTGCCCGCCGCCATCGTCCCCGTCGGCACAAACGACCAGGGCCTGCCCATTGCAGTCCAGTTGATCGGCGCACCGTACGCCGACCGCACCCTTCTCGCCCTGGCCATGCATCTGGAGTCCTTTGAACTGCTATGACCGGGACCTTCAAAGGTTCTCCGGTACAGAAGAGGTCGCGAAGCATGTCGGCTGGCTGTCGGCGGAGCTGAGGAGCACGTCCACTGCTTGAAGGGTTCCGGTGGGCGTTACATGATTCCTTTCCAGCGCCACGGACGTGCTTCTGCACGACCCCGCAGACAGTCCACGCGGTACTGCGCTTCGGCCTGCCACTCGGGCCGCGTGGCTGCATGTTGGGCTGCGTAAGTGGTCATACGCAACTCACGTGCCCCGGCAAGGAGTTCGTACCCCTCCCACTCCGTGACGTCCCTTCCGTACGCCTGGCAGAACTCGGCGTACTCGGACTCGGTGACCGTGCCGGTCGTCGTGAGCTTGACTGCTGTCGAGACTAGATCCCACTCCGGCGGCCCGACGGAGGCCCGCTCGAAGTCCATCATGATCGGGCCGGCAGCGGTGCGCGCGACATTGCCCACCCACGCGTCCCCGTGCACAAGACACTCGGGCAGGCCCGCGGGCCTGTGCTCCCACCACTCGCGGAGGTCCGCGTGTCGATGCCGCAGCCACCCGCGATCATCTTCTGACAGGGACGTCGCTGCCTCGATCCGCTCGGCGACCCGTACGAACGGGTCGAGCCGGTCGAGGGGGAAGTCAGGCAGAGGCAACGGGTGGAGCTGTTTCAGCAGCACGACCACATCTCGAACCGTGCCGATCTCATGCCGTGGGAGCTCAGCCCAGAACGTCGCCGGGCGGCCCGCGGCCTCCACCGGCTGTTCGACCGGTAGCGCGCGGACAGCCGGTAGCTCGTTGTCGGCAAGCCAGCGGGCCACGCGGACCTCTCGCACGGCCGCATCCCACTGGCCGGCGCGGGCGATGCGGACGATCACCTGATCCGGGAGGCGCCATATCTCGTTCTCGGCGAGGCGAATGGGCTCGGCGCCTGCCGGGTCGAAGCTTGCGCGGGCGCAGGCTTCTTCCAGTACGGCGCGGGCGGGGGCAACCGAGTTCGTCATGCCTGCAAGGTAGCTGTGATCCGTTGGCGCAGCTGCGCGGCCTCTTCCAGCGTGCGGTGTTGCCCGGCGAATCGGCGGAGTTCCCTGAGGTCGTCCGCAGCTCTCCGCGAGGTGAGCCTGCCGGCGTCGTTGAGTGCCTGGTGCCCGATGGTAATCGCTTGCATAGGGTCGCCCTTGGCCATGAGGAGCGACGCCAGTTTCGTTCGGGAGATACCGCGCGAGCGGGCGTAGTCGTCGCCGTGGCCGACGACCGCTGTTGTGAACCGCTGCGCCGCCCGCCCCGGGTCCTGCTCGGCGTGAATGGACAGGTCGAACAGCGCATGGGCTGTGTCGCCGTGGTGCTGGGCCTCGTCGTAGTAGTGCATCCAGGCCGGGTCCTTGGCCGGGTTCGAGCGTGCAAAGGCATCGTCGGCCGCACCTACTGCGGCCAACGTGCCCTGGACGTCGTTCATCTTGCCGAAGGCTCGTGCGCGGGCGCTGTGCATCATGGCCTGAATGGTCGGGGTGAGCCGGTCGGCGCGGACAAGTCCCTTCTCCGCGTATGTGAGACCTTCGTCAGGATCGCCGAGCCAAGTCGCTTGTCGGGAGAGGAAGGAAAACGTCTTGGCGCGAAGCCACCAGTCGCCAGCCTCCTCCGCGCATTCGGAAGCGACCTTGAAAGCGACCCTCGCCTCGCCGTGAGCATAGGCGTCGAAGTGAGTGGCGCCGACCACGATGCCCAGCCGCGCGATGCTGCTGAGGAGATCCGGGCGGAGCTGCTCCGGGCAGGCGACGGAGAGCAGCCGTACGGCCCACTCCATCGAGCGACTCGCGAAGTCACCGACCAGACCCCCACCGCCCTGCGCGTTGTCCCAGCGGTGGATGCTGTCGGCGATGAGGCGCAGCTGATCCAGCTCCGTGGGGCGAATCCGCTTCGGAAGCTCCGGCGGTGCGGTTGGCGCGACGAGTCGGGCGAGTTCTATCGGGGCGAAGGCGGCAAGGCTGGTGGCAGCCAGGAAAGCGCGTCGGTCCACTGAGGTAAGGCTCTCGGATAGCGGGGCTGACGGGTCTGCGTCCAGCATGCGCCCTTGATGGACCTGAATCGTCCCCTCCACCGGTCCTCGGCGGGCACTATCCGCATCACGCCGCCTTTTATCCGCATCGCCGAACACCATCCCCCACGCGCGGGTGAGGACTCCGCCCGTCTCAAGGACAGCGTCCAGACGCTCTGCCAGGTCACGTCGGCACCGGTACGAGCCCTTTTCGATCTTGGAGATCACATCCGGGCTGACCTGCACCATCGGCCCCAACTGGGCAGCCCGCAGACCTGGTTGACGCTTACGCCAGTGGCGCAGTTCAGCGCCGAACCATGCCTGTGGCGAGGCGTCGGGGTTGAGCTCCTTCTCGGGCTGCGGCATCAGCGTCCCCTGGGTCGTGATGCGGATATCTCAGGTCTCCGCATCCGGATATGCACTTGGGTCTCGCGACCTGACTGAATGGTTGCCGACCGGTTCCACACCAGTACACACCGCAGTCAAACCTCATTGGTGAGGATTCGCCAGACCGAATTGGATCTTTGATGGCCGACCTCTTGGAACTGCCCGCCGTGCCAGCAACCGGCGTGCGCGCGACGACGCGCAGCAAGTCGGGGCACCTGGAGATAGACCTCGACGTGACCTCAGAGGCCGTGCCCATCATCAGGACCGTAGTTCGGGCCCACTTGGAGCTTTGGGGTCTATCCGGCCTGATCGACAGTGCCGCCCTGACGGTTACGGAGCTGCTCACCAACGTCCTGCGGCACACAGATCCTGTTCCCGGCACCGAGACGAGGGGCGCGCGGCTCACGGTCACGCGTCTGACGGGCGCACTCAACGTCTGCGTGCGCGATTTCGATCCCGTATTGCCCAGACTCTCCCACAATGCCGCGGACGCTGAGTGCGGCCGGGGCTTGCTCCTCGTGTCGAGCTTCGCCGACGACTGCGGCTGCTCCGAGTTCACGGGCGGCAAAGACGTGTGGGCCAACTTCCTGGTTCGTGGCGACGAGGCGAGCGACAGTGGACGAGCGCGGGGGGCGTCGTGACCGCTTTGAACGAGCGCGCGCCGGTCGACGCGCTCACGATCCGCGAGACGTACACGGTCGGCCTCGACGTATGGGGCACCTGCCCACCGGAACTCGTGAAACTGAAGACCCTTCTCGGTCGGCTGCGCGGGCATGTACAGCTCCTCGTCCCGGAGGTCACTGCCATCGCCGCCCGTATGCGAGGGGAGATGCGCCAGACAGCGGTCTACGTCATCGTGCGCGCTCATCGCCTCCTGGAGGAGGGCGCCGGCAAGTCGCAGGTGGCGAAGGCATGCCATGCGCAGGACCTCGCGGTCATCTCTCGCGCACTGCTGACGCTGTTCGAGAACCCCGGCCCACTCGGGCCGTCGACGGGCACGAGCGATATCGAGGAGGCCATTCGGGGGCGCATCTGCGGCGCATGCTCCCGGCTGATCGCCTCTGGGGAGTCCTACGAACGCGTGCTGTTCGCATCGGAGGCGAGCGGCGGCATACATGGCTATCGCCACACGGACAGTTGCGTTGTTGTCGCCGAGGAACGTCGGGCCCAGCTGCGAGCGATCTGAGCTGCCGCCCTGCCTTCGGATGACCGGCGAGCCCGGAGCCGGGGCGGCATTGCACCTCCTTCCGGCGCTCTCCGGCTGAAGAGTGAGCTTGGCCCATCGGCCGCTCGTTCCGGGGTGGCTGGGGCCTACCTAGATGTTGACGAGAGGGAACATGGCGAGACACTGCCCTTTGTCCTCGTTCCTGGACGCGTCTCAGAGCACTCCCGCGCGCCGACTGCTCGACTCGATCACGGGTGTCCTTGTGTTCGCGGCCGCCTCCAGTGCTGCTCAGTTGCGGTCTCCAGGGAGGGGAGATGCGACATGACCACATGTCTGAGCTCCCGATGGGTCACAGGCGACTGCTGGCTCGGGTGCACGCGTACCGACCTGCCGGTGATCTGGCTCGGCCCGGTGCAGTGGGACGGCCAGCACGCGCCGTTCATGACGTGCGAGGACTGCCTCAACCGACTCAAGGCGCAGGCACTCACCTACTTCATGGGCGGCAGCTCGCCGCCATCTTACGGAGGGAAGCACCACGCGACAGATCACCGCCTTCCGGAGGCAACCGACGTGTCCAGACCCTCGTCGCCAGACCCCAATATCAGCTCCCGACCGCCTCGGCGCGCGGGCGCCGAGAAGGAGACCGCTCGTGGCAAACGTCCCCGGCATGACTGAGAACAGCGACAAGAGCCCCGCCTCTGAGCAGGAGTTGCGCGACAGGATGGTGAAGCGGCTCATCGAACTCGGTGCCGCGCGCAGTCCCCGCGTCGTGGCAGCCTTCCGTTCGGTTCCCCGCCACCTCGCCACGCCTGACGAGGACATGGCCAAGGTTTATGAGCCCGAGACCGCCACGATCACCAAGACTGATGCCACTGGCACGCAGGTCAGCTCCGTGTCCGCGCCGCGCATCCAGGCCATGCAGGTCGAGCAGGCTGACATTCAGCCGGGGATGAATGTCCTGGAGATCGGCTCCGGCGGCGTCAACGCCGCCTACCTCGCAGAGTTGGTCGGTGACGGGGGCCACGTCGTCACCCTCGACATCGACCCCGATATCACCCGGCGCGCCAAGGATTTCTTGAGGGTGACCGGTTACAGCAACGTCAGTGTGATCACCGCCGACGGCGAATATGGCGTGCCGGATCACCAGCCGTACGACCGCATCGTCATCACCGTGCAGGCCGCCGACATGCCGCCCGCCTGGCTTCACCAGCTTGCCGAGGGCGGCCGGCTGGTCGTCCCGCTGCGGATGCGCGGCATGACCCGCACCGTCGCGTTCGTCCGCGACGGCCGGCACCTGGTCAGCGACGGGGTGGAGCTGTGCGGGTTCGTGCCGATGCAGGGTGTCGGTGAGAACCGCATGCGTCTGGCTGTCCTCCACGACGTCGAGGGCGAGGAGATCGCCCTTCGCCTGGACGATCACCCCGAGCCTGATGTCGAGGCTCTGCGGGCCGCACTGCGCTCGCCTCGTGCCGAGGAGTGGTCGGGGGTGACCCTCGCGGGTGACGAGTCCAAGGAGCACCTGGACCTGTGGCTGGCGAGCGTGTTGGACAACCTGCCGCTCATGACAGCGACACCTGCCGCCCGGCAACGCGGCCTCGTCGCCGCCAGGACGCCGCTCGGTGTGCCGACCCTGGTGGACGGCGACAGCTTCGCCTACCGAACGGTGCGCGCCACCGAGGACCCCGACCGTTTCGAGCTGGGCGCCGCCGGCCACGGGCCGCAGGGCAAGGAGGTCGCCGAGCGCCTGGTCGAGGAGTTCCAGGTCTGGAACGGCGAACACCGCCGGCAGCGTGCGCACATCGAGGTTCACCCGGCCGGGACGCCGGACGAGCAACTCCCCGTCGGCCGGGTCATCGACCGCTGGCACACCCGGATCACGATCTCCTGGTCGTAACGCCGTCGGCGTCGCGACCAGGCCGGTAAGAGCACAACCACCCACCTCTGTAGAGGAGAACGAGATGGCACCGAGGAGCACCGGCACGACCCTGAAGTCCGGCACGGACTTCGTAATGCACGGAGGGTCGGACTTCGACCTCAGCATCGAGACCGTCGCGTCCGTGCCGGTCATCGGCGCGCTGCTGAACGACACCGGCGACGGCTGCGGCCAGACCTGTGAGTCCGCCTGCTCCAACAGCACCTGCGAGTAACAACAGACGTTGGGGGCCGGGCCGTTCCTTACCGGCCTGGCCCCCACCGCGAGATCGAAGGGGGTACCGCCATGTATCACGCTGTTGACGCGGGCATGATCAGGGCGTCGGTGTTTCCCATGGCAGCGCCGATGCCTCCGTGGCCAACACCGGTCGGTGAGGAGTCAGCAGACACTGATCTGTGGCGGGAATGGATCGCCCAGGTGTGGGTCGACGACATCAGGGCCGCCGCGATCGAATTCGCCGCCCCCCGCCTCGCCGACTCCATCCGTGAAGTGGCGGCCGGACAGTGCCAGCGCTCGCGGGCCGTACGGCGCACTGCCATGTCCCTGGCCCGCTACGTGCTGCGTATGCAGTACCGGGCCACCCCGTTCGGGCTGTTCGCCGGGCCGGCCCCCATCCGCATCGGCGCTGCCAGTCGCGTGGACTGGGGCACCGAGCACCGTGCCTTCGGCCACGCCGACGCTGAGTGGCTGAACGACGTCATCACCACACTGGAACGTGACCCGGACGTGCTGCGGAACGTATTCGTCGTCGCCAATTCCAGGTGCATCGTGCGCGGTTCGCGAATTGCCCTCCTATTCCAGCCGGGCGCCGAAGGCCCCACCGAAACCACGCTGCGTCGCACTCCCGCCGTGGAGACCGTCCTAGCCATGGCCCGCACACCGCTCACCGTCAGCACTCTCGCCGCCAAGCTCCGCAGCGACTACCCCGACACCCCGGACGAGCAGATCCACGCCATGCTGCACAGCCTCGTCGAGCACCGCGTGCTCCTGACCAGCCTCCACGCACCCATGACGTGCGGTGACGCACTCGGGCACTTGGTCGAGCAACTCGACACGACCAGCGTCGCGCCTGCCAAAGCCGATGAACTGCGTCAGGTCCGCATGCTGCTCACCCGCCACGACGAGGCCCCACAGCGAGCCCAGCGCACGCTCCGCGCCAAAGCCACGGCGAAGATGAACGCGCTCACCGGCGTCACCGACCGCAGCCTGGTGGTCAATCTCCGCCCGGACTGCGACATCGTTCTGCCCGACACCGTGACCCGCGAGGCGGAGCATGCCCTACAGGTCATCACCCGGCTGACGCCGTTCCCGAACGGCCCAGCGGCCTGGCAGGACTACCGCACGCGGTTTCTGGAGCGCTACAGCATGGGCACCATCGTGCCCCTGCGTGACCTCACTGACCCGGACACCGGCCTCGGTTTTCCCGCCGGCTACCGCGGCACGGTCCTCAAGCGGCCGGTGCTGGCCACGACCCTTCGAGACGAGCATCTCCTCACCCTCGCCCAGGACGCTGCCCTGAACGATCAGCGCACGGTCGACCTCACGGAAGCAGACATCGAGGCCTTGGCCCTCGGCCGGCCTACCCAGGTGCCCGCGCACGTCGCACTGTCCTTCACGGTGTTCGCGCGTTCCCTGAACGATGTGGAAGACGGCGGGTTCGCGCTGGGCATCAAAGGACTGTCCCTGAGCGTAGGTATCACCACGGGACGTTTCCTGAGGATGCTGGAGGCAGCCGACTTCGACCGTATGGCCGCCGCGTACTCCGGACTGCCGACGCTCACCGCCGGTGCCGACCTGGGGCAGGTGTCCAGTCCTCCGCTGCGCGTGCGTACCCGCAACGTCGGCCGCGCCCCCGCCCTCATGCCGAACGTGCTCTCCGTGGGCGAGTACAACCCGGACGCCACGCTCGACGTGGACCACCTCGGTGTTGTCGCCGACGCACGGCGCCTCTACCTGGTGTCGCTGTCCACCGGCCAGGTGATCGAGCCGATGGTCATGAACGCCGTGGAGTTGACCAACGCCACCCATCCTCTGGCTCGCTTCGTCTCCGAGCTGCACCGCTCGCACACGGCCACCCTGATCCCGTTCGCGTGGGGCGCGGCGGCCCGGCTTCCGTTCCTGCCCGAGGTACGCGTCGGCCGTACCATCCTGTCCCCTGCTTCCTGGCGGCTCCGCGCGGCCGACCTCGTCGACGGCGGCAACTGGGCATCCGCCTTGTCTGACTGGCGCGCCCGCCGCAGTGTGCCCCGCACGGTGTACGTCGGCAACGACGACCAGCGGCTACGCCTGGACCTAGACGTCCTGGCCCAGCAGCAGCTCCTACGAACTGAACTGGACCGCCGCCCAACCGTGACGTTGCGCGAGGCACCGCCGGAGGACGCGTTCGGCTGGCTGGGCCGCGCGCATGAGGTCACCGTGCCCTTCGTCTCCGACCAGCCGCCCGCCCCGGCCGCCGTCCGCCGGACAGCGGTCGTCGTGGGCCGGGACTCTTGCCGGCTGCCGGGCGCCTCCCCATGGGCGTACCTGAAGCTGTACGGCAACGCGGCACGGGTACCCGAACTGCTTACCGCGCACGTGCCGCTACTGCTGGGGGAAGTCGAACCGCTGGAGTGGTGGTTCATCCGCTACGCGGACCCCGACAGCCACGTGCGCCTGCGGTTGCGGCTGCCGTCCCCGGATGCGTTCGGGAACACTGCCCAGCGTGTTGCGATCTGGGCGGCTGAGCTGCGGGCCGAGGGGCTGCTTCAGCGGGTGCGGTGGGACACCGACGAGCCGGAGACCGGGCGCTACGGCAGCGGGGCCGCCCTGGAGGCTGCTGAACGGTTCTTCGCCGCCGACTCCGACGCCGCCCTGACACAGATCGCCTTGCCTCTCTCCGACAGCCACCGGCAGGCAGTCACCGCCGCGAGCTTCGTCGACATCGCCACCGCCTTTCTCGGAACACCGGTGGCCGGCCGGGCGTGGCTAACGGCGAACTTCCCCCAGAGCGACGGCGCTACCGCCCTGCCCCGAGACGTACAAGCCCTCGCCGTAGACCTCACCAGCGCTCAGCACCACTGCCCGATCCAAGAGATCCAAGGCGGAGACGCCGTTGCGCAGGCGTGGGCTACGCGCCAAGCCGCCCTGCTCGCTTACCGAACGGTGCTCGAATCAACCGGCATCGATCCGGCGGCCGTCCTTGGGGCCCTGCTGCACATGCACCACAACCGCGCTGCCGGGATCGCCCCCGACGCCGAAGCGACCTGCCGACGTCTCGCCCGCGCTGCCGCCCTGTCCTGGACAATCCGCACCGAAGGAGCCAAGCGGTGACCACCGCCCCGCCCATCACCGACACCACCGTTGCCACACGGCAGTCTCTTGCGCGCGGTCCCCTCGGTGTCGCCCTGCTCCACATCGAACGCGCTCACTGCGGCCTCACCCCGTGGCGCGACGTCCACCAGCAACTCGCCGACGTCCGCCCGCTGATCGACGGAGACACGGCCGGCCTGTTCCTCGGAGCCCCCGCCATGACGTACGTCCTTCACCTCGCGGCAACAGACAGCGACCGGTATGCCGGAGCCCTGCACACCCTTGACCGCATCGTGGCCGCGCACACCCGGCGTCGTCTGGACGCCGCCCACGCGCGCATCGACCAGGGCGGCTACACGGCCTTCGCTGAGTACGACCTGTTCCGTGGGCTGGCCGGCCTCGGTGCCCTCCTGCTGCGCCGACAGCCGGACGGCCCCGAACTGCGCGGCGTGTTGGAGTACCTGGTCCGGCTCACCCAACCGATCGCCGGGCCCGACGGGAAGCAGCTGCCCGGCTGGTGGGTCGGCCACTCGCCTGCCAGCAAGACCATCACACAGGGCGGCCACGCCAACGCGGGGCTCGCGCACGGGATCAGCGGTCCCCTCGCTCTGCTCGCCCTGGCGAAACGGCGCGGCATCACCGTGGACGGCCATGACACCGCCATGGCCGGGATCTGCCGCTGGCTCGACGGGATCCGACAGAGCGACCATCGCGGAACCCGCTGGCCTCGGTGGATCAGCGCGACCGGCCCCGCTCCCGCCCTCCCCGCCACCCCGTCCTGGTGCTACGGCACGCCGGGCCTTGCCCGCGCACAGCAGCTTGCCGCCGTAGCCCTCGGCGACGAGGACCGCAAACGGATGGCCGAGCGCGCCCTGCTGTACTGCCTGGACGACGCGCACCAGCTTGACAAGCTCTCCAACCGCGGCCTGTGCCACGGCGTTGGCGGCGTCCTGCGCACGGTGCAGCGGTTCGCGGAGGACGCAGAGACCCCGCACGCGTTCACCGTCCGCCTTCCCCTGCTCAGGCAGCGCTTTCTCGCCGCCGACCCGCCTGAGGAGACCGGATTCCTCGAAGGGGAGGCCGGGGCAGTCCTGGCGTTCCAGAGCGCTGAACAAGGAGCCGGGCCAGTCACCGACTGGGATGCCTGCCTGCTCTTGAGCTGAAGGGACGGCACAGTGCACGAGCACGACACCAGCCCGGCGGAGGAAGCCATCTGGTCCGTTCTCGGCGGAATGCCGATCGCGGACGCAGCGAGCCGAGCGGGGACGAGCCCCGCCTGGCTCGCTGACGCGGTCGAGCGGTACCGCACTGCTGGCCGGACTGCGCTCGACGCCAGCCCCGAGGGCTGGCACCAGGTGAACATCGAATTCGCCGACTACCCCACCGCCGAACAAACCTTCCGCGCCTACCTCCTGCCCTCCCTGCGCGGTGCACCCGTCGGAGCGTGGTGGTTCCTGCGCAAGTACCCCTGCTGGCGCCTGCGCGTTCACCCCAGCCCTGGCACACCGGCCGAGGACGTCATCGCGCACGTAACCGAAGCCCTCGACAGCGCGGTGTCCTGGAGCGTGGTGAAAGACTGGCGCCCGTACCTGTACGAACCGGAGAGCATTGCTTTCGGCGGCCCAGACAGCCTGACGATCACTCACCGGGTGTTCCACACCGACAGCATTGGCGTACTCGACTACCACCAGCACGCCGCCGGCGAAACCGACGGAGCCCTCGACGCGAAGGCCACCTCTCTGCTCGTCACCACCCTGTTCCTGCGAGCCGCCGGACTGGAATGGGGCGAGCAAGGTGACGTGTGGGGGCAGATCGAGGCCAAACGGCCGTTGCCCGAAGACGTTCCCGCCGACAGGGTCAGCGCCATGGCGGACACGATGCGGCAACTACTCCTGCTCGACGCCGGCCCTGCAATCAATGACGGCCCGCTCGCGTCGTTACAGAACTGGGTGACCAGCATGGAGCACGGCGGGCGTGCCCTGGCGGACAGTGCGCGGGACGGGCGGCTTGGGCTTGGCCTCCGAAGCGTCTTGTCCCGGCACGTCCTCTTTCACTGGAACCGCATGGGTTTCACCGCCCTTCAACAGGCCATCTGGTCGCGTGCCGCCCGGGAAGCGGTTCTGGGCCGCTGATCGGCAGGTGGCCCGAGCCGCTGTCGCGCTTCGCCGTCCAGCGCAGTTACACGCTGTCGGTGTTCTCGTGGTCTTCCACACCAACTTCGACGGCTTCTTCGGGACGGCCAGAGCGCCACCTCCTACATCACGCAAGTAGAAGAATTGGGCAGGGATTCCGGGGCGCGCTCCGTCTTCCTGCAGCCTGATCGCTAACGGTCGTGATTTTGAAGCTCCTTGAGCCCGCTCAGGCCCGGTGGCGGGCCGTGAACGCACCCATCTCGCCGCTCTTTTCCGGCAGATGCCGATCCGACCGTGACTGCCGCGCAGCGCAGGGAGGCAGCGTCCTTCTCGCAAACTAGTGCCAATGCCCTGCGGGGTTGCCTCAGTCGCGCTGCCGTATTCGCCCACGGCAGACGAGAAAGTGGCCCACGGGACTGGAACCCCGTCCGGGATCATGTCAACGTACAACGACCCGGAAAACACAAGGTCGGCCACGGGGCGCGGTATTGAAGGCCAGCCTGCAAAGGGCTGGCCGCTGTGTCAGTACGCGTCCCGCGCTGCCGGGTCCCACGACCGCGTCCCGCTCCGAGGAGGTCCACCTGTCGAGTCCCGCCTTCCGATTCGCCCCCATCACACGCCCTGTCCCGCTCGGGCCGCGAACGCCTGGACTGCCCAGGAGACGGAGGACTTTGGCACCCTTTCCATGGCTCTGCCTCTCTGCGTCTGCGCGTCAGGATTGATTGGCGAGGATCTGCTGTAACGCGGCTATCGCCGTGGCCGAGAGATCCTTACGTACCTCGCTGCGCACCGCAGCGCAGCAAACGCGCCACGGGGCGCCTGGGTTGTTGGCGCTTGAGGGTGTAGGGGCGCGAAACCTCGACCGGCTCACCGGCGACAGGTTGCCCGTGCTCGTCACGGATGGTGCGCCCCCCGCCCTCCGTTCGTACCGCCTGGCCTTGTGACCTAGGCGGATCAGGCGCGACGAGCAGGCCGTCGTAGTGCAGGGCGATACATAGCAGAAGATTCCCGGTTACCGAAACCGGGGATCTTCCAGAGCATTGATGGTGTTCGCATTCGGCTGTGCTTGGCGGTGGAGCCGTGGCGGACCCAGTTGGCAGAGCCGTACGCATTCGAGAGGAGATGTTGGGTGGCTGTTGCCAGCTGCTGGTACATCAATGACCACACACTTTCATGCCCACGGCCACTGCTGCTCGCTACGCAAGGTCTCCTTCCGGACCGCTCGCTTGTGCGCAGTGAGGAAATCACCGCTGTATCGATGCGTGATGCCTGGCTGCGTCTTGTCGTCCACTCCGGGGCGGCGGCCGTGCAGAAATGGGGATCTCTTCTGCATTTGATGCGCGCCTGGATTTCCGGCATGAAGCCTTTCTCGATGCGAAGGTGATATTGCATGGCTCGTCCTCCGGCGTTGAAGCTCGCCGAGGTTCTCGCGGAGATCCGTATGAGTCCGTCGGCGTTCTATCGAATGCGCGCTCGCGGGGAAGCACCCCGAATGATCAAGTTGCCCAATGGTGAACTCAGATGTCGTCGTCCTGACTTGGATGCCTGGTGGGACAAGTGCGAAAGAGATTCTGACACTTGGCGATGAGTTATAATGTCCGCTTCTGGGATATACGGGAGCGCCTCGATCGGCGCAAGCCGTTTATGGTCAGGTGGACGGTCAATGGGCGCGAAAAATCAGAGTCATTCATGACCGTCGGGCTCGCCGAGAGCAGGCGCGCAAAGCTGATGACAGCAGCGCGTGAAGGTGAGCCCTTCGACCAGCACACAGGGCTGCCAGCGTCCGAACTGCGAGCTATCAAGCAGCAGACGACATGGTACGACCTTGCGCACGAATACCTCGACCAGCGTTGGGGCCGCACGCCGGGAAACACCCGCCGCACACTGGCCGACGCATTCGCCACCATCACGCCTGCCCTTGTGCGCCCTGGCGTGACCTATCCGGAGCCGCGGGTCCTGCGGCGAGCCTTGTACTCCTGGGCATTCAACAAGAAGGCATGGGAGAAAGAGCCAGTCGAGGAATGGCGGCAGGCACTGGACTGGATGAAGCGGAACTCCCTGCCCGTCAACGCTCTCGCGGAAGCCGATGTGCTGCGACGGGCACTGGACGCCCTGTGCCTCAAGCTGGACGGCAAGGAGGCTGCTGCCAAGACGGCACGGCGCAAGCGGGCTGCGTTCAACGAAGTCCTCAATGTCGCTGTGGAGAGAGGTTACTTCACGGAGAACCCCCTCAACGGGCTCAGGTGGAACGCTCCTGTGGTCAGCGAGGAGGTGGACCCGGCTGCCGTTCCCAATCCAGCCCAGGTCGCCCGGCTACTCACGGCGGTTGCCCAGCAGCGCGGGCGCGGCCCTCACCTGGAGGCGTTCTTCGGCTGCATGTACTACGCGGCGATGCGGCCTGCGGAGGTCATTCATCTCCGGTTCGAACAGTGCCATCTGCCCGACTCCGGATGGGGGATGCTTAACCTTTCGGGTGGCGTCGTCACCTCAGGCAAGGAGTGGACGGACAGCGGCTCGGTGCACGAGGTGCACTCCCTCAAGCGCCGCGCGGCTACCGCAACCAGGCCTGTGCCTATCCCGCCGCAGTTCGTATGCAAGCTCCGTGCGCACATCGAACGCTTCGGCGTGGCGCCGGACGGCCGACTGTTTCGGAACCAGGCCGGCAACTACGTGGACGCGGCTGCGTATGGCACAACGTGGGCGCGGGCACGGAAGTACGTCCTGACGCGTACAGAACTCGCCTCCAAGCTGGCCAAGCGGCCCTACGATCTCCGGCACGCCGGGATCTCGTTCTGGCTGTACTCCGGTGTGGACCCCGCCGAGTGCGCTCGCCGCGCGGGCCAGAGTATTGAGGTCCTCTTCCGCCACTACGCCAAGTTCCTGGACGGCGTCCGAGAACAGGCCAACCGCCTCATCGAGCAGTCCATGCAGGAGTGGGACCGCGTCAGCCAGGGCGCGGAGTCTGAAGGGTGAGTTCGGGTTTGGTCCGTGACTGGTCCGGAAGTACTGGTCAGGAGCGGGACAGCGGTGGGAGGAACTGGGAGTTATGACGTAAGTCGGTCCCTGCTCTTGGCGGGCCGAGAGGAAGGCGCCTGGCGGGCAAAAGCCCAGGTCAGGCGCCTTTTTTCGTGCCTCTAGAAGAAGCCCAGCTTCTTCGGCGAATACGACACCAGAAGGTTCTTCGTCTGCTGGTAGTGGTCCAGCATCATCTTGTGCGTCTCACGGCCGATGCCCGACCCCTTGTAGCCACCGAACGCCGCGTGCGCCGGGTAGGCGTGGTAGCAGTTCGTCCAGACACGGCCCGCCTGGATGGCACGACCCGCGCGGTAGGCGGTGTTGGCGTCCCGCGTCCACACCCCCGCCCCGAGGCCGTACAGCGTGTCGTTGGCGATCTTGATGGCGTCGTCGAAGTCGTTGAACTGTGTGACGGAGACGACCGGTCCGAATATCTCCTCCTGGAAGATCCGCATGCGGTTGTCACCCTCGAAGATGGTTGGCTGGACGTAGTAGCCGCCCTTCAACTCGCCGTCGTGCTCGATGCGTTCACCGCCGGTGAGGAGCTTGGCGCCCTCCTGCCGGCCGATGTCGAGGTAGGAGAGGATCTTCTCCAGCTGGTCGTTGGAGGCCTGTGCGCCGATCATCGTGTCGGTGTCGAGCGGGTGCCCCGTCTTGATCTGCTCGGTGCGGGCGACGGCCGCCTCCATGAACTCGGCGTAGTTTCCGCGCTGCACCAGCGCCCGCGACGGACAGGTGCACACCTCGCCCTGGTTGAGCGCGAACATCGTGAAGCCTTCGAGGGCCTTGTCGCGGAAGTCGTCGTTCGCCGACCAGACGTCGTCGAAGAAGATGTTCGGCGACTTCCCGCCGAGTTCGAGGGTCACCGGCGTGATGTTCTCCGAGGCGTACTGCATGATCAGGCGCCCGGTCGTCGTCTCGCCGGTGAACGCCACCTTCGCCACCCGCGAACTCGACGCCAGCGGCTTGCCCGCCTCCACCCCGAACCCGTTGACGATGTTCACGACACCCGGCGGCAGCAGATCCGCCACCAGGCTCAGCCAGACATGGATGGACGTCGGGGTCTGCTCGGCCGGCTTGAGCACGACCGCGTTGCCCGCCGCCAGCGCGGGCGCCAGCTTCCAGGTCGCCATGAGGATCGGGAAGTTCCACGGGATGATCTGGGCGACCACACCCAGCGGCTCGTGGAAGTGGTACGCCACCGTGTCGTCGTCGAGCTCCGCGAGCGAACCCTCCTGAGCGCGGATCGCCCCCGCGAAGTACCGGAAGTGGTCGATCGCGAGCGGGATGTCGGCCGCCAGTGTCTCCCGGACGGGCTTGCCGTTCTCCCAGCTCTCCGCGACCGCCAGCTTCTCCAGATTCGCCTCCATCCGGTCGGCGATCTTCCGCAGAATGTCCGAACGCTCCGTCACGGACGTACGCCCCCAGGCGGGAGCCGCGGCATGTGCCGCGTCCAGCGCACGCTCCACGTCCTCGCTCGTGCCCCGCGCGACCTCCGTGAAGGGCAGCCCGTTCACCGGACTCGGGTTCTCGAAGTACTGACCACGGGCCGGCGGCACATACTCCCCACCGATGAAGTGGTCGTACCGCGCCTCGTACGAGACGACTGCACCGTCGGTGCCGGGCGCTGCGTAACGGGTCATGGGTGCCTGCCTCCCACAGAAGCGCCGCCCGCCGTTGGGCGGCTCTCGCCAGGAGGCTAGAAACCCGCATGTTGCAAGGAGGTTGCGTCCCCCGCTCGTTCACGTCGGTGTCCGGCATTGTCGTGCTTCCGATCAGTCTCGGGTCCGCCCAGGCAAGGCACCCGGACGAATTTCAGGGCCGCAACAGGCGACCCCACCCCGGAGGCGCCGCCAACTCCGCCTCCAGTTCGTTGAGCCGCGCCCGCACGGCCGGCGTCGGGCGTACGGCCGCGAGTGCCCGCCATACGTCCAGGTCGTCCTCGCCCCAGGGCGCGTGCGCCCAGTCGGCCAGGAGGTCGGGGTCGCGACGGGTGACCAGGGCCGTGCGGAGCCCGTCGGCGAGCCGGTGCCGCAGTCGCGCCACCGCCGGGGCCTGCGAACCGGGCAACAGTGGACCCTCGTACGCCGCCGCGGCCGCCGTCACCGAACCCGTCTCCAGCCTCCGCTCGACTACCGCCACATCCGACTCCACCGCGACGGTCAGCCGGTACGGTCGCGACCCCAGCAGTCCGGGACCGAGCAGTCTGCGCAGCCGGGTCAGCTCGGCCCGCAGTGTCACCGGCGTCACCGACTCGTCCTCGTACAGCGCGCACAGCAACTCGTCACCCGTCAGCCCCTCAGGATGGTGGGCGAGCAGCACCAGGATCTCGCTGTGGCGACGGCTGAGCCTGATCTTGCGGCCCCCGACGAGGAGTTGGGCCTCGTCCCGGCCCAACGCGGTCAGTTCCAGCGCGTCGGCGGCGGCGCCGGGTGGTGCGAGCAGCGCGAGCTGGGACTCGGCGGCCCGCGCCACCGCCTGCACAAAGCCCAGGCTGTGCGGGTGCGCCAACCTGTCGCCGCCGGTGATGTCGACCGCGCCCAGCACCCGCCCGGTGCGCGGATCGTGCACCGGCGCCGCCGCGCACGTCCATGGCTGCACCCGCCGTATGAAGTGCTCGGCCGCGAACACCTGCACGGGCCGGTCCACGGCGACCGCCGTACCCGGAGCGTTCGTACCCACCGCGGACTCCGCCCAGCGTGCGCCCGGCACGAAGTTCATGTCGTCCGCCCGCCGTCTCGTCACCGGATGCCCCTCCACCCACAGCAGCCTGCCCTGCGCGTCGCACACGGCCAGCAGATGCTCGCCGTCCGCCGCGAACGAGCCCAGCAACTCGCGCACCAACGGCATAGCCCGAGCCAGCGGGTGCTCCGCGCGATAGGAGCCGAGGTCGGCGTCCGTCAGCTCCACGCTCGCGGTACCGTCCGGTCCGACACCGGCCCTGGCCGAGCGCCGCCACGAGTCGGCCACCACGGAACGGACCGGTCGCGGCACCGTACCCGCCTGGGTGAACGTCTCATGGGCGCGGCGCAGCTCCCGCACCCGTGCGACGGGGTCTGCCCCCTGCTCCAGAGCCACCCATGAATCGGTCAACTCGGCCTCCCGGGGAACACGTTGCGCCTGGACCCATCGTCACCGCCCGGCGCGTGCCCGACAAGCCGCACGACCACACTCCCGCGCCGGGTCTCGCGCGCCGGGTCGCGCTCCTCGTCTCAGACCGCGTTGACCAGTCGTATGTAGCGTGCCCAGTCCCAGTGCGGTCCCGGATCGGTGTGGTCGGTGCCCGGCACCTCGTAGTGGCCGATGATGTGGGCGCGGTCCTTGGGGATGCCGTACCTGTCGCAGATCGCCGCGGTGAGCGCGGCCGACTGCGTGTACATGGCGGTGGTGAAATACTCGGGCTGCTCGATCCAGCCCTCGTGCTCGATGCCGATGCTGCGGGCGTTGTAGTCCCAGTCGCCCGCGTGCCAGGCGATGTCGTGCTCCCGGACGCACTGGGTGACCCGTCCGTCGGCGGACCGCACGACGTAATGCGCGGACACCTGTTTTCGAGGGTTCCAGAAGACCGGAAGCGTGTTCTTGTAGGTCGTCTGGGTCACGTGGATGATCACCAGGTCGACCGGGTCGCCGGTGGGGCGGTCCGCCGCTGTGTAGTTGGCGGGGCTCGCCGGCTCCCATATCGCGTTCGGGTGGTCGACCGGTGCCGGATGGGCGTCGGCCCGGGGGCTCGGGAGCAGGGTGTAGGGGAGCGCGGCGAAGGCGGTGCCCTTCAACAGCCGCCGCCTGCTGGGCGACGAGCCGGCTCGTTCCATGGGAATCCGCCTTTCCAACACAGGGTCTGTTCGGCACAAGGTCCTGTTCCAACGCGAGGTCTGTACGAAAGACGCAGGTGGAGGCCGTGTGGCTGCGCCTCGCGACGTGAATCACGGTACGGCGCTTGCCGGTCGGGCAGCCGAAGCGCTCGGAAAACAGTGGAAAACCAGGACGTTGTGGATAACTTCGTCACTCACAGGAGGCAAGTACACGCGTAAGCAGCCGGGCACATCCGTGAGTCACGTCCCGCTGAGCCTGCCGGCTACGCCCGCACCCCGACCGCCGCCGGATCGTCCAGCACCCCCCGCACCACCGAATGCGCCGCCCCGAGCAGCGGCCCCTGCGACCCCAGCCGCGACACCGTCACGGCGCAGGCGGGCCCGGCTGTCCGCCGCGCCAGCTCCGCCTTCAGCGACGGCAACAGCCAGGGCGCGAGCGCGGCCAGCGCGCCGCCGAGCACCACGGTCTCGGGGTCCAGCAGATTCACCGCACCGGTCAGCGCGATACCGAGTGCGGTGCCGGCTCCCTGCAGGGCCCGGCGTACGTCCTCGTCGCCGGCCGCGGCCCGCTCGGCGAGAAACTCGACGCGGTGCTCGCCCGGCTCCAGCCCGGCCGCCCGCAGCACGGCCTCCTCACCGGCGTACTGCTCCAGACATCCCCGACCACCGCACGCGCACTGCGGGCCCTCCGGGCGGACGGGCACATGCCCCAGTTCGCCGGCGAAACCGCGGGTGCCGCGCAGCAGTCGCCCGTCCACGACCGCCGCGCCGCCGATGCCGATCTCCGCGGAGACATGCAGAAAGTCGCGCGGGGTGCCCTCGCCGAGCCAGAGTTCGGCGAGACCACCGAAGTTGGCCTCGTTGTCGACGGTCACCGGCAGATCGTCCGGCAGCAGCGCGCCGAGGTCCGTGTCGTGCCAGTCAAGGTTGGGTGCGCGCACCACCGTCCGCGCGTCGCGAGCCACTAGACCGGGCACGGCGACCGCGAGGCCCGCGGGCCACAGCCCCTCGCCGCCCGCCTCGGCGACGACCTGCCGTACCAGCGAGGTCAGCTCGGCGATCACCGGCTCGGGCGACCGGCCGCGGTTCGTGCCGCGGCGCACGGCCTGCGCGCGTATGCCACCGCGCAGATCCACGGCACAGACCGCGAGATGGTCCACGCCGATCTCCGCACCGATGCCGGCGGGACCATGCCCGCTGAGGGCGAGCGCCGACCCCGGCCGCCCGACCCGGCCGGGCCGCTCGGGGCCCAGCTCCTCCAGGAGCCCGGAGCGGATCAGCTCGTCCACCAGCGTCGACACGGCGGCCCGGGTCAGACCGATGCGTGAGGCGACGGCGGCCCGGGACAGCGGTCCTTCGGCGTTGACGGTGTGCATCACCCGGGAGAGGTTGCGACGGCGCATGCCCTGCTGGGTGTCGGGCAGACGGGGGCGGCTCGGATGGGGCTCGTGCAGCGGTGCGGTCATGCCTCCCTCGGATCTCGTCGGAGTTGCCCGGTGGGTGCCCCGGGGATGATCATCCTCTCCCATGAGACACCCTCCGGTCTCGTCAACGCAGGCCGGGGGCCCGCTCCAGCAGCGGCGCCGCGTCGGAGAGTACCCCGGCGATCCGGCCCAGCGTCTCCTCGTCCCGCTCCACGGCGTCCAGTACGGGCCCACGGGCGGTGTCCCAGCGGCGGGCGACCGCGGCCGGGTCCTCGCCGGTCAGTAGCCCGGCGGCCTGCGCGGCCGCACCGAGCGCCACCAGCTCCTTGGCCTCCGGCACCTGTACCGGGCGCCCCGACAGCCGACGCACGGTCTGCTGCCAGGCCGTGCCCCGCGCGCCCCCGCCGATGAGCAGCAGCGGCGCGGAACGGTCCGCCTCCTCGTCGAGCACCAGGTCGAGCGCGCCGAGCAGCGAGTGCACGGCACCGTCGTACGCGGCCTGGAGGAGCTGTCCGGCCGTGGTGTCGTGACGCAGCCCGTGCAGCAGGCCCGAGGCGTGCGGCAGTGCCGGGGTGCGCTCGCCGTCCAGGTAGGGCAGCAGGGTCACCCCCGCACCCGGTTCCACCGCCTCGCGGTCCAGGCCCAGCAGCGCGGCCACCTTGTCGACGGCCAGCGTGCAGTTGAGGGTGCAGGCCAGCGGCAGCCAGTCCCCATGCGCGTCGGCGAAGCCCGCCACCGTGCCGGTCGGGTCGGCGGGGCGTCGCTTGGAGACGGCGTACACCGTTCCGGACGTGCCGAGGCTGAGCACCGGCGTACCGGGCCTGAGACCGAGGCCGAGCGCGGCGGCCGCGTTGTCACCCGTGCCGGGCGCGACCAGGGTGCCCTTGGAGAACGGCAGGTCGTGCGAGTCCCGTACGGTCCCGGCCACCTCGCCCGGCCGGACCACCCGGGGCAGCAGCGCCGGGTCGAGCCCCACATGGGCGAGGGTCTCCTCGTCGTACGCCTCGGTCGCCGAGGCCCACCAGCCCGTGCCGGAGACGTCACCGCGGTCGGTCGTGCCCTGGCCGGTCAGGCGCTCGGTGAGGTAGTCGTGCGGCAGCCGTACGGCCGCGGTCGCGCGGATCGCCTCGGGCTCGTTCTCGGCCAGCCAGGCCCACTTCGTGACCGTGAACGAAGGTCCCGGCACGCTTCCGGTCCGCTCGGCCCAGGCCTTCGGACCGCCCAGCTCCTCCACCAGACGGCTCGCCTGCGGCGCCGACCGCACGTCGTTCCACAGCAGGGCCGGGCGTACGGGCTCACCGCGGGCGTCGAGGGTGACGAGGCCGTGCTGCTGGCCGCCGATCGACACCGCGGCGGCCTCGCGGGCCGCGTCCCCGCACTGCCGCAGGGCCTCGCACAGGGCGTCCCACCACTGCCGCGGATCACTCTCGCGGCCCGCACCGGAGGAGACGGTGTGCGGCGCCTGTCCGCTCGCCACCACCCGTCCGGTCGACGCGTCGACGACCAGGGCCTTGGTGGACTGTGTGGACGTGTCCACACCGACGACGAGCGGACCCTCGGCTGCTGACATCGGGTTCTCCCTCTTGTGCGGCTCGTGCTCTCGCGCGGCTCGTGTCTGTCGCGTGCGCGACGGTAGGTCTCCGGGCAAAGACGTCTTGTCTCTTCCCGGATACGTCCGCATACTAATTTGTAAACCGCCATGACGAAATGGTCGGAGCGAGCAAGGAGCCGCGGAATGAACTACCAGCCCACCCCCGAGGACAGGTTCACCTTCGGCCTGTGGACCGTCGGCTGGCAGGGACGGGACCCGTTCGGCGACGCCACCCGGCGCGCCCTCGACCCGGTCGAGACGGTGCAGCGCCTGTCCGAGCTGGGCGCCTACGGCGTGACCTTCCACGACGACGACCTGATCCCCTTCGGGTCCTCGGACAGTGAGCGCGAGGGGCACATCAAGCGCTTCCGCGCGGCCCTCGACTCGACCGGCATGACCGTGCCGATGGCCACCACGAACCTCTTCACGCACCCCGTCTTCAAGGACGGCGCGTTCACCGCCAACGACCGGGACGTGCGCCGCTACGCGCTGCGCAAGACGATCCGCAACATCGACCTGGCGGTCGAGCTCGGCGCCAAGATCTACGTCGCCTGGGGCGGCCGCGAGGGCGCCGAGTCCGGCGCCGCCAAGGACGTACGCGTCGCCCTCGACCGCATGAAGGAGGCCTTCGACCTCCTCGGCGAGTACGTCACCTCCCAGGGTTACGACCTGAAGTTCGCGATCGAGCCCAAGCCGAACGAGCCGCGCGGCGACATCCTTCTCCCCACCGTCGGCCACGCCCTGGCCTTCATCGAGCGCCTGGAGCGCCCGGAGATGTACGGCGTCAACCCCGAGGTCGGCCACGAGCAGATGGCCGGGCTGAACTTCCCGCACGGCATCGCCCAGGCCCTGTGGGCGGGCAAGCTCTTCCACATCGACCTCAACGGCCAGTCCGGCATCAAGTACGACCAGGACCTGCGCTTCGGCGCCGGCGACCTGCGCTCCGCGTTCTGGCTGGTCGACCTCCTGGAGAGCGCCGGTTACGCGGGCCCGAAGCACTTCGACTTCAAGCCCCCGCGCACGGAGGACTTCGACGGTGTGTGGGCGTCGGCCGCGGGCTGCATGCGCAACTACCTGATCCTCAAGGAGCGCGCGACCGCCTTCCGCGCCGACCCCGCGGTCCAGGAGGCCCTGCGCGCCGCGCGCCTGGACCAGCTGGCCCAGCCGACGGCCGCCGACGGCCTGAGCGCGCTGCTCGCGGACCGTACGGCCTTCGAGGAGTTCGACGCCGAGGCGGCCGCCGCGCGCGGCATGGCGTTCGAGCAGCTCGACCAGCTGGCGATGGACCACCTGCTGGGCGCGCGCGGCTGACAATGCCGCAGCCGCGGCTGAACATGCTGTAGCCGGGGCTGTGCGCCTTGGAGGGGCCTTTCCTGTGCCGTGTCAGGGGTGCAGGAAAGGCCCCTTCATGCTTCCTCGCCGCGCTCTGGCCGATACGTGCGCCTCAATGGCCGAACCTTGCGCGCAATTGCCCGGAATCATGCGATCCATGGCATGAGTCCGTATCAACTCCCGCACAGGGGTCGCACCATGACCAATTCACGGCGACCCTTGTCGGTATGGGCATGCCGCCGATACCGTCCCAGCCCCCTCAGCCGCCGGATGGCACACGGTCGAACGGCGGTGGGTTCGGCCCGCCGTCCGGAGGCTACGATCCGCCGTCGAGCGACCCCTCAGGGGGTTACACCGCACCGACCGCAGGCTTCGGTCCGCCCCCACCAGGAGGCGGTTGGCCACCGCCCGGTGAGAGCGGGAGTAAGCAGCCGTCAGGCCCGCCCGACGGACCTCCACCGGACGGGCGCCGGAAGGTCCTGCTCATCCTGCTGGCCGTGATCATCGTCCTGGTAGGTGTCACCGCCATCGTGCTGGTGGCCAACGGGGGCGAGGGAACACCGGACGACAAGACGCCCGGCGAGACGGGCCGCGACACGAGGCCTACGCCCACCCCGTCTCTGAGTGTCCCCTCGCAACTGCCCAGCGAACTGCCGTCGCTGCCCTCGGACCTCCCCAGTGACCTGCCGAGCGGACTGCCCAGCGACCTCGACTCGCTCTTCCCGTCCCTGGCGGCGGACCTCGGCGGTGACGGCAAGCGCACCGAGCCACTGGAGTGAGCTGCACGCGCGCGTGCCCCGCACTTCAGGGTTCACGCGCGCGTACGGCCTTCTTCCTTCTTCCCGCTCTTGGCACGCGGCTCAGGCACCGTGCGGCTCATACGTCCCGCGGCTCGGGCACCGTGCACGGCTCACGAGCGCCAGCCCCCTCGGACATCACCGCCGACCGAAGCCAGCGCCGTCGCCGGATCCTGGGCCGCCGGGCCCGCCGGCCACCAGCGGCCGCGTTCCTTGCGGTACGGCCACCAGCGGCCGTCCTGCCCCAGACGCAACTGGGCCGAGCCGCCGACCACGGTCCAGCGGTTGTGCGAGGCTCGCAGCCGGGGCCGCTCGTCCTCGTCCCAGGCCGCCTCCAAGGCGGCACGCGCGCGTGCGAGCGATTCCGCTCCTACACGCCACTCCTCTTCGAGCACGGCGAGCCCGGCCCGGCCCCCGTACCGCCAGGCGCGGACGGCGAGCGCAAGCCCTTCCCGGTCGCGCTCCGAGCCACTGGCCAGCCGCGCTTCGACCGTCCTCCCCGGATCGCCGGCCGCCAGCCGTACCGCGTCCTGCTGGATCGTCAACGCTTCTCCCACGGGCTGCTGTTCATGACCTGGCCGGAGCGCCTCGACGAGCATCCGGTACGCCGCGCGAGCGGTCTGCGCCGCGACGAACTCCAGCGCCGCGGGGTCCACACCGGGCGCCGGCCGGGTCTCGGTGTCCAGGGAAGGCGGCACACCGGGTTCCCCAGGCTGCACGGGAGGCGCGGGAAGCGGCGGCAGGGCATGCCCGGCCGCGTACGCCTCGGCGGCGTCCACGCCCTCCTGGGGGCCTTCCGGCGCCACGCGCTCCTCCCATGTGGCGGCCAGCGTGCGCACCTGGAGGTCGCCCAGGAGCGCACGTTCGTCGCGGCCACGCATCAGCAGCAGGACGAACGGGTCCTGGTCCAGCAAGCGCGCCACCTGATAGCAGAGCGCGGCGGTGTGTCCGCAGTGGTCCCAGGCCCCGCAGTCGCACTCCGCCTCCAGTTCGCCCAGCCCGGGCAGCAGGTCGACACCGGCGGCCTCGGCGTCCTCGACCAAATGCGGCGGCATCTCACGGTCGAGCAGGGCGGCGAGGTGCCCGGCCCGCTCGACCGTCATGTCCAGGAAGCGGTCCCACTGTTCGTCGGACAGCTCCTGGAGCAGGACATCGGCGCGGTGCGCGTTGCCGTCGCGGTCCTGGACGACGGCCGTGACCCGCCCCGGGCGCACCGACACCGCACCCACGGCGCCCGCGCGCGCGAGCCTGCGCCCCACCTTGACCTGTTCCGAGTCGAGCGCCGCGTCCTCCAACGCCTTCAGCCAGGCCTGGCCCCACCAGGTCCGCGCGAATCCCCCGCCGCGCAGGGGCGGCAGCGCCGCGAACGTGCGCTCCTCGTCGTGACCCGTGCGCTCCGTCATCGTGCGTCTCCTCGAAGCTCCACCAGGTCGGCGAGATCGGCATCGGACAGCTCGGTGAGCGCGGCCTCGCCGGAACCGAGCACCGCCTCGGCCAACTCCCGTTTGCGTACCAGCATGTCCGCGATACGGTCCTCGATCGTCCCCTCCGCGATCAGCCGGTGCACCTGCACCGGCCGCGTCTGGCCGATGCGGTAGGCGCGGTCCGTGGCCTGCGCCTCGACCGCCGGGTTCCACCAGCGGTCGTAGTGCACCACATGTTCCGCGCGCGTCAGGTTCAGGCCCGTGCCCGCGGCCTTCAACGACAGCAGGAAGACCGGCACTTCGCCCTCTTGGAAACGCTCCACCATCGCCTCGCGCTCGGGGATCGGTGTCCCGCCGTGCAGGAACTGCGACGACACCCCACGCGCCGCGAGATGCCGTTGGAGAAGCCGTGCCATCTGTACGTACTGGGTGAAGACGAGAATGCTCGCCCCCTCGGAGAGGATGGTGTCCAGCAGCTCGTCCAACAGCTCCAGCTTCCCCGACCTGCCCCGGATCCGCGGCCGCTCCTCCTTGAGGAACTGTGCGGGGTGGTTGCAGATCTGCTTGAGCCCGGTCAGCAGTTTCACGATCAGCCCGCGCCGCGCCATGCCGTCGGCCTCGGAGATCTCCGCCAGGGTCTCGCGGACCAACGCCTCATACAGACCGACCTGTTCCTGGGTGAGCGAGACAGCCCGGTCGGTCTCGGTCTTCGGCGGCAGCTCGGGAGCGATGCCGGGGTCCGACTTGCGGCGCCGCAGCAGGAAGGGGCGTACGAGGCGGGTGAGCCGTGCTGCGGCTGCGGGATCCCGGCTGCCCTCGACGGCCTGCGCGTAGCGGGTGCGGAAGGTGCCTAGCCTGCCGAGCAGACCCGGGGTGGTCCAGTCGAGGATCGCCCACAGTTCGGACAGGTTGTTCTCCACGGGCGTGCCGGTGAGCGCCACGCGCGCGCGTGCCCCGATCGTGCGCAGCTCCCGGGCCGTGGCCGAGTAGGGGTTCTTCACATGCTGTGCCTCGTCCGCGACGACCATGCCCCACGGCACCCCGGCGAGCCGCTGAGCGTCGAGCCGCATCGTGCCGTACGTCGTCAGGACGAACTCGCTGTCGTCGCGATCCGCAAGGCTGCGCCGGGACCCGTGGAAACGGCGTACGGGCGTCCCGGGGGCGAACTTCTCGATCTCCCGCTGCCAGTTGCCCATCAGCGAGGCCGGGCAGACCACGAGCGTGGGGCCGGCGGTGGAGGCCTCGCCCTGACGATGCAGATGGAGTGCGATCAATGTGATCGTCTTGCCCAGCCCCATGTCGTCAGCCAGACAGCCGCCCAGCCCCAGGGAGGTCATCCGGGCCAGCCAGCTGAGGCCCCGCAGCTGGTAGTCGCGCAGTGTCGCGGTGAGCCCGGACGGCTGTCCCACCGGTTCCTGCCCCTCAGGGTCCGAGAGGCGCTCTCGCAGCGCCGCCAGCCAGCCCGTGGGCCGGACCTCGACCGATCGGCCGTCGACCTCCGTGGAGCCTGTCAGGGCGGCGCTGAGCGCGTCCACGGGCGCCACCTTGTGGTCCTGCTGCGCCTGGGCACGACGGATCTCCTCGGGATCCACCAGAACCCACTGGTCGCGCAGCCGCACCATCGGGCGGTTGGCCTCCGCGAGCCGGTCCAGCTCCTGCCGGGTCAGCCGTTCCTCGCCCAGCGCGAACCACCAGTCGAAGGCGAGCAACGCGTCGGCCGACAGGAACGAGGTCGTGTCCGACCCCGTTCCCCCGGGGCCAGGCTCGTCGTCCGGCGGACCGATGACCGCGCGGGCCGTCAGCTTCCGCGCCAGCTCCCTGGGCCAGTGCACGTCGACGCCGGCGGCCGCCAGCAGCCGTGTGCCCTCGCCGAGCAACTCGGTGACCTCCTCCTCGGCCAGCGCGACGGTGTCCGGCACGGCGGCCGAGAGCAATGGGGTGAGCGGGGCCCATGCGCGGGCGGCCCGGCGCAGCGCGAGCAGCGCGTCCATCCGCGCGCGCGGTCCGAACGCCTCGGCACCGGCCCACACGGCGGATGCGTCCGCCACGAGCGCCGGGTCGCTCACGCTGTGCACCTGGAGCACGGCGCGGAAGGACAGCCGTTCCTCGTCCGACACGGCTGTCGCGAGCCCTGGGACTTCCACGCGCAGCGACAGGCGGACACCCTCGTCGTACCCGGCGGCGACATCGGCGGCCCACCCCCGCTGCTCGGGCACATGGTGCGGCTCGGGGGCGGCGAAGGCGGGGCCGCCCGCCGCGAGCGTCGCGGCGGGGGAGCGGGGCAACGAGTCGGCGACGGCGTCGAGAAACGCGCGCAGCAGCCGCTCCGGATCCGGCAGCCGAGGAGGTGCCACGCCCTCGACGGGCAGCGCGTGTGCCTCGGGCGGCATCGCTGACGCGAGTTCGCGGATCCGCTCCAGATCCTCCGCCCGTAACGGTCCCGCCCGCCACTGGTCGTGGCCGTTGTCGGTCACGCCGGGCAACAGCAGCCCGCGAGCGGCGAGTTGGAGCGCCAGCACGGCGGCCGCACCCCAGAACGCGGTCGACCGGTGCGCGTCCGCGGCGGCACGCGCGCGCGTGAGCACCGGCAACGCGGCAGGCACCGGCAGCGACAGAGCGGGCATCGGCACCACCTCGACGCCTTCGCGACCGGCCAGGACGACGGTCGGCTCCTCGACGGAACCCGGCGCGACCACGGTCGGCATCGCCCCGTCCGTCCGCCAGAAGACGACACGGCCCGTCCGGGCGGGCTCCGCGGATACGAATGCGGCGGCGCAGCGGGTCAGCTCGGCGACCTCGGAGAGAGATGCCAAGAGATGGGTCTGTACAGAGATGAGCCCACTCCTCAAATTTGACTACTGCATGCAGGATCGCCGAGGTTACATCAGTTCAAACCTCGACCCGAGTCGTCACGGGGTGACATGGCTCACTTGCGGTGGGTGGGGAAAGGGCATCTCAGGGTTGTGCAGGGGTCGCACTCAGGGACGCGTCAGGGGGCGCGGCTCGGAACTGCGGGGAGCGCGATCCCGTTTTGAGATCAGAGAGCGGCAGTGGCCGCGAAGGAGGCGACAGAGATGTCGAAGAGCACAAAGATTGTCGCAGGGGGTGCGGCGATAGGGATCGTTCTGCTGATCCTGCTGCCTTTCCCCTTCTGGGCCAATCTGCTGATAGTCCTGGGGATCCCGACGGTCGCGTACCTCGCGCTGGACCCCTCGCAGCGCCGCAGGCTGCGCCGCGTCGGCCGAAAGGAGCTCGGTCGCTGAAAGGTCACCGGCCCGCGTGGCGGGCGAGTGACGTGCACGCGGTCGCTTCGGGCGTGCGAGCCCTGTCGGCTCGCACGCAGTGGCAGTCAGTTCGGGCGTACGGCGATCTTGTCGAGGGACTCCAGGAGGCCGGGCAGTTCGGGGCCCCGGCCCACCGGCAGTACTTCGCCGGGCTCGTCGTCGAGGAGGACGAACGCGATGTCATCGGTCCTGGCCACCATCGACCAACCGGGACCGTCGGCACGGAGGGTACGGGCGTCACCCGGTGCGAAGGACGAGCGGACGCGGCCGAGCGGCGGCGGCGAGTCCACGTACGCGCGTACCTCCGCGAGAACGCGGCGGATGCCGGCGCGAAGGCCGCCCTCGCCGCTCTCGGCCCCGGCCGAAGCCTCGGGTGACGGCCGGTCGCCGGAATCCTCGCCCGCCCGGCGGACGAAGGCGTCGTCGTCGATCTGCTCCCGCCAGGTGGTCCACTGCAGTGCGATCTCGTCGGCGCCCAGGCGCCGCTGGGCGGGACCCCAGGTGCTGGTGTCCGGCGGGGTCAGCGGGAGCCGCTCGGCGACCTCCGGGGCCGGGTCGTGCGGAGCGGGCACCCCGGGGGCCGCGACGGCGACCGCGAGCGGCCAGCCCGGCAGTGCGGCCACGACCGAATCCTCGTCCGGCGACAGGTCGTATTCCATACCGCAGTCCCACGAGGCGATGGCCACGGCGACCAGTGACACGTCGTCGATCACCACCGTCCACCGGGCGCCGTCGCTGTCCTGCCCCATGACGAGCCCGTATCCGTCGGCGAGCGGCGCGAGGTCGAGCGCCGAACAGGCCTCCGGATAGTCGTCCCCCAGCGCGCTGGGGAAATTCGCGGGCGTGAGCAGTGCCGCCGTCAGCACATACAGCGCGTCGTCGTCCTCGGCGGTGACGGCGCCGTCCGTCCCGGCCATGCCGGCCTCCCCATCGCTCTCGCTCGTTCGTCGGCGCACCCTAATGCGCCCGCCGCGCGCTTGTCACGAGGGTGGCGCCCACGCGGAGCTGCAGTTTCCGGGTGGACAGGGACGAATCGACCAGCGGGCCGACCCGATCAGGCAGCGGGCAGCCCGAGAAGTGACCGCGCGACCGTCTGCGGCGACTGGTCCCGCTCCCGCGCGAGCGCGATGACCGCGCGACACGCCAGCTCGCTCACCCCGAAAGACAGTGCCTCGGGTGACACCCACGTCGTGGCCTCGTCGATCCGGTCCTGATCGTCCTCGGCACAGGCCGAGACATAGGTGGCGGCCGCCTCGAACAGGTTGTGCGTGCGCTTCGCCTCGTGGGCGGCCTCGTCCGGGCGTGCGGAGCTGAGGAATCCACTCAAGGACTTGCGGAGCCTGTCGAACATGTGGGCCACCTTCCCCCGGATCGGTGTCACTGATCGTTCATGTGTTCTTGCTCAACGTAGAGTCCGAGCTGCGGCGACAGAAGAGGGACGGCGTGGTGAAGCGCTTCAAATGGCCGGTTCCGGGCTGTCCTCGCGGAGCGCCCGGGGCTCGGCGAGGGGTCGGCCGACGCGTACGGCCAGCGCCAAAAAGCGGCTGTCCTCGTCCACGTACGACGTCATGCGCCAGCCCGAACCGGTGAGCAGCGGGCCGAGGTTTCCCTCCGCACGCAGGTCGTCCGGTGTGATCTGCCGCCCTTGGCGCGCCGCGAGCGCGGCCCTGCCGATCGGATGGAAGAGCGCCAGCGTGCCGCCGGGTCGGACCACGCGCGCCACCTCCCGCAGATTCTCGGCCGGATTCGGAAGGTGGGCGATGAGACCCGCCGCGAACACCGCGTCCAGCGACTCCGTCCGGAGCGGCAGGCCGACCACATCGGCGAGCAGCAAGGCCCCATCGCGGTCCCGCCCGGCCCGTACGGCGGCCGCCAGCATGGCCGGCGTCAGATCGGCGCCCAGCACCACTCCCGAGGGCCCCACGGCGGCGCGCAGCGGAGGCAGGGCGCGCCCGGTGCCACAGCCCGCGTCCAGTACGCGGTCACCCTCGCGCAGTCCCAGCTCCGCGACGGCCGCGGCGTACGCGGGCGCGTCGTCGGGGAAGCGGGTCTCCCAGTCGGCGGCCCGTGCCGTGAAGAACTCCTGGACCTGAGTGTGGTCGTCGTTCATGTTCCGCATGATCCCTCACCGGTACGGGGTATGTCTCAGCGTGCACGTTCGAGCATGAGGCGATCGTTCCAGCGCACATATGCGCCACATTTCACCAGTTTTCGAAATGCGCCCCCTTCGTGCTCCCCTGCCCCCGCTAGCGTCCCGGGGCCATGGGACACCTGGACCACGCCACCTTCGGCTGGCTGACCCCCGCGCTGTCGTACGTCATGGCCTGCATAGGCGCCGCCCTCGGGCTGCGCTGCACCGTCCGTGCGCTGGGCGCAACCGGCAGGTCGCGCCGCAACTGGCTGATCACCGCGGCGTCCGCGATCGGCACCGGTATCTGGACGATGCACTTCGTGGCCATGCTCGGGTTCGGCGTCAGCGGCACCGAGATCAGCTACAACGTGCCGTTGACCATCCTGAGCCTCGTCATCGCCATGGCCGTCGTCTGCGCCGGAGTCTTCGCCGTCGGCTACAGCCACGACCGTGCCAGGGCACTCTTCCTGGGCGGGCTCACCACCGGGGTCGGCGTCGCGAGCATGCACTACCTCGGCATGGCGGCCGTACGGCTGCACGGCCACGTCACGTACGACCCCGTGCTCGTCGCCCTCTCCGTCGTGATCGCCGTCGTCGCGGCGACCGCGGCCCTGTGGGCGGCGCTCAACATCAAGTCGCCACTCGCGGTCACCGTCGCCTCCCTCGTCATGGGAGGGGCGGTCAGCAGCATGCACTACACCGGGATGTTCGCGGTGAGCGTGAAGGTCACCCCGTCCAGCGCGGTCCTGCCCGGGGCCACGGCGATGCAGTTCATCTTCCCCCTCGCCGTCGGCCTCGGGTCCTACCTGTTCCTCACCTCGGCGTTCGTCGCGCTGTCGCCGACGGCCGGGGAGCGCGAGGCATCCGCGTCGGCCCAGCGGCCGGTCGAGAGCGCCACCGCCCACTAGGGGGTGTGAGCGGCACTTTCACAACACCCTCAGCCGCGCCCGAGGCGGCCCGAGAGCGCGCCAGAACCACTCCGATCGAGGAGGCCATGCGTACCCCCCGAAGGACCTCGACCACCGATGCCCGGACGCCGTCCCAGCCACCGGTGCGCGGCCGCCGCGCCCACGCCGGCCCTCCGGCCGACGAGCGCCCCGACCCCGACGACAACACAGGCACACCGACGACCGGGCCACCCGCGCGCGCGGGATGGCACATACGCCCCCGCACCGTCCGGGCCAAGATCGTCTGCCTGTTGATGGTGCCCGTCATCTCTCTGCTCGCCCTGTGGGCGTACGCCACCGTCACCACCGCCCAGGACGTGGCACGCCTCCGGCAGTTGCAGCGCGTCGACACCACCGTGCGCGGCCCCGTGGCGGCGGCCGTCGCCGCGATCCAGGCCGAGCGCGTCGCAGCCGTCCGGTACGCCACCAAGCCCTCCGCCGAGCGGGAGAACGAACTGAAGACGCTCTCGCGGCACACCGACCGGGCCGTCGCCGCGCTGCGCCTGGGCGACCGGCACACCGTCGCCGACGGCACCGACCTGCCCTCCGGAGTGGCGGAACGTCTCGACACCTTCGTCTCCCGCGCCGAGCAACTGCGCTCCCTGCGCACCTCCGTCGTCGACCGCCGCACCGGGTGGGCCGAGACGTACGAGCGGTACACCAAAACCATCGCCACGGCGTTCGGCGTGGGCGGCGCGCTCACCGGCATCCAGGACGCCGAACTCGGTTCCGACGCGCGCGTGCTGCTCGAATTCTCCCGCGCCGGCGAGTCCCTGGCCCAGGAGGACGCCGTCCTGTCCGGCGCCCGCCTCGCCGGGACCCTCGACGGGGAGCGACTGCGCCTGTTCACCGGTGCCGTCGACACCCGCCGCGTCCTCACCGAATCCGCCGCGGCGGATCTGCGCGGCCCCGAGCAGGCCGCCTGGCGGGAACTCTCCGAGGGCAGCGCGTACGCCGCTGTCGTCGCGGCCGAGGACAAGGCGCTCACGAGCCGCCCCGGCACGAAACCGCTTGCCGCCGCACCCGAGGCCGCCTGGAACACCGTCCACGCGCGCGTGCAGGACGACATGCGAGCCATCGAGGCCGACGCCGGACGCGGAGTCGCCGACCGGGCCGACCCCTTCACCCGCGGTCTGCTCACCCCGGCCGGCGCCGCCGTGCTGCTCGGTCTCGCCGCTGTCGCCGCGTCACTCGTCATCTCCGTACGCATCGGACGCGGCCTCGTCGTGGAGCTGGTCAGCCTGCGCAACACCGCCCTGGAGATCGCCCGCCGCAAACTCCCGTACGCCATGCGGAAGCTGAGGGCCGGTGAGGAGATCGACGTCGACTATGAGGCGCCGTCCGGGCCGGCCGCCGAGGACGAGACAGGGCAGGTCGCCGAGGCGCTCGGCATCGTCCACCGGGCCGCCCTCCGCGCCGCGGTCGAACGCGCCGAGCTGGCCAGCGGCATCTCCGGCGTCTTCGTCAACCTCGCCCGACGCAGCCAGGTCCTCGTGCACCGCCAGCTGAACCTGCTGGACAGCATGGAACGCAGATCTGACGACCCGGACGAACTCAGCGACCTGTTCCGTCTCGACCACCTCACCACCCGTATGCGGCGCCACGCGGAGAGCCTGATCATCCTCTCCGGAGCCGCACCCGGCCGCGCCTGGCGCATGCCGGTCTCCCTGACCAACGTCGTCCGCGCGGCAGTCTCCGAAATCGAGGACTACGCGCGCGTGGAGGTACGACAACTCCCCGAGGCCCAGATCGCCGGCGCCGCCGTCGCCGACCTCACCCACCTCCTCGCCGAACTCGTGGAGAACGCCGCCCAGTTCTCGCCGCCTCACACGCGCGTGCGGATCACCGGCGAACCCGTCGGCAACGGCTACGCCGTCGAGGTCGAGGACCGGGGCCTCGGCATGGGCAAGGAGACGCTCACCGAGGCCAACCGCCGCATAGAGCAGTCCGAAGCCCTCGACCTGTTCGACAGTGACCGGCTCGGCCTGTTCGTCGTCAGCAGGCTCGCGTCCCGGCACGACATCAAGGTCCATTTGCGGACCTCCCCGTACGGAGGCACCACCGCGGTCGTCCTCCTCCCCATCGCCCTGCTCCACAGCGGGGCGGCGGAACGTTCCATCCGCCCCGCCGCCGAAGCCGGGCAGCCCGCGGAACGCGAGTACGCGCGCGTGCCCGCCGCTCCGCACCAGGAGCCCGTCGAGCAGTCCGCGAAGCGGCCCGCCCTCGTGGCCCCGATCGCAGACACTTCCGTGCACGGCACCCCCGAACCCCCGCCCCCCGGTGTCACCACCCTGCGGCTGCACCGCCCCCCGCAGGAGCCGGAGAACACCGACGAACTGCCGCGCCGCGTACGCCAGGCCAACCTCGCACCCCAACTGCGCGCACAGCGCAGCGAGGAACCCTCGTCGGAGGCGGACCCGCACACGGACGACGGGCGCACCCCCGAACTCGTAAGGGACCGTATGACGGCCTACCGCGACGGCTGGGCACGCGGCGGCGGCAGGGCGCCCGGCCGCGGCGCCACTTCTCGCCCGGCCCCGGGCAGCGACAGCAGCGAAGGAGACCCCGCATGATCCAGGACCCGAGCATCATGGCCACCGAGCGGTCCGGTGAACTCGACTGGCTGCTCGATGACTTGGTGCTGCGTGTGCACGAGGTACGGCACGCCGTGGTGCTCTCCAACGACGGACTCGCCGTCGGCTCATCCACGGGCCTCAAGCGTGAGGACGCCGAGCACCTCGCCGCCGTCGCCTCCGGCTTCCACAGCCTGGCCAAGGGCGCCGGCCGCCACTTCGGCGCCGGCGGTGTGCGGCAGACCATGGTGGAGATGGACGACGGCTTCCTGTTCGTGGCGGCCGCCGGGGATGGCTCCTGCCTCGCCGTGCTCACCGCCATCACTGCCGACATCGGCCTGGTCGGGTACGAGATGGCCCGATTGGTGAAGCGTGTCGGGGAGCACCTCTACACCCCGCCCCGCGCCACCGCGCGGCCCCCGGCCGGATGAACCGGGGACGGCTCGCGCCCATGACCGAGGACAGCACAGGCGCCGAAGACCGGACGCCGGGCAGCCAGTGGTACGACCACGAGGCCGGGCCACTCGTCCGCCCGTACGCGATGACGGGCGGACGTACCCAACCCGGCCCCACCGGGGTCCGGTTCGACCTGATCGCGCTGGTGTCGCTGGACACCGGCGCACCCGCCGCGGACGACGACACCTCGCTCGGACCGGAACACCTGACGCTGATCGAACTGTGCCGTACCGAGACCCAGTCGGTCGCCGAACTCGCGGCGGGCGCCGACCTGCCTGTCGGAGTGGTGCGCGTCCTCCTCGGCGACCTGCTGGAACTGGGCTGCGTCACCGTCAGCCGCCCGGTACCGCCCGCCCAGCTTCCCGACGAACGGATCCTGCGCGAGGTGATCGAAGGGCTGAGGGCGCTCTAGATGAACGACCACACGGGGCTGTCCCGTACCGACTTGCGCACCCAACCGGGCACCGAACGGGCACAAGGCGATCGGTGCAGGGAAATAGCGGTCCAACAGCCCCGAGACGAATGACAGTCACCATGATGCTGACTTCATACTCCACAGACTTCTTCCGACAGTCGTACCGGATCGCTCTCCCTGTGCCGACACCGTTCCGCACCGACTGATGCCCACCGTCCCGCTGTTGCCGACTATTCCGAGAGAAGTGATCGATGGTCTCCGAACACTCCGATGCCGCAGATGGGGACACGGGCGCCCTGGCATTGAAGATCCTTGTCGCCGGTGGGTTCGGCGTGGGCAAGACCACCATGGTCGGCGCGGTCAGCGAGATCAAGCCGCTGCGTACCGAGGAACTGCTGAGCGAGGCGGGCCAGTCGGTGGACGACACCGACGGGGTGGACCAGAAGGTCACCACGACCGTGGCCATGGACTTCGGCAGGATCACCATCAGGTCGGGCCTCTCGCTCTACCTGTTCGGCACCCCGGGGCAGGACAGGTTCTGGTTCCTTTGGGACGAGTTGGCACAAGGGGCTCTCGGAGCCGTCGTCCTCGCGGACACCCGACGCCTCCAGGACTGCTTCCCGGCGGTCGACTACTTCGAGCACCGGCACATCCCGTTCGTGGTGGCCGTCAACTGCTTCGCGGGATCCCGTTCCTACGGCGCCCAGGACGTGTCACGCGCCCTGGACCTCGACCGTGGCACGCCCGTGGTGCTCTGTGACGCACGTGACCGCGACTCCGGGAAGGAAGTGCTGATACGGCTCGTCGAGTACGCGGGGCGGATGCACACCGCCCGGCTGCTCGACTCCGTGGGCTGAGCCCGGGAGGAAAACGGCCCGGCCGGGCACCGCAGCCTGCTGCTGTCCGGCCGACCTCGCCGTTCCTGGCCGAATCACTCCCTTGACACTGGCCTTGCCGGTGCCGAGGCGCATGTCGTGTCGTCCGGCAAGAACCAGATCGGTGTGACATGCGGACGGTCACAGGAACTCACAACTGACCCTGCACAGGCGCGAATTCCTTGTGAAACCGAGGGCCTGGCATGCCTTGTCGGTCATCTTCTTGGCCATACCTCTGTCCCGCTTGCCCGTGCGGCGACGGTGGGGAAGGCTGAACCGTCGGGTCCTCCGGACAGAAGGACCGACGAAACGGGGAGAACGAAACGATGGCGCAGAACGCGGGACTCGGCTGGCTCCTTGACGACCTGGCCGAGCGCGTCGAACCCATACGGCACGCACTGGTGCTGTCCACCGACGGACTGGTGACGGGGGTGAGTACCGGCCTCAGGCGCGAGGACGCCGAACACCTCGCCGCGGTCTCCTCCGGACTGCACAGCCTGGCCAAGGGCTCGGGACATCACTTCGGTGCCGGTCGCGTACGCCAGACGATGATCGAGTTCGACGACGCGGTGCTCTTCGTCACCGCGGCCGGCTCGGGCAGCTGCCTGTGCGTCCTCAGCGCCGCGGAGGCCGACATCGGCCACATCGCCTACGAGATGACCCTTCTCGTCAATCGCGTGGGCGAGCACCTCGGAGTGGACGAGCGACAGCCCGAGCGGGCTTCCGCGCTGGACCTCTGACCTGCTGCTTTCCTAGGGGCGGCTGAGTTATCCACAGGCCCGCCACGATGTCCGACGAACGGGCTACGGTTTTTCCCGAGGCGAGCGCGAACCAGCGTGAGCCCATCACCGCAGGGGGGAGAACCACCATGTCCGGCAACACCATCACACAACCCGCGACGCCTGCCGTGTCCACCAAGCCCACTCCGTCGACCGTCGCCCCGGTACCGGCCGGGGCGACCGGAGCCACGGTGTCACAGAGCCGCGCCGCACGAGAACTGGTCCTGAAACGAGGCGAGTTCGACCTGGCCGTCCAGCTGGGATGTGTACGAACAATCGTCGACGACGGGGGAGGAGGCAGCCGGGTCGCCCGCTCGGAGATCGACCGGCTACGTGGCGAGCAAGGCTTCCCGGAGATGCTGCGGGAGCGGGTCAAGGCCGTGGGTACGACAGCGGGCGCCGAACTGCTGGAGGTGACGACCGCCAAGTTCACCCGCTTCGCGCGCCTCGGACTGATCGCGCCCGTCCGCTTTTATCTGAACCGCTACCGGGCGGTGGTCTGGCTGTATCTGGCGGAGGAACTACGGCAGTTCAAGGCCGACGAGAAGAACACCCATTTGCTCAAGGGCCGCATTCCGGAGGAGCTGCGCAAAAGGCTGGACGCGGGCCTGGACCTGCGCCCCCGAAACTGGCGAGGCCGCCACCTCGGGTTCCTGTTGAGGCAGACCGAGGACCCCTGGGCACGAGCCGCCGCCTCGGCCTCACTCCTCGATCCGCTCCAGGTCGCCGAGATCGTCCGGGACCCCTATGAGCGGGCCTATTTGAACCGCCACCGGCCCGCCAGGGCCGACCAGGCCACACCCGAATCACCCGCCGCCCGGATCACCGCGAGCATCATGACGGCGGACGACCCCGACGAGATCGAGTGGCTGCGCGCGGATGTACGGCAGTCCCTCGCCGAGGCACGCACCCGACGGGCTGCGCCCCGTCCCGGCGGCGAAAAGCCCCGTCCGCCCGGCAAAGCACGCTCAGCACATGACACGCGGCACGAGACACGCCTTGTCGTGGCGGCACGGCCGGCGCCACACCTGCCGAACAGCGAGCCGCGCCCGGAGGAACGCCGGCCACATGGTGCGCTCCGACCGGCACCTGACCTGCCGAACGGTGTGCGGCGCCCGGAGCGACACCGCCCGACGACCCACGACGCACCGGAACGACGCGGTCTGCTCGGCTGGCTCCGCCGCAGACACCCCTGACGGCCGACGGCCCGCGCACCGGCCGGGGCCAGGCGCAGAGCGGCAGCCGGTGAGACGCAGGGCGACAATCGGTTGGGCCACCCGGCAACGCCGGCTCAGGGACCGAGCTTGCGGAACAGCCCTTCCTGGACGACCGAGACCAGCAGACGCCCCTCCAGGTCGTAGATGCGGCCACGGGCGAGCCCCCGCCCGCCCACCGCGATCGGCGACTCCTGGTCGTACAGGAACCACTCGTCCGCGCGGAACGGCCGGTGGAACCACATGGCGTGGTCCAGCGACGCCATGTCGAAGCCCCGCGGCCCCCACAGGGGCTCCACCGGGATGCGAACGGCGTCCAGGAGGGTCATGTCGCTGGCGTACGTCAGCGCGCAGGTGTGCACCAGCGGGTCGTCGCCCAGTGGACCCACGGCCCGCATCCACACCGCGCTGCGCGGCTCGGCGTTCTCGACCTCCTCGGGGGTCCAGCGCAGCCGGTCGACATACCGGATGTCGAAGGGCTGACGCCGGGCCATGCGCTCCAACTGCTCGGGGAGCGAGCCCAGATGCTCGGTGATCTCCTGCGTCACCGTCGGCAGCGACTCGGGGTCCGGCACCTTGCGGGCCGGCGGCAACTGGTGCTCGAAGCTCCCCTCTTCAGGCTTGTGAAAGGAGGCGGTCAGATTGAAGATCGTGCGGCCCTGCTGCACGGCGGTGACCCGGCGCGTGGTGAACGACCGCCCGTCGCGGACCCGCTCGACCTGGTACACGATCGGCACCCCGGGACGGCCCGGGCGAAGGAAGTACGCGTGCAGCGAGTGCACCGGCCGGTCGCCCTCCGTGGTGCGGCCGGCGGCCACCAGGGCCTGGCCCGCCACCTGGCCGCCGAAGACCCGCTGCAGGGACTCCTGCGGACTGCGGCCGCGGAAGATGTTGACCTCGATCTGCTCCAGGTCGAGCAGGTCGACGAGCCGCTCGGCGGCGTTGGTGGTCATGTGCTGGCCTCTCCTGTGCTCACAGCTGGCCGACGTCGGTGACTCGGACGACGGCACGGCCCTCGGCGTCGGAGGCCGTGAGGTCGATCTCCGCGCTGATGCCCCAGTCATGGTCGCCGTTGGGATCGGCGAAGGTCTGCCGGACGCGCCACAGCCCGTTCTGCGGCTCCTCCTCGATCATCAGCAGCCGAGGACCGCGGGCGTCCGGACCGGTGCCCAGCTCCTCGTACTCGTCCCAGTACTTGTCCATCGCCTCGCCCCACCGCTCGGCGTCCCAGCCGGACTCGGCGTCCAGCTCGCCCAGCTCATCGACCTGGTCGAGGGCGGCGAGCTCGACGCGGCGGAACATGGCGTTACGGACGAGGACGCGGAAGGCACGGGCGTTGGAGGTGACCGGCTTGACCTGGTCGGCCTTCTCCTGGGCCTCCTCCGCCGTCATCACCTCTGGGTTGGCCAGTTGCTCCCACTCGTCGAGGAGGCTGGAGTCGACCTGCCGGACCATCTCGCCGAGCCAGGCGATCAGATCCTCCAGGTCGTCCGACTTCAGGTCGTCGGGGACCGTGTGGTCGAGGGCCTTGTAGGCGCCGGCGAGGTAGCGCAGCACGATGCCCTCGGTGCGGGCCAGCTCGTAGTAGGAGGTCAACTCCGTGAAGGACATGGCCCGTTCGTACATGTCCCGGATCACCGACTTCGGCGACAGCGGATGGTCACCGACCCAGGGGTGGCTCTTACGGTACGTGTTGTACGCGTGGAAGAGCAGCTCCTCCAGGGGCTTCGGGTAACTGACCTCCTGGAGCCGCTCCATGCGCTCCTCGTACTCGACACCGTCCGCCTTCATCGCGGCCACTGCCTCACCGCGCGCCTTGTTCTGCTGGGCGGCGAGGATCTGCCGCGGGTCGTCCAGCGTCGACTCGACGACGGACACCATGTCGAGGGCGTACGACGGCGATTCAGGGTCCAGCAGCTCGAACGCGGCCAGTGCGAACGTGGACAGTGGCTGGTTGAGCGCGAAGTCCTGCTGGAGATCGACCGTCAGGCGCACGATGCGGCCCTCGGCGTCCGGCTGGTCGAGCTTCTCGACGATGCCGCCGTCGAGGAGCGAGCGGTAGATGGCGATGGCGCGGCGGATGTGCCGCAGCTGCTGCTTGCGCGGCTCGTGGTTGTCCTCCAGCAGATGACGCATCGCCTCGAACGCGTTGCCCGGACGGGCGATCACCGACAGCAGCATCGTGTGCGTCACCCGGAAACGGGACGTGAGCGGCTCGGGCTCGGAGGCGATGAGCTTCTCGAAGGTGTTGTCCGTCCAGCCGACGAACCCCTCGGGCGCCTTCTTCCGCACCACCTTGCGGCGCTTCTTCGGGTCGTCGCCCGCCTTCGAGAGTGCCTTCTCGTTCTCGATGACGTGCTCGGGCGCCTGCCCCACCACGTAGCCCGCCGTGTCGAACCCGGCTCGCCCGGCGCGGCCCGCGATCTGGTGGAACTCACGGGCACGCAGCGTCCGCACCCGGTTGCCGTCGTACTTCGTCAGGGCCGTGAACAGCACCGTACGGATGGGGACGTTGACGCCGACGCCGAGTGTGTCCGTGCCGCAGATGACCTTCAGCAGACCGGCCTGGGCCAGCTTCTCCACCAGACGCCGGTACTTGGGGAGCATGCCGGCGTGATGCACACCGATGCCGTGCCGCACGTAACGGGAGAGGTTGCGGCCGAACTTGGTGGTGAACCGGAAGTTGCCGATCAGTTCGGCGATCTGGTCCTTTTCCTCCCGCGTGCACATGTTGATGCTCATCAGCGCCTGTGCCCGCTCCACGGCCTGTGCCTGCGTGAAGTGCACGATGTAGACGGGAGCCTGCTTGGTGGCGAGCAGTTCCGTGAGCGTCTCTGTCAGCGGGGTCAGTACGTACTCGTACGAGAGCGGCACCGGACGAGTGGCCGAGCGGACCACCGAGGTGGGGCGGCCGGTGCGCCGGGTGAGGTCCTTCTCGAACATCGAGACGTCGCCGAGCGTCGCCGACATCAGGATGAACTGCGCCTGCGGCAGCTCCAGGATCGGGATCTGCCAGGCCCAGCCGCGGTCCGCCTCCGCGTAGAAGTGGAACTCGTCCATCACGACCTGGCCGACGTCGGCGTGCTTGCCGTCGCGCAGCGCGATCGACGCCAGCACCTCGGCGGTGCAACAGATGACGGGCGCGTCGGCGTTCACGGACGCGTCGCCGGTGAGCATGCCGACGTTCTCGGTGCCGAAGATCTTGCACAGCTCGAAGAACTTCTCCGAGACCAGCGCCTTGATCGGGGCCGTGTAAAAGGTGACCTCGTCCCGGGCGAGCGCCGCGAAGTGTGCGCCCGCCGCGATCATGCTCTTGCCGGAGCCGGTTGGCGTCGACACGATCACGTTCGCGCCGGAGACCACCTCGATGAGCGCCTCCTCCTGGTGCGGGTAGAGGGTGAGACCGCGCTCCTGGGCCCACGACTCGAAGGCTTCGTAGAGTGCGTCGGGGTCGGCGGTCCGCGGCAGCTGATCGATGAGGGTCACGCCCCCATCTTGCCTGCCCGCGCACCCGATGGGGGAATCGGATGCCGGACCGAAGATCGCGAACGCTACGCTGTGGCGCCGGCGGAGCGTCAGCGCACCTGGACAACTGGGCAGCGGCACAAGGCGACTGGACAGCGGCACGAACGGAATGGGACGGGGCACGGCCATGATGGGACCAGCACACTCACTGTCGGGAGCCGCGGCCTGGCTCGGCGTAGGAGCGGCATCGGCCGCCGCCGGGCACACCATGCCCTGGCCGGTCCTCCTCGTCGGTGCCCTGATCTGCGCGGGCGCCGCCCTCGCCCCGGACCTGGATCACAAGGCGGCCACGATCTCGCGGTCCTTCGGCCCCCTCTCGCGCTGGGTCTGCGAGATCGTCGACAAGCTCTCGTACGCCGTCTACAAGGCGACCAAGAAGCAGGGCGACCCGCGTCGCTCCGGCGGGCACCGCACCCTCACGCACACCTGGCTGTGGGCGGCGCTGCTCGGCGCCGGCGCCTCCGTCATCGCGATCACGGGTGGCCGCTGGGCGGTGCTGGCCATCCTCTTCGTGCACATGGTGCTGGCCATCGAGGGTCTGCTGTGGCGGGCGGCTCGCGGCTCCAGCAGCGATGTGCTGGTGTGGCTGCTGGCCGCGACCAGTGCCTGGATCCTCGCGGGTGTCCTGGACAAGCCGGGCAACGGGGCGGACTGGCTGTTCACGCAGCCGGGCCAGGAGTACCTGTGGCTCGGGCTGCCGATCGTCCTCGGCGCGCTGGTGCACGACATCGGGGACTCGCTGACGGTGTCCGGCTGCCCGATCCTGTGGCCGATACCGATAGGCCGCAAGCGCTGGTACCCGGTGGGCCCGCCGAAGGCGATGCGCTTCCGGGCCGGCAGCTGGGTCGAGCTGAAGGTGCTGATGCCGGTGTTCATGGTGCTCGGGGGAGTGGGCGGGGCGGCAGCGCTGAACTTCATCTGACACGGCTGCGGCCGGCTTCGCGGGAAGGTCCTGGTACAACCAGGAGCCCCGGGCCGAGCCCGACGGGGAGTCCGTCGGCGTCAGCCCGACAACGAATCCTCGTCCACGATGTGCATCGCGGCCTCCTCCGCGGAGGAGGCCGCGCCGTCGATGCCTACGTCGGTCGCGATCAGCCCGCTTTCCTCGTCCTCGTGCGAGCCCTCGTCGGGAGCGACGAGGCGGCCCGAGCGCAGCGCACCCACCTCGTTGTCCAAGGGCTCGCCGTCCGTGTCCGAGGAGTCGCCGATACCGTCCCCGTCGGGGTACGCCACGTCCGGAAGCTCCTCGGCGAGCCGCTGAGCCAGGGTCTCGCCGCGGAGCCGCTCCGCGGCGGTCACACCGGTGTGCTCCACCGCCCATGGCCGCTCCGGTGGCGACCAGCCCCGGTCGAGGGGGTCGGCGACACCGTCGGCGACCAGGGTGTCCTCGGCGTCCAGCAGCCCCGCGTCATCCTGGACGTCGGATGCGTCAGGTTGGTAGACGTCGTCTCCCCATCCGCCGGCTCTGTCCACGGGTACCTCCAGTGGTGGGACTGGCCCGGTGCCACCGCGTCGTACGACGGTGGACGCGCGGACCGCTGGGCAGGGGTCCGAACCCCGCGAACCGGGCGGCTCACGGGCGTCCCCCGAACCGGTGCCACCACCAGCCTTCCACCCGCGTTCGGCACCGCGCAACGGCAGAGCACGGGCCGGGCGCCTCCAGTCCGCTCGCGGCGCGAGAAGGGGCAGACCCCGCCGAGGGCCGCCGTGTGCGGAACGGCGGCGGCCTCGGGCAGGTCACCCGTGCCAGGACCGCCACAGCGCGGCGTACGCGCCGTCCGCCTCGACCAGTTGGTCGTGGCTGCCCAGCTCGCTGATGCGGCCGTTCTCGACGACTGCGATGACGTCCGCGTCATGGGCGGTGTGCAGCCGGTGGGCGATCGCGACGACCGTGCGGCCGTCGAGGACACGGGCGAGGGAGCGCTCCAGATGGCGGGCCGCGCGCGGGTCGAGGAGCGAGGTCGCCTCGTCCAGGACCAGTGTGTGCGGGTCGGCGAGGACCAGCCGGGCCAACGCGATCTGCTGGGCCTGCGCGGGGGTGAGCGAGAGCCCGCCCGAGCCGACCTCGGTGTCCAGACCGTCGTCCAGCGCCCGCGCCCAGCCGTCGGCGTCGACCGCGCCGAGCGCCGCCCACAGCTCGGCGTCCTCGGCACCCGTACGGGCGAGGAGGAGGTTGTCGCGCAGGGAACCCACGAAGACGTGGTGCTCCTGGTTGACGAGCGCGACATGGGAGCGGACGTCCTCGGCGGGCATCCGTGCCAGCTCCGCACCGCCCAGGGTGATCCGGCCGTCGCGGGGTGCGTAGATCCCGGCGAGCAGCCTGCCCAGGGTCGACTTGCCGGCGCCGGACGGGCCGACCAGGGCCAGCCGGGTGCCGGGCGCGACCGCCAGGGACACCTCGCGCAGGACGTCGACGCCCTCTCGGTAGGCGAAGCGCACCCCGTCCGCGTGCACGTCGCGCCCGTCGGGGGCCACGGACGGGTCGCCCGCGTCCGGCTCGATGTCCCGGACGCCGACGAGTCTGGCCAGGGACACCTCGGCGACCTGCAGCTCGTCGTACCAGCGCAGGATCAGGTTCACCGGGTCGACGAGCATCTGGGCGATGAGCGCGCCCGTGGTCAGCTGGCCGAGGCTGATCCAGTCGTGCAGGACGAAGACCCCGCCGATGATCAGGACCGAGCCGAGGACCGTGGTGTGGGTGAGGTTGAGGACCGGGAAGAGCACCGACCGCAGCCACAGTGTGTACCGCTCCCAGGAGGTCCACTCCCGGATCCGCCGGTTCGACAGCTCGATGCGGCTCCGGCCGAGGCGGTGGGCCTCGACGGTGCGTCCGGCGTCCACGGTCTCCGCGAGCGCGGCGGCGACGGCGGCGTACCCGGCGGCTTCCGAGCGGTAGGCGGAGGGCGCGCGCTTGAAGTACCAGCGGCAGCCGACCACCAGCAGCGGCAGGGCCAGCAGCACGGCGAGCGCCAGCGGGGGAGCGGTCACGGCGAGGCCGCCGAGCAGCAACGCGACCCACACGACACCGATGGACAGCTGTGGCACGGCCTCGCGCATCGCGTTGGCGAGCCGGTCGATGTCCGTGGTGATCCGGGACAGCAGGTCACCCGTGCCGGCCCGCTCCAGCACGCCCGGCGGCAGCCCGACCGACCGGACGAGGAAGTCCTCGCGCAGATCGGCCAGCATTCGCTCGCCGAGGACGGCACCGCGCAGCCGTACCTCGCGCACGAACACGGCCTGGACGACGAGGGCGGTGACGAACAGGGCGGCCGTGAGTTCCAGATGCAGCTCCCGAGCCCCGTCCGACACGCGCTCGACGACTCCGCCCAGCAGGTACGGGCCCGCCATCGAGGACACGACGGCGATCGTGTTGACCGCGATGAGCAGCGCGAAGGCCCGGCGATGCCGGCGGAACAGCTCGGCCACATAGGCGCGGACGGTCGCGGGGGCACCGACGGGCAGCGTGTTCGCCGTCGTCGGGGCGGCCGGGTCGTACGCCGGTGGCGCCACGCCGATCATGCGGTCTCCTCGATCTCTTCCAGTTCGTTCAGCACATCACTGAGGGTGGGTTTGCCATGTTTCGAGCCGTGACTCTGGTGCGAGTCCTTCTTCGGCGGATCGTGTTTCGCCGCGCCGCCGTCGCGCACGCCGTCCCGGAGGCCGCCCTCGACGACACCGCCGTCAAGGACTTCGCCGAGGGAAGCGGCAGCCTCCTCGTCGGTCTCGCGGGTGACCACCGCCCGGTACCGGGGCTCCCCGTGCACCAGCTCGCGGTGCGCGCCGACCGCCGCGACCTCGCCCTCGTGGACCAGCACGACCCGGTCTGCGAGGTCCAGCAGCAGCGGCGAGGAGGTGAACACGACCGTCGTACGGCCTTCCCGCAGCGACCGGATGCCGTCGGCGATGCGAGCCTCTGTGTGCGAGTCGACGGCGGACGTCGGCTCGTCCAGGACCAGCACCTCCGGGTCCGTGATCAGGGACCGGGCGAGCGCGAGCCGCTGGCGCTGGCCGCCGGAGAGGGACCGCCCGCGCTCGGTGATCCGGGCGTCCATCGGGTCCGCGGCGTCCAGCGAACCCTGGATCAGGGCCTCCAGCACGTCACCGCACTGCGCGGCTGCCAGTGCCTCCTCGGGGGTGATGTCGCCGGAGCCGGGCACGTCGAGCAGTTCGCGCAGGGTGCCGGAGAGCAGCACCGGGTCCTTGTCCTGGACGAGGACGGCCGTACGGGCGGAGTCGAGCGGCAGCTCGTCGAGCGGGACGCCGCCCAGCCGCACCGAGGTGTCGGAAGAGGCCTCCTCGGCGGCGTGTCCGCCCAGTCTTTCCGCGAGCCGCCCCGCCGCGTCCGGGTCGCCGCACACCACAGCGGTCAGGCGTCCGGCGGGCACGAGCAGGCCGGTCGCCGGGTCGTGCATGTCCCCGGAGGGCACGGAGGCGTCGAGCGAACCCGCGGTGTCCGTGGCCCGCTCCAGCGACAGCACCCGGGCCGCCCTCTTCGCGGAGGGCCGCGAGAAGGAGTAGGCCATCGCGATCTCCTCGAAATGGCGCAAGGGGTAGGACAGGAGCATGACCGCGCTGTACACGGTGACCAGCTCGCCGATCGTGATCCGGTCGTCGCGGGCCAGCCCCACGCCGTACCAGACGACCGTGATCAGCAACAGCCCCGGCAGCAACACCTGGATGCCGGAGATCAGCGCCCACATGCGGGCGCTGCGCACGGCGGCGTGGCGGACTTCCTGGGAGGCCGCGCGATAGCGGTCGAGGAAGAGTTCCTCACCGCCGATGCCGCGCAGGACGCGCAGGCCCGCGACGGTGTCGGAGGCCAGCTCGGTGGCGCGGCCCGCCTTCTCCCGCTGAAAGTCGGCCCGGCGCGTGGCCCGGGGCAGCAGCGGCAGTACGGCGAGCGCGAGGATCGGCACGCCCACGGCGACGACGATGCCGAGCGCCGGCTGGTAGACGACGAGGGCGACGCAGACGAACACCACCGAGAGCGCCGCCGCGGTGAACCGCGACACGGCCTCCACGAACCAGCCGATCTTCTCGACATCACCGGTGGACACCGCGACGATCTCACCGGCCGCCACCCGCCGCGTCAGCGCCGAGCCGAGCTGGGCCGTCTTGCGGGCCAGCAGTTGCTGGACTCGTGCGGCTGCCGTGATCCAGTTGGTGACCGCCGCCCGGTGCAGGAAGGTGTCGCCGAGCGCGATGAGCATGCCGCACAGCGCCAGCAGTCCGCCCGAGAGGGCGAGGCGCGCGCCGGAGCGGTCGACCACGGCCTGGATGGCGAAGCCGACACAGAACGGCAGCCCGGTGACGGACGTGAAGTGCAGCAGCCCCCACGCCAGCGACTTCAGCTGTCCACCGAGCTGATTCCGGCCGAGCCACCACAGGAATCGGGGTCCCGAGTGTGCGTCCGGCACGCCCGGGTCGGGATACGGAAGGTCTTGAATCTGCATGACGTCCCAGTGGCTCGTGTCAGGGGGTGAAAGGGGGAGAGAAGAGGGCAAGGGAGAGCAGGGGAGTCGGAGTGAAATGGGAGGAAAGGGGCATGGAGGCCCGTCGGCCAGACGTGAAAGGTTGGCGTCACCGCGAGGTCGGAAGCAAACGGTTTTCCGTTGCGGGGCAAAGTTTCGGCCCGGACCACCCGTGATCGATCCGATGCGCGGGATGGCGGGCGCACATACCCGGGACGCGGTGCGACGATGGACCGCATGCGAATAGGCGGTACTAGGCGTGGACGAACCACCGGTGCGAGCGATGTCGGCGGTCCGGCACGCAGACGGGTCGCGGCGGTGGTCTGCGGCGTCCTGGTGATGTCCCTGGCGGCGTGCGGTGGTTCGAGCGACACGAACAGCGGTGGAACGAAGGCGGACACGGACTCCGGCGGCAAGTCCGAGCGTGCGAAGCCAGAGACCGTCGACCTCACCCGCATCCCGGACGTCGGCGACCGCCTGCAGAAGCAGATTCCGGCCGAATCCCGCCAGGTCGTGGCCGTCTACGGCGAGGGCAAGGACGACGCCGACGCCACGGTCGTGCTCTACACGAAAAGCGGCTCCACCTGGGACCAGACCCGCACCTGGCGGGGCCACAACGGCAAGAAGGGCTGGACCACCGACCACCAGGAGGGCGACAAACGCAGCCCGGTCGGCGTTTTCACGCTCACCGACGCGGGCGGCGTCCTCGCCGACCCGGGGGCGAAGTTCCCGTACAGCCAGTCGGCTGCCTTCCAGGCCCCGCACTACTGGGCCAAGTCGCACTGGCACGACTTCGACTACGTCATCGCCATCGACTACAACCGCGTCAAGGGCACCTCGCCCAACGACCCGACCCGTCCCGAGGGCCAGTCCAAAGGCGGCAGCATCTGGCTGCACATGGACCACGGCAGCGGCACCTCGGCCTGCGTCAGTCTGTCCAAGTCGGGCATGGAGTACCTGCTGCGCACCCTCGACCCGGCGAAGCACCCGGTGATCGTGATGGGGGACAAGGCGGAGCTGAAGGCCTGAGCGACCGTCAGCCTCCGGCCACCGCTCTGGCCGGAGGCCTCATTGCGGCGGGACGCCGACTCCCCGTAGAACACCGCCCATGAGAAGCCGGATCGTCATGTCCATGCTCGCCGGAGCGACCCTCCTCACGAGCTCACTCCTGGTAGCCACCCCCGCTCAATCCGCCGAGGCCCCCGCCCGGTCGGCTCAACCGGTGGCCGTCCCCGCCGAGTTCGGCACCGACTGGCACGACCCGATCACCGCCGCCCCGCCCGTCACCAGACCGAAGAACACCAAGTCCTGCGAAGTGACGGTCGCCGAGGCGCAGTTCAGGGACTTCACGCCGTACAGGGGCACCTATGCGCCCCCGGGTGACTGCGGCAGGAGCTGGAGCAAGGTCGTCCTGCGTCTCGACGGCAAGGTGAAGGGCCGCCAGTACGACCGCCTCGGCCATCTGCACATCGGCGGCGTGGAAGTCTTCCGGACGTCGACACCCCAGCCCTCGCCCGACGGTATCGAGTGGTCCGTCGAGAAGGACGTCACCCGCTACAGCGACACCCTGCGCTCCGCGCAACCCGTGGAGATGCTCATCGGCAACGTCGTCGACGACACCTACACGGGCATCCTCGACGTCAAGGTCACCCTGACCTTCTACGCCGCCAGACCCACCGCGAAGACCGCCGAGACCACCCCCGACCGCGTCCTCACCCTCCAGGACGGCAACACCCTCACCACCCCGCGCAACAGCGAACGCGTCGTCGCCGAGGTGTACGCCACCGGCTCCGGCGGGGGCTGCGAGGAGTACTGGTATCTGACCGTGCCCGACTCGGCGCCGTACTCCTGCAAGGCGACGGACGGCCCGTACCGAGAGGTGCAGGTCGAGGTCGACGGGCAACTGGCCGGAATCGCCGCGCCGTTCCCGACCGTGTGGACCGGCGGTTGGTCCAACCCCTTCCTCTGGTACGTGATCCCGGGCCCCCGCGCCTTCGACATCCAGCCCATCCGCTACGACCTCACCCCCTTCGCCGGGCTCCTCAACGACGGCCGCCCGCACCGTGTAGAGGTCTCCGTGGTCGGCGTCCCCGAGGGGCAGAGCGGCTGGAGCACCCCGGTCAACGTCCTCGTCTGGCAGGACGAGAAGAGTGAGCACGTCACCGGCGCGCTGACCGAGTCCCGGGCGGGCGACCTCGCCAGCGCCTCGACGTACACGCCCGGTGCGGAGCACCGCCTCGACACCGAGGGCGGCCACCGGCTGACGGTCTCCGGCTACGTCGAAACCTCGCACGGCCGCGTGACGACCACCGTCCGCCGCAGCCTCGCCAACACCTCCGTGCACACCTGGTCGGACGGCGAGAACCCCGACGCGCTCAAGGCGCGTTGGACCGACGACGAGACGGTCACCGTCGACGGGCGCGGACCGGCCAGGGCGACCCGTACGCAGCGGTCGTACACGATGGACGGCACGACGACGCTCGGTGCGGGCGACCGGCTGCGGACGGTACTGACGCTGGGGGACCGGGCGGCGGTCACCGGGACGTACGGCGGGCGGCGGACCGCGTGGTCCCGGCTCGACGACACCTACACGGGTGACGCCACGTACACGGCGGGTGTTCCGCGTGACCAGCGGCACGCCGTCGGGACGACCAGCGAGCGCTACCGGCTGTACGGATCGGGCGGTTGCTACGACCGTTCCCTCGTCACCGTGCAGGGAGTACTGACGGAGGACAAAGGGAGCGGAGGGGGCAGGGCGGGCAGTTCGGGCTGTTGACGTCTCATGCGTGCGCCGTGACGCCCGCTCGATGATTTACGTGCCGGAAACACGGCGGTCTTCCCCGCGATCGAGATCTCCCCGATAGTGATCCGCGCGGAAGCACTTTTCCGCATACCAGAAAGTCCCTTCGGAGGAGTGCCCGTGCCGCAGTCCGTACCGTCCCTGCCGCGACGCGTCGCACGCATGCTGCGTACCTCACTTTTCGCGCAAGTCGGTGTTGCGCTTGTGCTCGGAATCGTCGTCGGAAGGTTGTGGCCGGACACGTCCACGACCTTCCAGCCGCTCGGCGACGGTTTCGTGCGACTCATCAAGACGGTGATCTCGCCGCTCGTGTTCTGCGTGGTCGTCGTCGGCATCGCCAAGGCCGGCAACCTCAAGGCGTTCGGGAGGATCGGGCTCAAGGCCCTGATCTGGTTCGAGGTCGCCTCCACGGCCGCGCTGCTCATCGGCCTGATCGGCGCCAATGTCTTCGGCCCCGGCTCGGGCATGAACGTCGACCCCTCGAAGCTCGACACCTCGGCGGTCGACGCCAAGACCGCCGGTGGCTCGCTCCCGTCGACCAGCGAGTTCATCCTGAACGCGCTTCCCCAGAGCGCGATCGGCGCCTTCGCCGAGAACGCGCTGCTCCAGGTGCTCGTGCTCGCCTGTCTCACCGGTGCCGCGCTGCTGCACCTCGGCCACACCAAGGTGCCCAAGATCCTGCCCGCCATCGAGCAGGCCCAGGAGGTCATCTTCGCGATCGTCGGCTTCATCATGAAGCTGGCCCCGCTCGCCGTGTTCGGCGCGATGGTTCACCTGGTGGGCGAGTACGGCCTCGGCGTCATGAAGACCTACGCCAAGCTGATCATCCTCTGCTACGCCGTCGCTCTCGTCTTCCTCGTGCTGCTGGGCGTCGCGCTGAAGCTGATGACCGGGCTGAGCCTGTGGAAGTTCGTCCGCTACACCCGTGCGGAGATGCTGCTCGCGCTGGGCACCGCCTCCAGCGAGAGCGTCATGCCGCGCATGATGCAGAAGCTGCGCCAGGCGGGCGCCCGTGACGACGCCGTGGGTCTGGTGCTGCCCACGGGGTACTCCTTCAACCTCGACGGCGCGTCCATCTACCTCTCCATCGGCACGCTGTTCATCGCCCAGGCCGTGGGCGTCGACCTCAGCCTCAGCCAGCAGATCACCGTCATCCTGGTGCTGATGCTGACCAGCAAGGGCATGGCCGGCATCCCCGGTTCGGCCTTCCTCGCCCTGTCGGCGACCGCCTCCTCGCTCGGCGCCATCCCCGCCGGAGCCGTCGCGCTCCTCCTCGGCGTCGACCGCATCATGGACTCGATGCGCGTCGTCACCAACCTGCTCGGCAACTGCGTCGCCGTCTTCGCGGTGTCGAAGTGGGAGGGTGCGCTGGACACCGACCGGGCGAAGAAGATGCTCGACGGGGAGATCCAGTTCGTGGAGGAAGAGGACGAGCCCGGCGAGGAATCGGCCAAGGCCGGCGAGCCTTCCGCGCGGGCGGAGGCGCCCGCTCCCGCGCAGGCGGAGGTCCCCGCTCAGTCCAAGGCCGAGACCAAGGAGCCCGCTCCCGAGCTCGGTTGACCACACCTTTCGGCATGACAGGGGCCCGGCGCAGCACACTGCGCCGGGCCCCTGTCATGCGTCCAAGGCAATTCATTCACTTCATTCACTCAAAGGAATCGATTCAGCAGCGCCGCTCCGCCCCCGGCGCCCCATCGACCAACGTGTCGAGCAGCCCGCCCAACACCCCCCGCTGCTCGTCCGACAGCGGCGCCAGGATCTCCTCCGCCGCCGACCGTCGCGCATGGCGCAGCTCCCGCAGCACCTTCCGCCCCTCGTCCGTGACCTCGATCCGGATCACCCGCCGGTTGGTGGGATCGGGCACCCGGCGCACCCGCCCGCTCGCCTCCAGCCCGTCGACCAGGGTCGTCACGGCGCGTGGCACGACCTCCAACCGCTCGGCCAGATCAGCCATGCGTGGCGGCGCCTCGTAGTGCGCGACGGCGCGCAGCAGCCGGGACTGAGCTGGGGTGATTTCCAGCCCGTTCTGCTGGAGGTGGTGCTTCTGGATGCGGTGCACACGGCGGGTCAGCCGCAGCAGCTGCTCGGCGAGCAGGCCGTCGGCGTCAGGGCTGGTCATGCGGGAACAATATCAGGACCATGTTCATTGTGAGTATAGGTAACGATGGGCTACTCTCCCTGGCAGTTGCCTGACATCGTCCCGTTCGGCCATGACACCTCCGAAGGAGCCCATGCATCCCCACGACAAACCCGCCTGGACCCCCGGGCGCACCGAGGCGGACAAGCCGCACCAGCCCCGCCAGCTGCGCCGCATCCTGGCGCTCTTCCGTCCCTACCGCGGCCGCCTGGCGATCGTCGGTCTTCTGGTCGGCGCCGCCTCCCTCGTCTCGGTCGCCACCCCGTTCCTCCTCAAGGAGATCCTCGACACCGCGATCCCCGAGGGGCGCACGGGTCTGCTGAGCCTGCTCGCGCTCGGCATGATCCTCAGCGCGGTGCTCACCAGCGTCTTCGGTGTACTCCAGACACTGATCTCCACGACCGTCGGCCAGCGCGTCATGCACGATCTGCGCACCGCCGTCTACGGCCGGCTGCAGCGCATGTCGCTCGCTTTCTTCACCCGGACCCGCACCGGCGAGGTCCAGTCCCGCATCGCGAACGACATCGGCGGCATGCAGGCGACCGTCACCTCCACGGCCACCTCCCTGGTCTCCAACTTCACCAGCGTGGTGGCCACACTCATCGCGATGGTCGCGCTCGACTGGCGCCTCACCGTCGTCTCGCTGCTCCTGCTGCCGCTCTTCGTGTGGATAAGCCGCCGGGTCGGCGGCGAACGCAAGCGGATCACCACCCAGCGCCAGACACAGATGGCCGCGATGGCCGCGACGGTCACCGAGTCGCTCTCCGTCAGCGGCATCCTGCTCGGTCGCACGATGGGCCGCTCCGACTCGCTCACCAAGGCCTTCGCCGAGGAGTCCGAGGGGCTCGTCGACCTCGAAGTGCGCTCCAACATGGCCGGACGGTGGCGGATGTCCATCATCACCGTCGTCATGGCCGCCATGCCCGCCGTCATCTACTGGACCGCCGGCATCGCCCTCCAGTTCGGCGGCCCGTCCGTCTCGGTCGGCACGCTGGTCGCCTTCGTCTCGCTCCAGCAGGGCCTGTTCCGGCCCACCGTGAGCCTGCTGAGCACCGGCGTCCAGATCCAGGCCTCGCTCGCCCTCTTCCAGCGCATCTTCGAGTACCTCGACCTGCCCATCGACATCACGGAGCCCGAGAATCCCGTCCGTATCGACGAGGTGAAGGGCGAAGTCCGCTTCGAGGGCGTCGAGTTCCGCTACGGCGGCAGCGACGACAACGACGCCAAGTCGCGCCCGATCCTCGACGGCATCGACCTCACCGTCCCGGCCGGCGGCAGCCTCGCCGTCGTCGGCCCGACCGGCGCCGGCAAGTCCACACTCGGGTGCCTGGTGCCGAGGCTGTACGACGTCACGGGCGGCGCCGTCCTGATCGACGGGGTCGACGTGCGCGACCTGGACTTCGACACGCTCGCCCGCGCGGTCGGCGTCGTCTCCCAGGAGACCTACCTCTTCCACGCCACGGTCGCCGAAAACCTGCGCTTCGCCAAGCCGGACGCCACCGACGAGGAGCTGTACACGGCGGCGCGCGCGGCCCAGATCCACGACCACATCGTGTCCCTGCCCGACGGCTACGACACGGTCGTCGGCGAACGTGGTCACCGTTTCTCCGGCGGCGAGAAGCAGCGCCTCGCCATCGCCCGCACCATCCTGCGCGACCCGCCGGTCCTGATCCTCGACGAGGCGACCAGCGCCCTGGACACGCGCACCGAACACGCCGTGCAGGAGGCCATCGACGCGCTCTCCGCCAACCGCACCACCATCACCATCGCCCACCGGCTCTCCACCGTCCGGGGCGCCGACCAGATCGTGGTCCTCGACTCCGGGCGCGCGGTCGAACGCGGCACACACGAGGAGCTGCTGGAACGGGACGGCCGGTACGCGGCACTCGTACGGCGGGACGCGCGACTGGAGCCGTCGGCGCGAGCAGGGGCAGACCCGGAGCCGTCGGCACGGCCGGGGGCAGACCCGGAGCCGTCGGCACGGCCGGGGGCAGACCTGGAGCCGTCGGCGCGAGCAGGGGCAGAACTGGAGCCGACAAGATGAAAGTATGCACGAATATGCCGGATTTGGAGTGATTTGCAGGTTACCGTGCCCGCATGCAGACGAACACTCCGCCACCGAGCACGATTCGACTGACGCGTCGGGGCCGGGCCGCCCTCATCGCGACCGGAGCCGTCGTGGCGGCCACCGCCGTGGCGGTGCCGCTGCTGAGCGTGGAGAGCGGTGGCGGCGAGGCGAAGCGCCCCACCTCCCTGGTGATTCCGGAGGGCTGGCGCGCGACCCAGGTGTACGAGGCCGTCGACAAGGCCCTTGCCCTGCCCGCCGGCGCCACCAAGAAGTCCCTGGCCAAGGCCGGGCTGAGGCTCCCGCCGGACGCCGATGGCAATCCGGAGGGCTACCTCTACCCGGCGACGTACCCCCTGGCGGAGAAGTCGACCCCGGAGTCCCTGCTGGCCTTCATGGTCGACACCGCGAACAAGAAGTTCGGCGGCGGTCAGGTCACGGCCGGGGCCCAGCGCAACGCCATGAACGTCTACCAGGCGGTCACCATCGCGAGCATCATCCAGGCCGAGGCGGCGAGCAAGGCCGACATGGGCAAGGTGGCGCGGGTCGTCTTCAACCGCCTGCAGCGCGGCATGCCGCTGCAGATGGACTCCACCATCAACTACGCGCTGAACCGCTCCACGCTGGACACGAGCGTCGACGACACGAAGATCAACAGCCCGTACAACTCGTACCAGCGCATGGGTCTGCCGCCGACGCCGATCGCCAACCCGGGCGAGGAGGCGATGCGTGCCGCGATCAACCCGGCGCCGGGCAACTGGCTGTACTTCGTCACGGTCAAGCCGGGCGACACCCGCTTCACGGCCAGCTATGAGGAGCACCTGCGCAACGTCGCCGAGTTCAACCAGAACCGCAAGAAGCCCTCGCCGACCGCTTCCAGGTGAGCGTCGGACGTCGTACGGGGCTCAGGCGGTGACCGGTTCGCCCGCCAGCAGTCGCCTGATGTCCCGTACCGCCGACCGCCCCGCGCGATTGGCGCCGATGGTGCTCGCCGACGGGCCGTAGCCGACGAGGTGGATCCGCGGATCGGCGACCGCCCGGGTTCCGTCGATCCGGATGCCGCCGCCCGGCTCGCGCAGGCGGAGCGGGGCCAGGTGGTCGAGGGCGGCACGGAATCCGGTCGCCCACAGGATGACGTCGGCGTCCACGTGACGTCCGTCGGCCCACTGCACCCCGTCCGGCGTGATCCGGTCGAACATCGGCAGCCGGTCCAGGACGCCGTCCGCGATGCCCTGCCGGATCGCGTCGTTCAGCGGCAGCCCGGTCACGGACACGACACTCCTCGGCGGCAGCCCCTGGCGCACCCGTTCCTCCACCAGCGCGACGGCCGCGCGCCCGGCCCCCTCGTTGAACTCCCCCTCCCGGAAGACCGGCGGACGCCTGGTCACCCAGGTCGTCGAGGCGGCGTACGGGGCGATCTCCAGCAGATGTTGCGTCCCGGAGGCGCCCCCGCCCACGACCACGACCCGTAGCCCCGCGAACTCCTCAGGGCCGGGGTACTGCGCCGTGTGCAACTGCCGACCCCGGAACGTCTCCTGACCGGGATAGCGCGGCCAGAACGGCCGTTCCCACGTCCCCGTCGCGTTGATCAGGGCCCGCGCCGACCACACGGCGTCGCCCGAGGTCTCCACGAGCAGCCGCCCGCCGTCCCCCTCCCGCACGGCCCGCACGTCGACGGGACGCCGTACGCGCAGGTCGAACGTGCGCTCGTACGCGTCGAAGTACTCCCCGATGACCTCGGAGGACGGACGCGACGGATCGGCGCCGGTCAGTTCCATGCCCGGCAGCGCGTGCATTCCGTGCACCTTGCCGTACGTCAGTGACGGCCAGCGGAACTGCCAGGCGCCGCCCGGGCCGGGGGAGTGGTCCAGCACCACGAAGTCGCGCTCCGGCTCGAAACCCGTGCGGCGCAGGTGATAAGCGCCGGCCAGACCTGCCTGACCAGCGCCTATGACGACTACTTCGACCTCACGCACGTTGTTCACGCTTCTACTAACTGTGGGGAGGTCGCCGATCTTCCCGAACGATCGATCAAGCAGCCGGAGGGCCCCGGACAGGCCTCGGGCGGGCCCCGGACAGGCCTCGGCGCGACCGTGATCGTGGCGTTGGCGGCGGCCGAGGAGTTCCCGCCGCAGCCTGTCAGGGCCGGGGCGGGAGCGAGACGTCGTTGCATGGGGGATTCCGGGCGGTTGGGCAAGTCGGGTTCAGGGGCGCCGCGAGGGGGAGCGTTCGCGTGGCGCCGGGGGAGTTCGGGCTGCCTCGGCGGCGGTGTCGACGCCCAGCCGTTCGAGGAGGTGGCCGCGCAGCTCGGCGAACCGGGGGTCGGCGATGTCACGGGGGCGGTCCAGGTCGACCTCGGTCTCGTACGCGATGACACCCTGGTCCATCACCAGGACGCGGTCGGCGAGCAGCACCGCCTCCTCCACCTCGTGCGTCACGAGCAGCACCGCGCAGCCGCGGCGCTGCCACAACTCGCCCACCAGACGCTGGGCCTTGATACGGGTGAGCGAGTCGAGGGCGCCGAACGGCTCGTCGAGCAGCAGCAGATCGGGCTCACGGACCAACGCCCGGGCCAGGGTGACACGTTGGGCCTCGCCACCGGAGAGGGTCTTGGACCAGGCGCCCAAGCGGTGATCCAGGCCGACCTCCGTGAGCGCCTGCTTCGCGCGGGCCCGCTCGGGCTTGCCCGGCAGCCCGAGCAGCACATTGCGCCACACCCTCCTCCACGGCATCAGCCGCGGTGCCTGGAACGCGAACGCCGTGCGGCGCGCCACGAGGACGGTGCCCTCGATGTCGCGGTCGAGCCCGGCGAGGATGCGCAGCAAAGTGGACTTGCCGCAGCCGCTGCGGCCGAGCAGGGCCACGAACTCGCCCGGTCGGACGTCGAGTCTGAGGTCGTCGATGACGGCCCGGCCGTCGAAGGAGCGGGTCAGCCCCTCGACATGCGCGGCATGCACGACGCGGGCACCGGCGGAGGCCGCCTGGGCGCCGGAACAGGCGGTCACGACATCGGCGTGGGCGTTCTGGGCGCCGGCAGGGCCCGCCTGGGTGCTCACCGGCCGGTGAATGTCGGTCGCCATTGCGGCAGGATTTCGGGGAGATCGGGAGAGCGGTGCGGGGCGTCGGCTGTATCCGGAACATCCGTCTTGGGTCCGGGTGGGGCATGGCTGATGCTCATGAGAGCTCCACGAGGAGGAGAGCGCCGGTGGGGGCGGCCCTGCGACACCACCGCGTCGGACGCCGGTCGACACGGCTGGCCTCAGTGGACCCGGCTCAACGGAACGGGTCCAGACGGAAGCGGACGGCTTCCGGCGGAGACGAGCGGGGGCCGAAGGCGGCGTCGGGTGTGCGGATAGGGCGGCGGCAGGCCGGAGGAGGTGAAAGGCGTCAGTGGCCGCGACGACACGCGGCGGAGGCCACCCGCAGCAGGTCGATGTGACCGCGCGAAGTGAGCATGACTGAACGCGACATGCGGCCGAACGTAGCCAGATGGTCCGTGTACGGTCAATGGGCATCTCGCGAGGTGGACTCGCCGTATCACCGGATGTGCGGTCGCCGCGGGCTCGAACCACGACGATGCGCGAGGATGGCGGTCATGTCCGATTCCTTCACCACCCGAGTTCTGAACGTCGCCTCCGGTTCCCGTGAGCGGGTCGTCGATCTCACCCGCGAGTGCGAGGCGTTCCTGCGCGAGGCGGCGGCCGACCGGGACGGTCTCCTCAACCTCTTCGTCCCGCATGCCACGGCCGGGATCGCCATCATCGAGACCGGCGCCGGCAGCGACGACGACCTCCTCGCCGCACTGCACACCCTCCTCCCGGCGGACGACCGCTGGCAGCACCGCCACGGCAGCCCCGGCCACGGCCGCGACCACGTCCTCCCGGCCATCGTCCCGCCCCACGCCACACTTCCGGTCGTCGCCGGCCGCATGGAACTGGGGACGTGGCAGTCGGTGTGCCTGGTGGACACGAACATTTCTAAAGACAACCGTCAGGTTCGTCTGAGCTTCCTGGGCTGAGCAAGATCATCCTAGGTGTGGCCGCCAAATCTCCGTACCTTGCGTGTTCGGAACGGAGAAGTCTTGCGCGGTACGGACCTGAACATGATCGAACGCCCCTACGACGGATGCGGAAAGTGCCTGCTAGGAGTACGGCGGCTGTCGCGGATGAAGCTAGCTACGTCGTCTCCGGAACGGCAGCGCGAGGACGTGCTTACCACCGCGGCCTCCGTCGGGGGCCACATCATCGGCTGGGCCGACGACTGGGAGGTGTCGGGCGCGACCGACCCGATGACCCGGCCGAAGTTGGGCCCTTGGCTCCGCGATGAGAGGGGTCCGTACGACGGGTTGGTGGCTGCCGCCGTGGACCGGCTCGGCCGCAACGTCGTGGACTGCCTCAACACCGGCTACAAGATGCGGGACGAGGGGAAGCTACTCGTCACCTACGGCCATGACGGTCCGTGGGACCTGAACGATCAGGTGGACGAGAACCGCTTCACTATGGAGGCCTGGGGGGCGCAGATGGAGCTGCGGGCCATCCAGCGCCGAAACCGCAACGCTACGGAGAAGACGCGGGCAGCGGGACGCCCGAAGGGGAAGCCCTCCTACGGGTTCCAGTACGTGCGGACCGTGATGGGCGGCAAGATCGATCACGTCGTCCTGCATCCGCACGCCTCGACTGTCATCCGTAGGGTCGCTCGTCGCATCCTGGCCGATCCGGAAATCGTCACCGCCAGCAGCGAGGCGGCCCGCCTGAGCCGGTCCGGAGAGCTTTCGCCCGCTGACCACTTGGCCGTCATGTACGGCAAGCCGGCAGGTGGCCGCCCGTGGCAGCCGACAAGCCTGAAGAACATACTTCTGTCCGAGGCGGCCTTGGGCTACTTGATGCACCAGAACAAGCCGGTGATCGACCGAGACGGAAACCCCATGCGGCTCTGCGAGGGCTTGTGGGACCGTCCCACGCACGAGGCCCTGAAGAAGGCCCTGGTTCCCCGGCGAACACCCTGGATCGGCCGCCGTGCAAACCGGCCTTACATGCTGACGGAGTTGGCGCTGTGTGGGCAGTGCCACAACCGGCTGTACACGCAGACCTCACGCGATGAGCCGCCTCGATACGTGTGTACTGCCCGGAACAAGGGATGGCTGAGTGCGAAGGAGTGTCGGCCTGCACCACTGATACAGGCACGGCTACTGGACGCGTGCGTGGAGGAATGGTTTCTGCAGAGGTTCGGCGATGGAATGATCTTCGAGACGGTCTACGACCAGGGGAACGGCGTGGCGGAACGCGTGGCCGAGCTCAAGGCCAGCCGCGAGCGCCTGCGCGCTGACCGCGAGGCTGGACTCTATGACGCGCCAGATGACGCTGTGTGGTTCCGGGAGAGGTACGCGGCGATGGGGCAACGGCTGGCGGAGCTCGAATTGGAGCCGGAACGCTCGCCGGGTATGGTCCGGCGGGCGACGGGAGAGACCGTGCAGGATCGCTGGGACAAAGCGTTGGATGTCCAGGCCCGTAAGGAAATCCTCATGGACTTCGGTGTGCGGGTCATTCTCTACCCGAATTCAGCACCGGTGCGCTGGGTGGCAGGCGTAGTGCACGGACCGGAACGTGATCCAGCGGGCGTTGCATGAAGTCCGGTGGGCCGCTTCATTGCATCTGATTCGACGGCTGTGTGAGGGCTTCGCCCCTACACGAGAACACCGGCTCAGCCAAGCTCCAGAACCCGTGCATCCTTGGATCCTCGGAATCCGAAGGGCAGGAGTGCTGGCATGGCCCAGATATACGGTCGTGAAAAACTCGTCGGCCAGATCACGGCGGAAGAGTGGCGGACCGGGCGACGGGCAGGGCTTCGCCCCTGGCTTTTGACCACCAAGAGCAGGGAAGTCGCGGAGCGCGCTTCCGGGCTGTATCAGGGAGAGGTGGCGTGTGCCGCTTCCGGAGGCGACCTTCATGCCCGGAAGCTCTACGCAGAAGGCATCGCGGTGATTGTCGCCAGTGTGGCCAATGTGAGGCACCGACTGGCTCTGGAAAGCGAACGGGGACTCGTCCATGCCTGCGACGGCTCGAGGTCGCTTCCCCCGATGCCGGACGAGGGGCAGCCTTGCGGGTGCCCCGATGATCCCTTTGAACGCAAGGCGGCTGCGCGGGCTGGGGCGGGGCCAAGGCCTGATGCCCGTGTGATTTTCCGCCTAGCGGCAGCTCCGGGGCTGGGTGAGCTCTCGTTTCAGTCGTCGGCATGGCAGTTCTACGAATCATTGGAGTCGGTGTCTCACAAGGTGAAGCGAACTGGCGGGCCGGTGCAGATGGAGTTGGTCCTTCGAGAGCAGCGCTTGGCGACCAGGTCGGGGCTCGATGTCTCGTTTGCGTATCCGGATGTGCACTCCGTGCGCCGTCTTCCGGTGACCCAAGCTGGTCTGCATCTGGCTGCCTGATGGAGAGAGGAGTGAGGCAGCAGGATTTCGCCGTAAGAGCAGCTCTCGGCGACGGGTGAAAAGTCAGCCGCCGCCGACGGCAGCCGGTGGAACTTGTCCGTCCAGATGGTGTACCTGCTCGCCGTTGAGCTCATTAGATGTTCTGGCGTCCATATCGCATGCCGAACAGAACCCGGCGTACAGCCCGACTCGTCTGCCGCCACCTGCGGTTTTACCTGGGAGAGGGCCTCTGACCTGCGTCGGAGGCCCTTTCCGATCTTTCAGGAGCTTGCCGCGTTAGGCGGCAAAAAGTCCCTCGGAAGTCCCTCGGACAGAGCTGAAAGTCCCTGAAAAGTCCCTGGAGCGGAGGGGCGGGCGACGCCTCTGAGCTGGGTGTTCGCGACAGCTGTTGGAGCATGGCGCTGGAGCCGCAGGCATCGTGGCGGCCCTGGCCCGGCGGGGTTACGCGGCCTCGGCGTCGGCCGTCGTGTCGTTCCGCGCGGCCCATTCGGCGCGGGCTGCGGTGAGCCGAGGGTGCATGGCGCGAAGCTCTTCCAGCTGCCCGGCCACCGTTTCGATGAACTCGGCCAGCTGGTCCGGACCCATCGGGCGGGTGTACATGTCGGCGGCTACTTCGACCAGTACGTGCGGGACTCGGTAGGCCGGGCTGACTGTCGAGTCCGGACTTACGGCGAGGTGTGCGCAGAGCACCTGCCAGGACTCGTACTCCTCGTAGGCCTCGGTGTATTCGGCAGAGGCCACAGCGCCGTACATCTGGTGGTGTACGTCGGCCGGGTGGGGCCTGCCCTTCATTTCAAAGGTGTGGTCCGTCGTGCACCAGGACGGGCAGGTGACGGTGTGCCGGGTGCCGTATCTGTCGTCGTACATCCAGGTGCGGTCAAGCGCTGCGGCCGTCTCGCCGGTCCGCCCGGATACCAGGCACGCGAGCTGCGTACGTGCGGCCCGGAGCTTCGCCAGGTGCGCGCTCATGTCGCTGATCAGTTCGTCGACCTCTCCGAGGTCGAGCGTCGGCCAGTCGCCGCCGGCCACGAAGTCCAGGCCGGGCGTTTCGTCGTCGACCTGGGACAATTGGAACGCCATGATGCCGTTTCTGCGCTGACAAGCGTAAGGGCGGTGAGCCCCCATGGCGATTAGCGGGCCGTGGTGAAGGTGTTCGCGCGGGTCCTCGTGTTCCCTGGGGTTTCCATCGCAGAACGAGACGCCAGCGGGGCAGGCGGTCATCTGCGGAGTGCCCGATGGCTCGTGGCTGGCGGAGACCTCCACCTTGTCCGCGAGGGTCTCGAGCTCGTCGGCGAACCTGCGAAGCTCCGTCGCCTTGACGCGGGCCTCGGCCGCAGTCGTGTCCGTGTCGCCCAGACCGATGATCGGCTTCGAACCAGACAGATCCAGAAGGTGCGCATTCAGCAGCTCCCGGCCGTCATTGCCCTTGACGGTGTGCAGGGTTCCGAAGTGGTCGTAGTGGTTGCCGGTTTCTGTGCACCAGTCTGGGTGGACAGTGCACGGCTGCCGGTCACTGGGCTCGAGGCTTGCCTCGGTCGGGGGCATCGAGGGGGCGTCGGCAAGTTGGAGGGCCCGGGCGGGGAAGTCCTCGTCGCTCTCAGTGGCTGTCGTTGCGATGATGCTCACGCTTCTCTCCTTGTTGCAGAAAGGCTGGGGCAGAGACGTTGGCCTGTGGGCGCGACTGTCGAATGCACGGCTGTTCTGCTGCTTCGGTCCTCGTGGTCACCCAGCCTCGCCAAGGTCAGGCACCTGCCTCTCCGTTCGGGCGGCACTTGCCTCAGAACTGGCAGCTCGGCGGTACACTGCGCGGCTTTTGCGGCGATGCGGAGCACGGTGGGGCGCTGTGTAGACAACGTGATGTCGGCGAAGTAGTGGCGACGCTTCGGTTGAAGGGGGGCGAGCAGGCGCCCGTTCTCGCCGTGTGAAGTGACTGGTTCCAGCCTCATGCCGCAGCACGATGTTGTGTCCGCAGTGGCGTACGCGAGAGCATGTTCGATGATCGATGAGACGTTCGTCTTGTCGGGACAGTCGGTGCGGCGGCAGGGGCTGACGCTCTGTATCGGGTGGCTCTTGGCGTGTACGGGGGTTGGGAGAGCGGTGTGACGGGGTGGGACATAGACCCGGTCGGGGTGCGCGGTGTTCTGGAGACGTCGGGTACGCATGGGAAGAACCTGTCGGAGGCGGGTTCGGCGATGCAGGGCAACCTGGAGGAGGCCGCCTCGGCGGCGGGGATGATCACCAGTCAGTACGGGCCCTACACCAGCACCGTTGGCGTGGTGGGCGCGGCGCTGGGGGAGTTTCTGCAGCAGTGGAGCCGTGACCTGCTCTATATCGCCGAGCGGGCGTCCAAGTCGCTGAGCGGGGCTGCGGAGGCCACCGGGCACTACGTCGAGGGCGACCTGACTCTGGCGGCCAACGCACAGCGTGAAGCGGCCAAGGAACCGAAGGTCGAGCTGCCTGGGGTCGATACGCCGGCCAAGGGTCAGTGATGGCGGACGAGGCGAAGCTGATCGACCCGTCGGGGATACCGCAGTTCCTCGGGGATCTGTCCACCCTTGGCATCGACGTGATGTTGCTGTACGCGAACGCGGGTCAGTTCCGGGCTTCGGGCGCGGATCTGCACACCGCCTTCCAGGGGTTGTCGGCCTTCTACCGTGCCCCGGAGGCCCATGACCTGTTCTCCTCCACGCAGCCGGTGAAGGCGAAGGCGGACGCGTTCGCGGACGATCTGGAGAAGGTCGCTGGCGCGTTGGATGAGTATGGTGTCGATGTCAGGCCGCTGGTGGAGAAGTTGGCCACCCTGAAGGCGGACGCGCGGACGTTCGTGGACTCGGTCGCGGGGGACGACGACTGGCGCAAGGACAAAGACAAGGTCGACACCAATAATGGCTTATGGCGCGAGGTCAACCAGACAGTCGCCGCCTTCCAGGCCGCTGAACGCGCCTGCCACAACAAGATCACCGCCCTCGTCGGCGGCACCACGCTCACCGTCGATGACGGTTCGCACGGCGAGAACATGTACGGCTATCGCGCCGAGGACCTCGATCACGCCGGGGAGACCCCGTGGGGCGCGGCTGTCGAGCAGGAGTACGAGGGCTGGGACTGGTTCACGCACACGTCCGGGCAGGTCTGGGACGGTTTCTGGACCGACGGTGTGATGGGCACGGTCCATGGCGTGGGCACCCTGTTCGGCGCGGACGGCTCGGACGCGGCGGGCGAGGCGTGGACGGGCCTGGCCAAGCTCGGCACTGCCTCCTTCCTGACCAGCGCCACCCTCGGCACCTGGTGGCTGGTGCCCGACGACAAACTCCCCTCGTGGCTGCGCGATTCCCGCACCACCTACAAGCAGACCGTCAAGGGATTTGTCGCCTGGGACACGTGGGAGAGCAACCCGGCCCGGGCTGCTGGCGCCGTCAGCTTCAACGTCCTGGGCCTGCTGGGCACCGAAGGGGCGGGCGCGGCGGCCACCGGTGTCGGCCGGACCGGAGCGGCCGCTCGTGCCGTGTCGGTCGTGGGCAAGGTCGGCCGGGCCGTCGACCCGTTCACGTATGTCGGCAAGGCGGGCAAGTTCGCCTACGTCAAAGTCGGTGACGCCTTCAGCACATTGAAGAGACTGGACTCCGGGGCAACACTGGACCTGCTCGAGCGAGGCGATGCCCTCCGGTCGCCCAAGGTTCCCGACAACGCGATCCCGTACGTCGACGACGCGACCGGAAGGGTCGTCTGCCTCACCGACAAGGGCCACCTGCTCAACGCCGACGGCACCCTTCACCAGCACGCCTCCCAGGCCAAGGCCGAGCCGTCGGCCGCCGCCCGCGCCGGGGACGACTCCACGTCTCGCGCCCCGGTGACAGGAACCCGGGAGCCAGAACTCGTCGGTGCTCACGCGGGGACGAATTCCGTCGCCGACGTGGGCCGGACGGGCGAGCGCGCTCCGGGCAACGGTGTCGGGCATGGTTCGGGAGACGGTCCGGGAACGGGCAGGGGGACCCCAACCGGTTCCGGACCTGGACATGGCGGGCCGCATGACCGCGCCACACGGTCGGCAGGGCCCGATGAGCATCGGGCGGATCGGGCGGACAGCGACGGCTCCCGTGACGAAGGACAGCGGAAGCTGACTCCTGCCGAGCGCAAGGCCATTCAGGACGAGCATGTCCGGAGGGCCAACGAAGACCCGGAGTGGCGCAAGAAGCACTACGACACCCTCGGACGCAGGAGACCCCATATCGGACTGGTGGACGGCGTCGAACTTCCCCAGCTCGCGAAGGATGCGCAAGGGCGCTTCGTGGCCAAGCACGACCTGCCGAGTGGTCCGTCCGAAACCCGGTTCGGTGCGAAGCCGCTGCCGCGGAGTACCGCCCCCGACGACGTTCTTCCGAGGCTCGACAGAAGGACCGCTGACCGTCGCGCCTATATGGACCTCATGAACGCGCAGAAGGCCTTCGACGAGACGCCCTCGACATCGAACCGCGAGGCCCTTGCCGCTGCTCAAAAGGCCTATGGAAAACAGCTCGGAGACGTGCCTCCGAACAGCAAGATCTCCGAGAAGCTGGGTGAGGACGCCTCCAGGCTCCACGCCGTTCGACGCGAGTTCCCGGACGCTCAGGAGATCGACCTCCCCAAGACGCCCACCGGGGCCCACATGTTCGACGGCGCATACAGGCTTGAGGACGACAAGATCCTGATCGTTGAGGACAAGGCGCCGGGAAACGATCTCCAATGGCGACAGGGACGAGCCGACCCCGAGGATCCTGGGCGACCGCACGTCGGCGACGACGGCGGGGCGGCCGGTATGCGAGTGAAGCAGGGAACGTATCTGTACCTGCGGACCATCCTGGGCGAGATGACGAAACGTGGCGGTCGGGACGCCGAACTCGCGCGAGAGTTCAGACAGGCGCTGAAGGACAGGAAGTTGCAGTACGTCCTGGTCAAGGTCCAGGAGCCGGACGGCACCCTCTATGCTGGCGTCGTGATCGAACACATGAAAATCAACTGAGAAAGGGAGGGGCGTGGTCATCCATATTTCCCGTCACGACTTCCCCGTGGACAACGTGGCCGAAGCCATGGCGCCGATCGTCCAAAGCAACGACGAAGCACTTGCTGAACTCGAAACGTCAGAGTTTGACCGCTTCGATGCCTTGGACTATTCACTGACTGTCGCCAAATGGAACTGCCTGACGGATCCCTCGGGTGAGGAATTTTCGACGTGGGAGACCTGGGTCACCGCGATGCAGGTCGGATCGGGCCTGTTCATCTCTGGAGCGGCTGCGGAAGGCCCTGTCCCATGCCGTATCGGAGGAAAAGGTGAGATCAAGAACCTTCCGGCAACCGGCCCGCAGGAATATCTGCACGCCGGCAACTGGCTCACCACGTACTACTTGGCGGTGATCTGCCGGGAGAACGAGCGTCTCGACCAACTCGCCCGTGTACCCGTCTCATTCCTGCGCGCGTCAGGTGTGGAGTTCGACGAGTACGTCTACGCCTGGGTGGAGACCCTGCAGAATGCCTGGTTCGGCCGCCCGGAAACCTGGAACACCCTGGCCGCCGCGATTGATGGGACGGACCCCGAAGCCCCCCGTATTGCCAGTGCCGAACTGATGCTGAAAATCCTCTATCCGCCGCTGGAGATCTTCCACCGCTACCAGCGGCAGGAGCCGGAGCCGTTCAACACCGCTCTTGCGGAAGCACTCACCTGGCATCGCGAGTTCTGGACCGAGAACGAGACACGGTCAAAGAGCAGCGAAGGCCTTGTGGCTCTGGCCCCATTGGCCGTCGCCTGCATGGCGTTCGACGCGGACATCCCGGTCGACGTCGAATCCGCGTACCTGCCCAAGCACCTCCTCGAACGTTCCTGGGTGGGCGAGTTCCCGACGTGACCAAAGACGTTATAGCCCTCACCCCGAAGATGCCGGATACCCGCTCCTTGATCGCCGGCCTCTCAGCAGGCGGCCCCGACCTGGGACTGACCTCCACCGGTGACGGCGGCGTCCTCCAGCTGTGCACACGCGCCGGCCGTCCCCTGGTCTCCGTCGAGGCACCCCTCCTGGTCCACATCCCCGGCGAAGCGGAACGCCTCCTCGGCCCTGATGTGTCAGCGCCACCGCCGCCCTACTGGTGGACCGAGACCCGCGCCTCGACCTCGGTACCCGAAGCAGAAGCTCTCGCTGAATCGTTGTGTGGACGCCTGACCACGCTGCTCGGCGGGACAGCGTGGCCACGCGCCGCAGGTACGACACGCGTGGTGGCCATCCCGCAGGACCAGTCGGCCGATGACGCACAGGAGGTCGTCGCCCCCTCCGCTCCCACCGTTCCCTCGGTCGACGTCCTGACCGACTCCACGGCGGTCGTCATCTCCGACCGTCCCGTCCTCGCCTTCACCACCTGGCTCTCCGACGTCCTGCGCACCACGAGCGCCACCAACCGCGCCCTGCACCTGGTCACTCCGCCCCAGACCCGGCTCACTCTCCCCCTGCGCACAGCGCTCAGAGGCGCCCCCAACCGGTGGGTGATCCAGGCCCCGGCCGGCGGCTTCTACGACGGCCTGTCCGGGGTCCCCCTCGCCTGGCAGCAGGGCACGTTCCTCCCGACCGGCACGACGGTCGTCGATGCGTTCACCCAGCAGACCGAGCCCACCCCGGAACGCCAGTTGACCGTCACGTTCCGCACGGTCCACGCCCCCACCGACGACCTGGTCCTCGGCCGCGGTCTGGAGACCGCCTGGCGCCACCTGACGGGTGCGGCGCCGGTGGGCTGGAGTACGTCGGAGCCGGTCAACCTGCCCTGGTCACCACGCCAGCTGACGGACCTGGCCCGCGACCGGTCACCAGCTCCGACCCACCTGGTCGCGATCGGCGCACCGGACCAACCGTCCATCGCCACACACCGCATCACGCGTACGAAGGCTGGCGTCGCCCAAGACATCGCGCTCACGCACGGATACACGTCTGCTACGGACGTTCCCCTGGACGCCATCGAAGCCCTCGCCTCCGCGCTGGTCGACGAGCATGGCCTGGTGACGATGCTCACCACGCTCCGGGCAGCGCGCGCGGACCTGACCCTGACCCCGCGTCTGGAGGCCCCGCCCCTCCCGCTGTCCTTCACCCTCGGCGCCCGAGACGTCAACGCCATCGGCCTCACCCACGCCCGACGACCACCCGTCGCCCTGCGCCCGCGACAACTCGGCACGCACGCGCACCCTGCCCTGCACTATCTCTTGAGCGACGGAACCGACTCCGGGGCGTGGACCGCGCTTCAAGATCTCACCGCCCACCTCAAGGCCGCTCCTGGAGCGGGGTGAATCGGCCTGATGAGGAAGAGCCTCGTCCAACTTGAACCCGCAGGTTATTGGGGCTGGTTGAGTCAGCGATCTCGTACTCGTGCTGGTCGCGGGTGGTTGTCTGCGCCCGAGATCGTCTGTCAGCGTGCGACTTCGGTGTGGGTCAGCACAAGCAGCGCCCGCAGCAGCGTGGTCGCGTAACGGGCCGACAGCCGAACCTGGTGATGATGCGCAGCACGTTTGTTGAGTGTGCAGGCAGTGGCGCCCCGTCGAGGGCGTCTACGACGTCGCTACGCGATGAGTGGCTGTTTTGATCTTCGACTTCACTGATCAGCCCGCACCGAGTTGCGCAGCAGGTCACAGCACTGAACGACCTCACCTTGGCGAATCGCTGGCGAGCCCAGGACCGCGACTAGTAGACGCGTATCCGGCTATCGCCGAGGACGTCGGAGGCCGCCGCTCGGAGGCTCTTCACGGCCTGGTACAGCAGGTGCTCCCGCTCGGCGGCGAGCGCGGTGTCCGCGGCCTTGCGGGAGGTGTCTTCCGCGTGGGCATCACGCACCATCCGTCGCATGACCTCGGCGAGGTCGTCGGCCGCGTGGACCACACTGTAGACCGCCTCCACCACGGAAGGCGGACCCTCGAGGATGACGAACTCGGCGGCCCGGTGGACGCCGCGGACCTGGGCTGCGAAGCGCTCCATCTTCTCGTCGACGTCCCGCAGGTCCGGCCGGTCCGCCCGCAGCGCGTCGCGCACTGCGTCCAGGGCGACATCGCGGTCGTACACGGCGCTCAGGTAGTTCGCGGAGGCGTCCCGGCGGTGCTGCCGGCGCCACTGGCCGAACTGCGAGCGCGCCGCCGCGCGCCCGGTGACCATCGCGGAGCCGAGGGTGGCAAGTGAGCCTACGGCGGCGCCGAGCAGCGCGGTGAGTCCAGCGTCCATGGCACCATTCTGCCTACGTCCAGGCCCAGTTGAGGCGCGACCAGAAGCGAGATCAGGTGGGGGTGAGCGCCAGGCCGGTCGGGTTTGCGACCGGAGTCCGGTGAGTTGGCAGGTTGAGCGCGGCCCGTTCATACGGCGAGCACCGGCCGACCCACGCTGGTCCGTCACGTGAACCAGGCGTCCGGCTCATCCGGAACGGGTCGGCCTCGCTCCGGAGCGGCAGCCATGATCGTCTCTAGATATCCGGGCAGGGCCGGTGCGGGACTGATGTCGTGCGCGTCGATGATGCCGTCCATAAGGACAACCGCAGGCCCGACTTCGTTAGGGTCGGCGCGCGGGTACCGCGTGATCAGGCTCCACCAGCCGCCATGGATGCGAACAACCCGCTTCGGCTGCTGCGGCGCCCAGGAGTCGTACACCGCTACTGCCTTCACAGCAGCCGGATCTTCTGTGGCGTATTCGGCGGCATACTCACCGAGTTCCTGCAGCAGCGCAGCCACGAAGGGGTGCTGCAGGGGAGTGGGCACGACGAGGTCGACCAGGCGCAACTCGCACGGGTCAGGATCGGTGATGCCGTCGTTGTACTCGTCCCACAGATACCGCTTGCGGTACGCATCCCAGGTGCGCCAGTCCGCAAGCTCCCGGATGAGCCGATTGGCCAGCTCGTCGCGGGTGGACAAGACTTTGTCCTGTGTCGGAGCCACGGCAGCGGATGGGCCTTGACCCGGATTCTTGGACACGGGCTATGCGGCTTGGGCCAGGGTAGTTGCTGTTGTGTCGAATGCTGTCTCGTAGGCGATGGGACTGCGTTGTCCGAGGCTGGAATGACGGCGTCGGGTGTTGTAGCGGTTGAGCCAGCGGAACGCGTCGAGACAGGCCTCGCGTTCGCTGGACCAGTGCTTTCGGCCCTGAAGCGTCTCGCGTTTGAACGTCGCGTTGAAGGACTCGGCGAGCGCGTTGTCCGCCGAGCTGCCGATCGCGCTCATGGACTGGCGGACGCCAGCCTGGCGGCAGGCGTCGGCGAAGGCCCGGCTGGTGTACTGGGCCCCGTGGTCGCTGTGCATGACCGCCCCGGCGAGGCTGCCGCGGGTCCGTTCGGCCGCGGACAGGGCGTCGGTGACAAGGCCGGTGCGCATGTGGTCCGCGATCGCCCAGCCGGCCAGGCGGCGTGAGGCGAGGTCGATGACGGTGGCCAGATACAGGAACTTCCCGCCGTCCAGCGGGAGATAGGTGATGTCGCCGACGTACTTCGTGTTCGGCTCGCTTGCTGTGAAGTCGCGGCCGATGAGGTCCGGGGCCTTCGCCGCGGCCTGGTCCGCAACAGTGGTGCGGTGTCTGCGGCGCAAGCGCACGCCCGCCAGACCGGCACCCCGCATCACCCGCGCGATCCGCTTGTGATTGACGCGCTCGCCCGCCTCGCGGAGCTCGGCCGTGATCCTGGGGACGCCATAGGTGCCGTCCAACTCGCGGTGCACGACCCGTATCCGGGCAGCGAGTCGGGCGTCCGCCGCCCGCCGGGCGGCCCGGTCCGCGGCCGTCGCCCGCCAGTAGTAGAAGCTGGAGCGGGCGACGCCCAGGATGGTGCACAGCCGCTTCACGCCGTAACGGCGCTGATGGTCGGCGACGAACTGGAAGCGGTTCACCAGCGCGTCTCCCCGGCGAAATACTTCGCCGCCTTCCGCAGGATCTCGCGCTCTTCCTCCAGCTCACGGACCTTCTTCCGCAGAGCGGCGTTCTCCGCCTCCAACGGCGTCGGCGGCTCGGTCGGCACATCCGCCCGGCGCCCCCGGGGCCGGCTCGCTCCGGCCGCTCGGACCCAGTTCCGCAAGGTCTCGGGGTTGATCCCCAGATCGGCGGCGACCTGCCTGATCGTCGCCTCGGGACGCGACTGGTACAGCGCGACCGCGTCCGCCTTGAACTGCGGCGGATAGTTCTTCATGACCACGAGATGTCCGTTCTCAGATCCTCAGGATCCAGTGTCTCGTGTGTCCAGGATCAAGGGTCAAGGCCCGATGGCGGCGTTCCCGACCCAGGCCCGAGCGGGCCATGCTTACGGCGTTTGCCCATGCCACCCACTCTGGTACCGCCGCAACGTCAGCGGGAGGGGGCATTGGTGTGCGAGCCCAGTCACACACCAATGCTCAACTCGCCATCTGAAATGCAGAGTCACAGCTCTCGGTAGCACGGGCAGCGTGCTGCTCGCGCACTACCTGCTCGCCCATAACGTCGGTAACACGACGGTGCGCCCGACGAGCGGCGGCGCGAGACGGTGTACTACCGACTCCAT